>JABWCH010000323.1 GCA_013359215.1 Candidatus Brocadiia bacterium | reverse complement strand
TTATCGCGAATAAGACGAATGGTCGAATGGCACGAATAGTTTTTATAAAAATTTCATTCGTGTAATTTGTATATTCGTCTCATTCGTGATTAATACCTTTTCGGTTTCGGCTTATCCGAGATTAAGAAAAAGCAGGTTCTTTCAAAATAAGAAGTCTGGCATAAACTTGCAAGAGCTTATTCAATTTGCTATAAGCAAGATTGTTTTTGTTTTTTTCTGGAAAAATTCAAATGAGGAGAAGCGATTATGAGATATTTGATAATTCTTGCTTTTCTAATGACTGTATGCCATGCCCAGCCCAAGTATTGGGAGTTGCAACAAGGGGAGTTAGAAAAAATTGTAAGAGAATCCGACCTGGTTGCCATCGGCAAGCTGACGGCAGAAAATACACCTCAAATACAAATCAGAATTATGGAAGTACTCCAAGGGCCGCAACGTGTTACTAGAATACTTTGCAATGTCAAGCCCACTATGGAAGAACAAATCAAAGAAATAGATACAAACAGAGAATATATTTGCTTTCTCAAGCAAGAAAATAACTATGAACGCTTTTATACCTTTTCACCAAGAAGCATTCTCAAGAATGATCTCTTTTTGACAGGCAGGGTTAGAAAAGAAGTTATGAAATGGAAGGTAGAGAGAGCGGACTATATTGTATCAGGGATTGTCAATTCTGTAAAGCAAACAGCCAATGATAAAGGAGATTTCCAGGTTACAGCAGAATGCACATTGCAAAAAAGCTTTAAGGGCGAAATAGGCAGCTCTTTTCAGATACAATATCTTCACGCACCCAAAGCATTTCCTGTGCCTTGCTTTTTATTTGAAAACATAGACTATGTTTTCTTTCTGAAAAAAGTTCCTGGGCAGGAATTTTATACTATGATGAATGAATACGAAGGGGCTTATCCTCAAAGGCTATATCTTCTAAAAGACATCAAGCTGGTGACTGGGGTAGAAAATCGCTTTGACGAAGTAGCAGGGCAAACCATCAAAGGCATTCGAGTTTTTGCAAGACTACAAAACGAAACTGTAAAAAAAGAAGAAAGCATCATTATCAATGTTCTTTTGCAAAACGATTCTGATAAGGAAATTGAAATATACCAGAACCAGGCTTCATATTTTATACTGTTTCATATCATTGATGATGATGGCAAGATTCTTGCTACAAAGTATCCTAAAAAAAACAGCGTCCCTCCAGTTCAGGCAAACTATTTTATGAAAATCGCGCCACAAAGCTATTTCTTTTTACCTTCTTTTAATTTGCAGGAATATTGCTTGCTAAAAGAAGGCAAATATAGTATTTATGTAGAATATGATTTGCCTTGGGAATATGCAGGCAAAACCATTGGAAAGTCTGCCTGGACAGGAAAAGCCTTAAGCAAAAAAATTGAAATTACCATTAGCGAATAAAATAATGAGAAAAAACTGTTCTGGTCAAAATGATGTTGAACATATTTCAAGGGATGCTATAAATGGCGTTTATTCCAAAACTATGTCACTGCTCATTTTGTACAGGGCCATTTTGACTATTGCAATAATGAGGAAAAACATTATGACAAATCTGAAATTTTTTATAGGACTTTTTGCTATCTTTTTTCTGTTATCCAATGTAATATATTCTCAGGAAATGGATGCCCATACTGTTATGCAAAATTGCATCCAAAGCCATGGAGGAGCAAAAAAATTTCATGAAATTCAGGATATCTATGCAAAGCTGCTCGTAAAATCTTATACCAAGGATGGTGTATTTGAAAACAGATTGCATGAATACTTCCGCCAGCCAGACAAACTCAGAATAGAAATGGAGCCAGAAAATGGTTCTTCGACTATTTTGAGCTGGGATGGAAAAGATGCCTATCGTTTCGTGAAAGACAAAGCAGAAAAAAGCGATGACCCCAAGCTGGCAGATCATATACAGGAAAGCTTGCGGTTTATAAGACTGATGGTTCTTACCAATCTTATCAAAGATAGCAATCTAAAGTATGAAAAATACTTAAAAGATAAGAATGTCCATATTATTTCCCAGACAGATGCCAAAGGCGAAAAAATTTGGCTTTGGATATCAGGAAAAGATTTTCGCCTGCAAGGAGCAAAATTCCATTATCTTGGAGATCAAAAAGCATTCAATATCATGTTTATCCAGCATCATGAGTTTGAAGGGATGATTTTGCCTCGCCATACAAAACTCTATAGAGAAAACGAGCTTGTCATGGAAGCATGGCTTAGTCTTGCCAGAACCAATGCGCTAGAAAACAAGGATGATTTTTTTTCGGATCTTATGCAAAAAGCCAGATTAAAAAGTATTACAACAACTCCTCATCGTAGAGGCAGTTAAGATTTTTTACTGGTATGGCAAAATATTTTGATGGAGGAAAGTTATGAGAGCGATTCTATCTATATTGCTCGTTTTATGCTTCGTGTTAGGAGGTTGCAACAACCAGAAAAAGGAAAATGTAGAGCCTCAAAAAAAGGAAGAAAAAGAAGTAAAACAGGAAAATATTGAGAAAAAAGAAATCGTAAAAGAAAAAGAAATTCCCGTGAAGGAAAATCTCCAAAAGCCCGAAAAAGCAGAACCACAAGATGATCCTAATGTAAACTGGGAAGAAAAAGACATGCAAGAACAGGAATGGGAAGACATGCGCAATCTTTATATTGTGCAATATCTTACCAAGCCTGCTTCTATTATGTGGGGAATGAAGAACCCCTTGCCTAAAGGCGTAGGTCTTTATCTGGAAAAAGGATACGCTATTTACTGGAATTCTTCTTCTACTAAAAGACCCAAAGATCTGGAAACAGGTTTGCTGTATGCCAGACTAAAAAGAACAGAAGATCTCCAGGAAAGTTTGCAGAAAGTAGCAAATCTTGGGAAAGGAGAACACTATTATCTTCTTTCTTACATTGCAGCCTGGCACTATTGCCTGGAAGGCAAAAACAAACAAGCCAAGCAGCTAATCGAAGAAGAAAACCTTTCCAAAAATATTCCTGCTTATGGAATTGAAATTCCAGAAGAACAAATCACCATGTTGATTTCTAAATCCCAGGAAAATCCATAGTTGCTTGATTTACTACAGCGTGTTCCAGATGGATTGCATACATTAAAAGCAAAGAACCACGAATGAACACAGATAAACACGGATAAAATTATCCGTGTTCATCTGTGTTTATCTGTGGTTCAAAATCTTACCTGGTTTTATATGCAATCCATATCAAAACTGCTGTAAATAAAGTTTTCCAAAATCCACCGCAGGACGAAAAGGGAAAATATTAGCAAAGCCTATCTCAGACAAGCCAAAACCAAAAAGGTATTCATCACAAGTGAGACGAATATACAAATTACGCGAATAAAATTTTTATAAAAACTATTCGCGCTATTCGACCATTCGTCTTATTCGTGATAAAAATTTTTGCTTTTTTTGGTAAACATCTAACTTCTTAATTTCTATTAGCCATGCTAATTTTCTCTATACTCTCTTCGTTGCTGCGGTAAATTTTTATCCGAAAAATTTTATCTTGCTCATTGGATAGAGTAATATCATCATCATTATAAAAATCTCTTTATGGATAAGGGTTCGATTATGAATGGATTTCAAAAACAAGAGATAGAATTTACCATTAATGGCAAAAGGTGGTCAGGCAGAATTCATCCCATGAAACGCCTCTTGGATGCCATCAGAGAAGATGTTGGCCTGAAGGGAACAAAAGAAGGATGTGGAGAAGGCGAATGTGGGGCATGCACTGTTTTATTGGATGGCAAGCCTGTCATGAGCTGCATTGTTCCTGTCTGCCAGGTACATGGTCATGAAATCATTACAATAGAAGGTCTTGAAGAGGCAGGGAAATTGCATCCTTTACAAGAAAGTTTTCTCAGAGACGGCGGGGCACAATGTGGAATATGCACACCTGGAATGATCTTAAGTGCTACAGCCTATTACAATGATCCCAGGATCGCCAAAGATCTTACCGAGACAATATCTGGGAATCTATGCAGATGTACAGGATATACTAAAATCTTTTCCGCTTGCCAGCATGCCATGGAAAAGAGAGAATGCTGTTGTGGAGAAAAAAAATGAGAAACTATTTGCAAGACTATTGTGTCGTTTCCTGCCCCTCACTCCAAGAAGCTTTGATGGCTTTGCAAGGAACACCTGCTCCTATTCCTATGGCAGGAGGAACAGATCTTATGGTTTATCTTAACTACCGCAGACTTCCAGCAGGAAGCTATCTGGATTTATTCAATATCCCCGAACTCAAGCAAGGCATACAGATCCAAGATAACAAAGTAGTATTTTCTGCCTTGACGACCTATATGGATGTCCGAATGCATCCTTATTTTCAAAATAATATGAAATTGCTCTTGCATGCTGCGAAGGTTGTTGGTGCTATAGGAATCCAGACAAGAGGAACATGGGCAGGAAATATTATAAATGCTTCTCCTGCTGCTGATGGCGTTCCTGCGCTGATGGTATATGATGCAAAAATCACTCTTGCTTCAGCATACAACGAAAGGCAAGTGCTTTTATCAGATTTTTATCATGGTTATAAAAAAATGGATAGAAGTCCTCAAGAAATCATTACAAAAATTACCATTCCTATTCCTCAGACAAAAGATCATGAATACTATCGAAAAGTCGGAGAGCGCAAGGCACAGGCAATATCAAAAGTTATTTTAGCAGGAAGACTCAGCCTGGATGGACAAAAAAAAATACAAAGCATTCGGATTGTTTATGGGAGCGTTATGCCTTATACTTATAGAAGCAACAAAACAGAAGAGCTTCTTCTGGGAAACGAATTGAACCACAAACTCATACAAGAAGCAGTATCTCTTATAGGCAAGGAGCTGCAACCCATTGATGATATAAGATCTACTGCGCTTTATCGTAGGAAAGTAGCACAAAATTTATTGGAAGAATTCCTTTGTTCTGCTTTATGAAAGAAAAAATCTATGAAAAACATTCTGTTTGTGTTTTTTTGCTGTTTTTTTTTGTTGGGAATTCCAGGATGTAAGACCCCCACAGAAAAAAGAAATATGGCGATGGACCCAGCAACACCACCAGAAACATTGCAGCAGCTTTCTGAGGATTTGGATACCTACACTCGCGTAAAAGTCGGAGAGAATGAAAAAACCCCTCTTTCTGCCTTGCAGAAACTTTGTAAAGATGAAGATATTTATGTAAGAGAAGCAGTAGCAAAAAACCCTTCAGCAACTCCAGAAATGTTAGAAGAGCTGCTTAACCATCCCTTGGCACAAAAGGATACAAAAGACCCTCTAGCAGAAGATAAAAGCATAATTGCAAAAGCCGTTGTAGAAAATCCAAAAACACCAGCGAAAATCTTGGCGAAGCTCTCCAGCGAAAATCCAGAAATTGTTGCTGGCATTGCAGCCCATCCCAATACTCCCATAGAAATTTTGCAACAGCTATCCAAACATAAAGACATACAGGTACGAGAAAAGATCGCAGAAAATCCCAATACTCCCCAAGAAACATTGTTAGGTATGATAGACGATGAAAGCGAGTGGATACGCGCTTCCATCGCAAAAAATCCCAAAACACCCTTGCTATATCTGGATAAACTCAGCAATGACAAAAGTGACAAGGTAAAGCGAAGTTGTCTGGAATCCAAAAGGAAATGGGCTAAAAAAACAGATTTGACAAGCCAGGAGATAGATTCTTTGGCAAACGATCAAGACCCTTTGGTTCGTAGCAGTATGGCAAGCCACCAGAACATCTCTGAACTCACTTTGCAAATTCTATCTAAAGACAGCGATAGCTCAGTAAGAGAAGCTGTCGCAGGAAATCCTAAAACACCCAGGTATATTTTAGACGGTATGGCAGAGGATGCTAGTTCTCTTGTTAAAGATAAAGTGGCAGCAAATCCTAAAACTTCACCTGAAAAACTAGAAATCCTGAGCAAAGAAGGAGGAGACAGGAAGCGATGGGTAGGCCAGAATCCCAGTACACCAGAAAAAATTCTGGTCTGGCTTTCTTTTGAAAGAAACAAAAGCATAAGAGAATCTGTAGCAAAGAATATAAAAACCCCCCAAGGGGCTTTAGCCAAGCTTCTTTTAGATGAAGATAGCGAAGTAAGAAAAGCAGCGTCCCAAAATCCACGCACTCCCCCAAAGCAAATGGCAGTGGAAAAAGCAAAAGAATTCATACAACAATGGCAAGAATCGCTCAAGCAATAGAAAATTTTACGAGTACCTGCGTAGCCACTGAATAATTTAAAGATTGACATTTTTTTTAAAAAAATTATAATCTTTTACCCTACTTGCTAGTCGAGTAGGGACGCGACACAAGGATACAAGTAGTACCTGTAAACGAACTTCCAGTTTGTAGCTCTACGCTAATCCTGTATCCA
>JABWCH010000322.1 GCA_013359215.1 Candidatus Brocadiia bacterium | reverse complement strand
CCGCTTGCCAACATCCCCAGAATATGGAGAATGCAGCAACGCCCTAAATTTTTTGTCGATAGCTTACGAATCGAATAAAAAGCAAAAGGAATGTCAAAAGAAATAGAAATTTTGCTCTGGGGAATAAGCTGTTTCTCTATCCGCTTATGGATTTCTATAATTTCCGCAACATCCATTCCCTGGTTAGCAGAAAAATCTTCTCCTCGTCCCATAGGCTGCGCATGATTAAATTTGACAGACCCGCAACCTAGACTTTCGGCAAGAGCTACCACCTGATCTATCTGGGAAGCATTGCCTTTATGCAATGTGCAGATAGCCTGGGGTCTAAAGCCTTCGGAAACTAAGGCTTTGATCCCTGCAATAGCCTTTTCATGGCTGCCAGCAACAGCACGCAATGTATCGTGGGTCAGCGCATCGCTTCCGTCCAGGCTCACAGAAACATGCACTACATTGTGCTGTTTTAAAAAACGAGCTAATTCCTGGTCTATTAAAGTTCCATTGGTTTCTATGGTTATAGACAGTCTGGCTTCGGCGATCATGCTCACGATTTCGCGAAATTGAGGATGCAAAGTTGGCTCGCCTCCTGTCAGCTTCATAGAAGAAAGTCCCATTGGCTTTCCTTCCTGGATTGCCTTGGCGATATACTCTAGCTTCATGAAGCTGCTGCTTTTTTGATGAGGGTCAAAGCCAGGTTTTATCCAGCAATGTTTGCATGCCAGATTGCAAACTCCTGCAATATAAAGATATAGAGAGCTTAAAGCAGGAACGCCTTCAGGCAGTTCTTTTTTTAGAGGCAAAGAAGGGTTATCATGGCTAAGGTCAGCTTCGCAAGGCATCATTGCTTTCCTTTTCTAATAAAAATTTACGATAGCAATCGGTTGGATTGGCGCGGTTAAAATCGCCTGTCAACTGATGTGCCAGTCCTGGACAGCTTCCATTACAATACTCGTTCCATTCGCATGTCTGGCAGCCTTGCACCTTGTGCATAGGAATACTACGCCTTTCTCTGAGTGCTTTCATCTGAGGATGAGTATGCCATATTTCTTTTAGCGAATCATGGCAAATATTGCCTAAGACTACTCCTGGAAGCATGTGGCATGGCACAATACTTCCATCATGATAAACAGCCATCGTGGAAAATACACAGCCGCAGGCAGTTAAAAAACCCATCTCCCATCGTGTGGTTTTTATGCCTGTTTCTCGCGCATCTTCCATTTCCTGATATGCTTTGCATTTAGCCTGGGGGCCAGCCTGGGCAGTAAGGCGGCCAGGATAGCGTTTCAATAAATGATCCAGGGTTTGCATTGCCTGGAATCTTTCCGTGGAAGTAAGAGACATGGAAGCCGCATTTTGGCAGCCTGAACCTATAGGCATCGCTTCGTTCGTGCTAAAGGATGGCAGCCCCATATCCTCTAAAAGAAAGCGGGCGATGTTTTCTAAATCATGCAGGTTATAGCGGTTTATCGTCACACGAACCGCAACAGGATAGCCTGCTTTTTTCAGCAAGCTAAGACCTTGGACTGCTCGATCAAAACTATTGGGTCTACTTTTATCGTGTATTGATGCACAAGATCCATCAATAGAAATCTGGATAGAATCCATGCGTAGCCTTCGTTTGCCTATGCTCAACTGAGAAAGGATATTTTCTGTGATGAGAGTTCCATTGCTTAAAATCTGATACCGCATTCTGTTGGCAATGATCCCATCTAGTAAAGTGAAAAAATCCGATCTGGTAAATACTTCTCCGCCTGTGAGGCAAACGCGCATGACTCCTAATTTTCCAAGCTCCTCAAAAAAATTTAGCCATTTTTGGGTAGGGAGATCGGTTCTGGCAACCATTTCATCAGCATAGAAGCAATACTCGCAGCGCAGATTGCAACGCCCTGTGATGGCTATATCTATTTGCTTGGGAGAAGAGAGAATCGTGCCTTTATTCATGCAAGACTTTTCCTAAAAAACCTGATTTTTCCATTTCTTCCAGAAAAGAAAGCACATCCGCTCTGACTTCTTTTTCTGGAACATCATCAAAGGCTTCTTGGAGTTTCAGGATTATGCTTTCTATGCCATGATGGCTATCGCAGTGCTTCCAGACGAATAAACCAGTAGGGTTGAGTACTTTTACCTGGTTTGTATCAGGGTTGAACAAAAGTCCCCCGTCTTCATCCTCTTCTCTCAAACCGACATCTGGATTGCGCATATATCGTTCATTTCTTTCCACTTGTGTCATAATTCCTTTCTTATTTAAAGGATTTTCTGGGAAAACAATTTTTTGCCTGTGCAATTCTTCATAGAGAATCATCGTATCTTGGAGTGCTTCTCTTAATGGTATATCGTACATATTGGCTATGATACTGGCAATTTCTTGAACACTATGGTGTCCGTCAGTATACGAAAGTATCCTGTCTGCTGTTAGATTGAACTCCAGCAACTGGCGATTCTCTGCCATGAACAACAAAGCACCATCGGAAAAAGACTCTACTGCGATATGGGAAGACAAAACAAATATTTGATCTTCATGGATCATTCTATTTAAATTCCTATAAACGCTTATTGACTTAGCTCCTAATTTTAAAATCACGAATGACACGAATAACACATATAACACGAATACGATGATCGATTCGTGCTATTCGTCTATTCGCAAAATTCGTGATAAAATACTTTTCTGATGTATCCAGATTAGGAGCTAAATCCATAAACATTTTCCTATAAATTTCCTGTGCGGAATTTTAACATATAAAAAGCAAAAGAATCAATATAAATTGAAAATTATTTGACAATGTTATGGACTCTTTACATATTAGCACAAGAAAATTATCTAATCCTTGATAAAAAAATTTTTTTCATGCCAACTTTAGCGATAGTTTTGTGCCTGTAGATGGAACAAATAAGCGTATTTGCCGTTCTGGGCTATCAGGTCTTCGTGGTTGCCTTGTTCTATGATGCGTCCCTTGTCCAAAACATAGATATAGTCTGCTAAACGAACAGAAGAAAAACGATGGCTGATGAGAATAGCGGTTTTGCCCTTGGCAACTGCTCTAAATTCTTTAAAAAATTCATATTCTGCCTGGGCATCCATGGAACTGTTAGGTTCATCCAGGACAAGGATTTGTGAATCTTTCATGAAGGCCCTGGCCAGGGCTATCTTTTGCCACTGACCCATGCTGAGTTCTTTGCCGTTTTCAAACCATTTGCCTAGCATTGTTTCATATTGCTCTGGTAATCCAGAAATCACTTCATGCGCACCAGAAATTCGAGTGGATAAAAGTATTTTCTTGTCCTGAGATGAAACACCAATATTGCCAAACCATACGTTTTCTCTTGCTGTGGCATGATATTGAATATAATCTTGGAAAATCACCCCTATCTGGTTGCGCAGATCTTTTAGAGAAAAATTGCGTATGTCTATTCCATCCAAAAGAACAGCCCCTTCCATAGGCTCATACAAGCGACACAGAATCTTGGCAAGAGTCGTCTTGCCTGAGCCATTCTCTCCGACAAAAGCAACCATCTGTCCTGCTGGAATGTCAATCTCTATATCCTGAAGCGTCTTGCAGGAGTTCCCTGGATATTGGAATCCAACACGTTCAAAGCGAATTCCCTGAGAAAGGGGACTGGGGATGGCAACAGGGTTTTCAGGATCTTGTATTTTGGATTTTAGATCAATAAATTCATAAAAATTGGATAAAAAAAGGCTATCTTCATAAACTAGGGAAAGACTCTGGAACGCGTTTTGCAAATATCCTTGTCCACGTTGCAAAGCCTGATAGTACATAATCATATCACCAATGCTGAGATTCCCTTGAACTGTGTTGTAAGCCACTACAGTGTAAGATCCTAAAATTGCCAAAACACTGCTGCTCTGAACGATCATGTTTATTATGGAATGGCGTAGAGAT
The DNA here is from genome assembly GCA_013359215.1 of Candidatus Brocadiia bacterium. Classification (GTDB taxonomy): domain Bacteria; phylum Planctomycetota; class Uabimicrobiia; order Uabimicrobiales; family JABWCH01; genus JABWCH01. Next base: position 2,461 of record JABWCH010000322.1, on the reverse strand, counting down.
AAGTTTAGCTTTTCTTTATATACTGTATGGCGCAATTCCATCAGGCGATGGATAAAAAAATCGCCTAAACCAAGAAGTCGGATTTCCTTGGCAGAAGTTCCGTTTGTCAGCAGCCATTGGAAGTATCCCATTTTTCTTTCTAAAGGGGTTTGTTTTTTCTGCCAATGGTAAATCTGGTTTGCATACCACAATCGGCACAAAAAACCAGGAATGGCAATGGCAAACAATACCAAAGATGCCATCCAATGGACAGAAAACAAAAGCCCGATCAAAGCCAGAAGAGTGAGAACGCTCTGTAAAAATTTGAATAGGCTGCTTACGATTTGCCCTGTACGATAGGGAGCTTCCTTTTGCGCGCGGTGGAGCGTATCGTAATATTGTGAGCTTTCATAGTATTCTAAATCGATTTTTACTGATTTGCTCAGAAGAACATGCTCAATATGCCTGGAAATCTTGTGGTTTTTTGCCTCATAAATAAGGCTAGAGGCTAAAGTAAGCAATGTAGTGAATAAGGTTGCAGCCCCTAACATGGCTATAGCCATAAGAACATCCTCAAACGCTGCTTTTTTGTTTGCCGATAAAAATCCTGCGGCAACCAAATCCACAACTTCTTTTGTTAAATACAAAACCAGGATGGGCAAAGTGCTTTGTATAATCAGGATGATTCCATCCAGAATGCTCCACGCCAAAGCATTTTGCCAGACGATACCTATGGCATATTTTAAGCTTAGAATGCGATTCAAAGAGACTTTTATTGGAGAAAAAAAGTTTTTCTAAAAATTTTCCCCCAAACCCCCTAAAAACTTTGATTGATTTTATTTGAAATATTTTATATATTTATATAAATTTAAAAATAGAAACTAAAAAGTTAGATGTTTGCCGAAAAAGCAAAGATTTTTATCAAGAATAAGACGAATGGCCGAATGACACGAATAGTCTTTATAAAAATTTCATTCGCGTTATTTGTATATTCGTCTCATTCGTGATTCATACCTTTTTGGTTTCGGCTTGTCTGGGATAGGTTACGCCAAACATTCATTCAATATTGCTGCGAAAATATGAGAGTACCATGAGATATTTTGATTTCTCTTCTTTTAAGGCTGAGGAAAAATTTGTTTTGCTGTGTGCTTTTCCTCAAAAAAATGCTCAGGAAATAGACTTTATTCGTACTTTAGTATTGGAAATACAAGATTGGGATTATGTACTTAAACTTGCCTCTATACATGGAATAACGTCTTTATTATGGCATAATATAAAGCAAAATTATAAAGATATTGTTTCACAGGATATAAGACAAAGATTCAGAAGCTATTGGCAGGGAAATGTTATTTATGCCTTTAAAATGTCTCAGGAACTTTGCAAAATCTTACAGCTTTTACAACAGCATAGCATCCAGGCAATCCCTTTGAAAGGGCCTGTTCTGGCAGAACTATACTATGGAAACATGGCTTTAAGAGAATATTGCGATTTAGACATTCTCGTTCCAGAAGCAGAAGTTTTGGATGCGAAAAAAATTCTTGTTTCTTGTGGCTATGAAGAAACAATACCTATTTCTAAAGGAAAAAATGTATATCTCAAGGCAAGCCATCATTTTAAATTATGCCATCCTTCTCATAAAATATCCGTTGAACTCCACTGGAAGCTTTTGGAAAATTTTATGTACCAGGATTTTTCTAATGGCCTTTTGTATAAGAATACAATACAACAAGAATTCTCTGGACACAAAGTATGCTGCCTATCGCCAGAGGATACGCTTGTGTATTTGTGTCTACATGGTAGTAAGCATTTCTGGCAAAAAATACTTTGGCTTGTTGACATTGCCATGATTGTACAATCCCGCCAGGATTGGGATTGGGAAAAGATCCTCCAGAATGCCTCCAAAACAGGGACACTAAGAAGGATGCTCGTTGCTTTGTTCCTGGTACAACGCCTTTGGGAAATCCCTGTCTCATTGTTATGTCGGCTTAAAATGGCACAGGATAAGAGCCTCTCTGCATTGGCAAAGCAAATATGCCAGCATTTTTTTGTTCCTTTTCGCACAAAGGACTTGGTCTTCTTCAATGTTCAGAGCAGAGAGCGTATCCTGGACAAAGGAATATACCTAAAAGGAAAGCTATTTACAGGGATCTCTCCTGAAGACATGCAGTTTGCAGGCCAAAATTCCGAGAATCCCTGGTACTATTTCTTCATAAGAATTCTGAGATTGATGCTGTGCTATTCCAAAAAATTCTTAGGCACTATACAAAGAAAGATCCTGATTTAACATTGTCGAATTAATATTAGGAGTTACGCAAAGAGATTTTTATTTGGGGGAAAATTTTTGTAAAAATTTTCCCCCAAAACCCCTTTAAAAACTTTTATGTTTTTATTTTCCAATAGGTTATGCTAAAAATTAACATAAACCTTGTTTTTCTTCCAAGATCGAAAAATAGATCCTTTTTTTTCATGAAAAGAGCTTGCA
>JABWCH010000321.1 GCA_013359215.1 Candidatus Brocadiia bacterium | reverse complement strand
TTTTTCTTCTCTGCGTTCTCTGTGTCTCTGCGGTAAAATCTTATGTCTTGAGAAGTTCAAGATTAAAGATTAATACAAAGACTTTTGAGCAGTTACCTAATTCAACAATATTGTATTTATCATGAGGAGATTTGTTATGAGAACTTTTATTCTTTTTTGTATGATGATGATGGTAAGCTTCAGCTATGCTGCTATGATCCAGGGAAGCAGCAGCCTTTTGACAGAACAATACGCAAACCAGTTGGAACAATGGCTAGGAGAAGGCCCTATCACCTTAACCCGTATTTTCAGCAAAAGCGTAGATGGAGCAAGCTCCAATGCTTTCCACAATAAGGTAGATGGGCAAGGGAGAACTTTCAGCGTGATCCATGTTAGTGGAAATTACAATGAAATCATTGGCGGTTACAATCCTTTTAGCTGGAACACTTCTAGCAGCTATACCGTAACGAGCGACCGCAGTGCTTTCATTTTCAACCTCACAGAAAACCGCAAATTCACACAGACAGGGTATCATTATCCAGGCTATCAGACATACAACCACAGTAGCTATGGTCCTACTTTTGGTGCAGCACATGAAATCTATGTTGATTCTACCTTGAATAGCGGATACGTTCTTAACCACTTTCCTTCTAGCTACCCTAATGGTTATAATACATACGGAAATGGAACTGCGATGAATCTTTTGGGCGACCAATACTATTATTCCAATGGTGTTTATCAAGGAAATAATAGTCATGCTTATTCCTACAACCTCGTCTATGGCAACATCGAGGTTTTTACCATTTCCAATGGCGTTGTTCCTGAACCTTCCAGTGTACTTTTGATGTGCTTAAGTCTTGTTGCTGTATATATTTTTGGGAAGAGATAGAGGATTTTTATATGAAAAAAAACTTCTTTATTTTGCTGGTGTTGATTAGCTCTATAGCTTTTGCTGATGCATTAACAGGTTTGATTGCTCACTATACAATGAATGGAACAGCAAGCGATTTTTCTGGTAATAGCCAGACAGGCACGATCTATGGTGCTTCTTACACAACGGACAGATTTGGTAATGCCAGCAGTGCTTTGTATTTTGATGGGAATGACTATTTTGCAACTCCTTTATATCGCCAAAACTACAGCTATTTTAGTGTTTCCCTGTGGTTTAGATATACAGGTTCTACATCCGATTCCTACCGTGCTTTGGTTGGATCGAATACGAATGGATTTGGTGCTAGCAGCCAGTCGTTTTTTATTGGTAAAGATTCTGGCAACTCTAATATTGGTGTTCAAGACCAGTATAACTATTATGCTAACACTATGGCAGTAGGTACAAACGCATGGAATGGCGGATGGCATCATATTGCCTATACCTTTAGCAATGGAACAGCCAAAATCTATCTGGATGGAGTTGCTTATAATTCCACTACCTTTAGCAAGGATGGTGGACAGATTTTCCTTGGCTTAGAGCCTGAAGGCTCTGGATACTATTTTCTAGGTGCTATGGATGAAGTGCGTTTCTATAATCGTGCTTTGTCTTCATCTGATGTTGTGGAAGTCTACAACATGGTGCCTGAGCCATCTTCTCTATTTTTGGCTTTTTTTGGCATTCTATGCGCCTGGATTCTCAGAAAAAAATAGCTCTATGAACTGCGTTGTGTGATGTGTGGCGGTTGAGTTATAAAGCCTGGGGATTATCCCCAGGATACAAAATCAAATTGTTCGATGAATGTAGTTTTCAATCATTCTTTCATATTCGTCTTTTATAGCTAAGATCATAGTATGCCTTGCGGATGAAAATTTTTGAATATCAATGCTGGCAACAGGCAAAACTTTGATCGATGTTCCAGTAAGAAAAACCCCTTCTATAGCACCAAGGGCATCCACACCTATCGGCTGCATGGACAATCGGAAATTCAGCTTTTGGCAAGCCTTGATTATAAAATTTCTTGTGATCCCCAACAATACAAGCTCATCAGGTGCTGTAAAAACAACATTTTCTTTTATAAAAAAGGCATTGGATCTGCTTCCTTCGGTAATTTGTTTTTGGGCATTCACAAGAAGGACTTCAAAGGCATTTGTTTCTTGCATCTTTTGGGCCACTGCCTTTTTGTATATGCTGCTGAGTATTTTGGCATTGGGATCTTGTCTTTCCCAGAAAATAAGGCTTGTATGTACACCGTTTTCTATTTCATTCTTTCCAGGATAGTAGCTTTTGCAAATATACGCTAAAGTCTTAGCAATTCCCTTATCTGCATAAACGAGAAGCTTTACATTGCAATTTTTCTTTTGATTGAGATTCGCAAGTTCTTTTATGCTATGGCAAATTTCTTCTTGGCTTTGGGGAATTTGTATATTGCACATATTCATGGAATTTTGGAGGCGCAGGTAATGCTCTTCCAGGAAAAGTGGTATTCCCTCTATGATACGTATTACTTCATAAACTGCATTATCTCCCCATTCTTGATCCTGAAGGTAAGAAGCCTCTTCCCTCTTCCCTTGAAAGAGGCAAAACTTTCCTATATTATCTATCATGGAGCTTTCCTTTTGACGGAACAATATCAAAAACAGCAATTTCTGGCCTTGCCCAAAAGCGAACTCTGGGTACTTTGCCACCTTCCATGCCGATTCCTCGGTTTACATAAAGGGTTGTATCTCCTACTTTGTATAAGCCAGCTTCATATTTTTTCCCATGCTCTGCAAGGGTAATCAACGCTCCATAGAAAGGCAAAGCAACTTGTCCGCCGTGAGTATGGCCGCAAAGGTATAGAGAAACGGGGGAATTGCCTATATTTTCTATCAAATCAGGATAATGATAGAGAAAAATCCTGAAAAAATCCCTGGACAAAGGAAAAGAATCTTTGGGAAAGTCTGAGAAATAATCGCTTAGCCCTAAAATTTTAATGCTTTCGCCCTCTTTGGTGCAGGAAATCTCTTCGCTGTATAACACTTTGAATCCTGTATTAGCAAAACGGTCTATGTGTGTCCATTTGATATCCCAATTTCCTAAAACAGCATACTTGCCATATTCTGCTTGAATTCGCGACATGGTGCTTTGGAATAAATTTGCCCCTTGAGGGCCGTTGATGCAATCTCCTGTAAAAACTACAATATCAGGTTTCAACGCTGCAACTTTTTGTACCAGGCTTTCTTCGGCTCTCATAACAGGATCACAATGCAAATCCGAGATATGAACCACCCGAAAATGGGCTTTCTGCAATTTTTCTGTATGGATCGTAAAGAAATTTACCTGTATCCAATAGGGTTCAATAAAATAGCCATAAAGCATGCAGCATATTCCCACAAAAGCAACTCCATGCAAAGCCCAATACCATGAATTATGCTTTGTGGCTTTTTTTTGGATGCGATTCGACAAAAAGTGAACCAACAGCAAAAATTCCAGGGCATACACTAAAAATACAGAGACAAGAAAAGCAAAAATAGACAGAACATCTTGGATATTCATAATTTTTTTCTCCTAGCTAACAGCAGGTACAACTGCGGCTATTCACGTTGATCCCCTTTCGGGGAAAAAATTTAGTTCATTTTATGCCCGTTCGCAGAATATCCTACTCAACTTAAAGATTAAGGTCATGCGTGTTAACTTTTCATATAATTCTTTACCCCGTAGTGGTTTAACATACCAGCCCAGGGCAACACCCTGGGTAGCTAAAATTCATTATCCTTTTTACCCAGGGCGTTGCCCTGGGCTAGTATATAAAACCCTTTCAGGGTAAAGATTTGCATCGAAAAGTTAACACGCATGAGATTAAGGTGGAGAAAATTTGTTGTATAGGCTTCTCCTGGAAACGCCTAGGAGACGGGCGGCTTCGGTTTTATTGCCTTTTGTTTCAGAAAGGGTTTGGAGAATATAGTTATTCTCAAAGCGTTGTACTGCTTCTTTTAAAGAAAGGCGAGAGGGTATAGGAATATAGCCTGGAGCATCGGTTTTTAGAGAAGCCACATCGTCTTTGGTTATTTTTTCGCCTTTTCTTTTTAAGGCAACAATTTTTTTGATTTCGTGTTCTAGCTCTCTTATGTTGCCAGGCCAGGGATAGTTCAGAAGAATCTCCATGGCACTGGATTCGATTTCCTGGATTTTTTTTTCCAGGGCTTCATGGGATTGAGATAAAAAATGCTGCACCAGAACAGGTATATCTTCGATCCTTTGCCGCAAAGGGGGCAATTCCAGGGCAACAACTCTGAGTCTATACCATAGGTCTTCTCGGAAGAGATTTTGCGCGATCTGATCAGGAAGATGGCGGTGTGTGGCGCAAAGTATACGGATGTCTACTTTTTGCCAGGTAGAAGATCCAACAGGACGTATTGTTCCCGTTTCCAATGCTTTCAGTAGCTTCCCTTGCATAGAAAGCGACATATCTCCCACTTCATCCAGGAAAAGAGTGCCTTTGTCTGCTATGGAAAAAAGACCTTTTTTATTTTCCATAGCTCCTGTAAAAGCACCCTGCACATAGCCAAAAAGCTCGCTTTCTAAAAGCGTGTCAGGGATGGCTGCGCAGTTTTCGCTAACCATAGGGCCATTCTTCCGCTTGCTTGCCTGGTGGATGGCTTTTGCCAAAAGACCTTTTCCTGTACCGCTTTCTCCTGTAATCAAGATGGGAACATCGGAAAGAGCGGCCTGACGGGCTATCTGGAATAGGTTCTTCATTTGCAGGTTCACGCTTAGAATATCGCCAAAACGATATACTCCAGAAAGCTCTTCTTCTTTGCTACAAAGAGAGCTATAGGCATTTGCATCTCTTGCATTTTCTTTGGATTCCTGGCTTTTTTTCCATTCTTGCATTGTTTTGTCCAAAGTCTGCATAAGCTGAGTGTTGTATATAACCAGGGAAACCTGATCTGCCAAAGCCTGCAAAACAGGAAAAAAGTGGCAGGAAAAAGCATCCAGACAAAAACGATTGTCCAGGTATAAAACGCCTAATGTTTTTTCTTTGGTTTTCAAAGGAAGGCATACCACAGAGCGAAGCCCTAAGTCTCTCACCGATCCGCACGATTCTATTCCTGGCTCTTCTTGCGCATTGGAGGTAACCAAAGGCTTTCCTGTTGTGAGAACAGATTGGGCAATCGATCGGCTGATCTTGAAAGCAGGATCTTGTATCCATTCTTTATCGAAATTCCTGGCAATCGTAACCTCTGGTTGCTCGCCTAAAAGAAGAAAGCCTCTTTCTGCCCTCGTGGTTTCTATGGCTTTATCCAGAATTGCCATGAGGATAGAATTGCTGCTTTGCCTGGAATTCAGGATGGTGTTCAATTCCAAAACATCCAGAAGCTGCTTGTTTTGCTCCTGGAGTCGGGTATAAAAGGAAAGGTCTTTGGATTTTTCCCATTCTTCTACAAAATGCTTAAAGACATCTTGATTTTTTATGTTGAGATTGGCTGCCAAAGCTTCGCATTTTTTTAATATTTCTTTCCATCTCATAATTTGTGCTATCTTCTTTCTTGGGTTTTCGCTGCACAAATAAAAAAGACTAGCTTTTCTATAGACAGGGCGGGGTCTGTTCTGGAAATCTTGACATCCATCTGTGCCTCTAGTATCTTTCGCCAGATCTCTCTAAGACTATCAGCGGTGAAGTTCTTGCAATGATCCTGAAGTTTGCTGACAACAAAAGAATGTATATTTTTAGTATCCTGAGAAATCGAAATTTTCCATATATCTTTCATTCGTTTGTGGATCATTTTGATCAAATATAAGGCAATGCCTGTATGATCGGACAAAGTTGTCCCATCTTGTGTGGAAACATATCTTTTAAAGATCAAATCACAAAGTTTTACGGCTTTTTTAAGGTCTTTGGAAGAAATAGCATCCTGAAAATCAAACACATTGACCTTTCGCGTTGCCTGAACAATCGCTTTGATGTCATCAGGCACAATTTCCTTCTTTTCTTTTACATACACAGCAAGCTTTTCTATTTGAAGCGCAAGGTCGCTGAGATTATTTCCAACGTATTCTGAAAGCATTTCAGCAGCTTCATATTTGATTCTTTTCTGATAGCGTTCCATATACTGGCAAATCCATTTCACCAGTTCATTTTCCCTGCTCCATGGGACATTTTCCTTCAACGGCTCGCATTCTATAATGGAATCGTACTCTTTTAAGAATTTGCCTAGCTTTGTGCGCTGGTCGATCTTGTCCAGTTCCAGGACTAAAGTAGAAAAAGAGCATGGCGACTGGAGGTATTTCATGAGCGGGTCGCCTAGCTTGGAAAAAATTTTTCCAGCATCTTTTAAAACAATGAAATTGCGCTCATCAAAAAGGGATTCGGAGTAAAGATCAGCAAAAAGATTCTGCGATGAAAAATTTTCGTCAGAAGCATATTCTTTGTAAAAACATCCTTCCCCTACCTTTTTTTTGAGCAAATCCATGGCTTGTGTTTTTAGAAACTTTTCTGTGCCAAGAATGATATAAACAGGCTTCAACGGACTTTTCTGGATACTCTTTTCAAATTGTGTATATTTCATAGATCGCTTTCTTCTTTGCTCATAGCCAAATGGTTGAAGATTGCTTTTGTTATTTCTTTTTCAGCTTAAAAAACCTTTCGCAGACACGAGCGCGGAATTTGTCTTGTTCTTCATCTGGTACTGGCGAGGGGAAAATTCTATCCAGATTTGCACTTAGAGAAAACAAGAATAAAAAATTGACAGTCTCTATTGCCAGCGGCAATACCTTGAGTGCAGCCCCAAGACGAACCCTGGAAAGGCATTCCATCAGATCTTGCAGATTCAGTGGTTTTTCATCGCAAAGCGATTCCTGGGCTTTTTGGAACATAGCAAAAATATCCTGATAGTTATGCAAAAGCATTTTTTCTCTTACATCTCTTTCGTATTGTATAATCTGAGGCACAAGAATCTCAAGCTTAGACACAATTTGCTCTTCTGTCAGACCCAAGCTTCTTTGGTTAGAAAGCTGGAAGAAATCCCCCAAAGGAACAGTTCCTTCACCATAAAGACCGCGAAGTACAAAATGATGCTTTGATAGCTCTTTTTGTATTTTCGACATTTGGTTTGTAAAATTTAAGCCAGGTAAATGAAGCATGACAGAAGCTCTAAGTCCTGTTCCAACATTGCTAGGGCACGCGGTGAGGTATCCAAATTTTTCATGAAAACAATAGGGAATATGCTCTTCCAGCAAATCATCCAGTTTATTGATTTCCTGCCATAGCTCCTTTAGACGCAAACCTGCATTCATGATCTGGATTCGCAAATGGTCTTCTTCATTGATCATAATAGAAATCACTTCATCTTTTTTAAAAAAAATGCCTCTGGGCATGGAGCTTTTTAAATGTTCCTTGCTGATCAAATGTCTTTCAAAAAGTATATATAATTCATTTTCTTTCAGTGATTTTAGTGCTATATATTGATAATCTTTAAAATCCTGGATACTCTGTAGGCGTTGGGAAATGAATTCCAAAGATTTTGCATTTTCCTCCTGGTTGCTTCGGCCTGGGAAAATAAAGCCTTCCAGATTTCTGGCAAGCCTCAATCGGCTGCACATAACGACATCAGCATCCTTTCCATGGCCTTTCAAAAAAATAGGAGGTGTCTGTGTTATTAAGCTATAAAATTCCATGCCCTTGCCTTTCTAGCTTTGCAATCTGATCCCTGATCGCGGCGGCATCTTCATATCTTTCTTCTGATATTGCTTTTTTTAGTTGCTCTTGAAATTCTTGCAATTTCACAAAATTGTCTTTTCGTTTTAAAAAGGCTTGCGGTTTTTTACCAACATGTCTGGTGCTACTATGTAGCGATGCTAACATGCCTTCTATAGTAGATTGGAAAACATCATAGTCACGAGCGCAGCCTAAGCGGGGATTCTTTTGGAAATCCTCGAATGTCATATTGCAAAAAGAGCATACACCATCCCCTTGTTTTTCTGTTGCTGCAATCTCACTAAAGATTATTCCCAAAAAATCCGCCAGCATTTTTTGCAAAGAATCCCCCATATTAGGCTTTTCGATAACAGGAATAATCTCATTGGCACAGCTTGTACAAAGACAATGCTTATGGTTTTCTTTACCTTTTACTTCACTATAAAATATATTCGCATCATTTTTTCCGCATTTTTCACAAATCATATATTTTCCAATTCTCAGTAGAAAAATTCTAGGGAGCAATGTAGTTCTTTTCTAAGTTTGATTAATGATATATCGCTAAAACGAATATTTCAAGGCAAAATTGATAAATATCTTTTCCTTTGTATAGAGAATTTCTGTTTTCTAGGATAAACTTATTGTATACTAACATAACAATGTCACATTAAAGCAATCGCTTGCTTCTTGATTTCTCATGGATTCGCCAAAATGTGACTACCTACAAAAGCACAAAAATGGTCTATTTTTTTACAGACTTTATTTATAAGAGGTTTACTCATGAGTTTTGAGCCTTCTTTGGAAAAAAAAGCAGAAAAAAAGAAAGAAAATGACGAAATTTTAGAGGAAGAAAATCCATCAGAAGAAAACAGGCATGCCCTTTTTGGCAAGACAGCCATTTTACTAAAAATGATTACTCAGGATCAGCTCAACGATGCCTTGCTTGCTGCCGTAACATCCCATAAAGGAAAAAGGCTAGGCGAAATTCTCGTTGACATGGGCTATCTAAATCCTGAGCAGGTCGAGATGATCCTCGCACGCCAAAAAACCAAAATGATGTATTGCCCCCAATGCCAGAATAAATACCAGATTTTGCTTTACCAGGATAGCAAAAAATACGAATGCAAACATTGCCAGACAGAACTCCAGATATACAAAAGCAAGCTCAAAAGCCTGGAAGATGAAAAAAGAAAAAGCGGCCTTCGCCGAATCATCCCCGATTTACAAAAAGACAAAGCCACCGAAACACAAAGTTTCAGGGTCATGAGCCAGACTTCGCGGCTAATTGGAAAAAGCGTTTCCAAAACTATTCTGGGAAATGAAGCCAAAAAAGATGAAGAATCTAAAAAGCTGCCCATTCTCATAGAAAGAAAAGAAGAAGAAAATCCCTATAAGATGAAAATTACAACAGAAGGAAAATACTTCCCTTCTTTAGGATACAACCAACTTCCCCCTGAAATCTGGCAAACCCTTCCCAAATATGAAAGGAAATGCCACTGTAGAGACAATGATTCCTTAACCGACATCATGGATTGGTATGGGATTTCCGATGTTTCTGAAGTGAGCAAAGGCAAGTATGGAAATTGCTATGTTGGCCTAAGCAGCGAATTCGGTGATCTAGCTTTTATCAAGCATTCCCAGGAGGAAGCTGCTATTCTAACCTACAGAATAGAGCTACTGGCGCATCTTGCCATGCAAAAAGTCTTTGGCGAAACCAGAATCCCCAAGCTCATCCACACAAAAGACAAAGGCTCTTTCCTGATCCAAAGATTTTGCGCTGGCGATGCGCTCTCTGAAATCGTGATTAGCAAAGGCAAAATAGATATAGATGCGTCTCTATACATAGCACAACAGGTGGCTGACAGATTTATCGATATACACAGCAGTGGCATAGTCCATTTCGACCTAAAGCCCAGAAATATTCTAGTCGAAACCCCAGGCATGAGAACCCATATTGTTGACTTTGGATGCAGCATTTACCTTGGCTCAAAAGAAAAGATCTCTTACGAACAAATGGGTGTTCCCACAAACGATATTTTCGGCACTCCAAGCTATATGGCCCATGAGCAAATCAGCAAAAAAGAAATTTCCCGTTCTTGCGACCAAGTCCCCCTGGGCTGTATGATCTACCGTATGATTACAGGCAACAAGCTCTACCAGGGCGCGACCATGGAAGAAATCATCAACAACAAGCTCCAGAACAAAACCGAAAAAGACATCCTATCCCTGGACGAAATCCCCCTTTCCATCCGCAAAATCATCCTAAGATGCATAGAACGCCTCCCCCAGGAAAGGTACAAAAATATGCGGGAATTAAGCTATGTCATCATGCAAGCACGCCTGGAACTCAAAAACAACCGATTCACAGACGATTTGCTGTAGCTTGAATGTGGCGTGAAGCGCAAACGCACGTGGGCGGAAAAATTGGAAAATAAAAATATAAAAGTTTTTAAAGGGGGTGGGAAAATTTTTACAAAAATTTTCCCCCAAATAAAAATCTCTTTGCGTAACTCCTATTAACACATATCAATCCTGTTTATTCTTCAATTCCTGAATCAGCTCAAATACTCTGGATTTAGGATTAACGGGTTCAAAAAAGACTATGTGCTGGGCATTGATAATCATCTGGTCTGGCTTATGCCATTCTTTTCCTCTTTTTAAGAGAGTATTGGAAACATTGTTGCTTTTGGGGTCTACATTGCTTTGCACATAGTATATGTCTGTTAAAATAGGGAAAGGTGTTTGAAGATTCGATATTTTGCCATAATATGCCAGCCCATTGTCCAAAATAACAAGATGGTATTCTGTTTTTAGCTCTACAAGATGCTCTGTCTTGACATTTTGGAAAACAGCAACGAAAAGCAAAAGAAAAATCGCGAAAACAAGAGAAAATAAAAGCCAAAAATGCCATTGTTCTTTGAACATAGTTTTCACTCCGATTTTAAATATAAAAGCCTTTAACAATAAACAGAGAATATCGGCTATAAGGTATATAAATAGCATAGTCTTATATCTTAAACTGAAAGCCTGGGGCATTTGCCCCTGGCTATTATTCTGATAGGCTTAAAATACCAGAAAGTATCAAATAAAAAGCAATGATGTATATAACAATTTCTGGTTTAGCTAAAATCAGGATACCTAAGATAATAGAAACAACAGCTATAGCTTTTTTGGTTTTATAATTTTTATAGGTTTTCATAGAAAATAAATATTCTATTTGGAATATTTTTTCATAAAAAAAGCCAAAAATGCAAACATAAAAAGAACACAAGTACCTGGCTCTGGAATGTTGGCAACAATCTGGACATTCTCTATTGCCCAAGATTCATCTGCGCCTCCCTGCCAGCCGCTTCCACTTGCATACCATTCTACTGTCAGAGTACTGGCAGTATGAGGGATGTCTTTAAGAGCGTTTTCCAGATACATGTTGAAAGTATTGCTTCCCATAGAAAGAGCTGTTGAATTGGCGTATGTTCTTGGGTTGTAAGAAAAAACAAGGCTTCCATTGACTTTTACATTCAAGATGTCAGGGCCATAAGGGGAAGCATCCCCATCCCAGGAATTGATCAAAGCCAATAAAAAGTTGATGCTGACTGTATCATGAACAGGAAGATTGCTTAATGTCAGAACAGTAGTAGATGCAGGGTTACCAGAAGTGCTATTCCTCAAATAAGAACCAGAAAAAGTATTCCCTGTAACCCCTATACCACTCAGCCCACCAACCGATTCAATGCTAACAGTTCCAGAAAATCCACCTGTAACGGTTGTATACCCAGAATAATAAGACTGTGTACCATCAAAGTTGTTGAAATACATCTGGACAGGGACTGCATAGACTGAAAAAGCAAAAACAAATACAAAAAGTAAAAGATATTTTGCCATAGACTTCTCCTTTATAGAAAAAAATAAAAAACTTTTGAAAATAAATATACAATAGGAGTTACGCTTCTAACTCCACGATATGCCTGTCGCTCAGAATATAGTCAATAGGAATCCTTTGTCCATCCAGATAGTCTTTGCAATTCCAGATTTTAGCAGATTTTAAATTTTGTGCAAGATCGTGATGGATGGAGTCAGCAAGATCCCAGACACTACTTCCTTTTCTCAGGATAATAGGGCTGCTGAAATCAGGCTTCTTGCCTGGTGGCTTGGGTATAATCCTGATAATATCCAAAGTTTCAAAAATTTTGTGCTTCAAGGCTTCTAAATTTTCGCCTGTTGACGAAGAAACGGGAAACGTGTGCCAGGCAGTCTTGTATTCATCTTGCAAAAGCTCTAATACAATTTCCGAAACATCTACATCTTTTTTGTTACCCACAAGCAAAGTATTCTGGAAGGTATCCATATCGGTTCTTTTGTCTTCGGCAAGGTTAATCTCTTGGTTGACTTCGATTAAATAGATTTTTTGCTTTTCTAAAAATTCAAAGATAAACCCCAGATTTTTCACAATGCTGTCGTCCGTGAGATCTGCCACAAGCAAAATAGCATTGGCAGAGCGAACTATGCTTCCCATCCAGGGGTCGCAATGCTCTTCAGAAATGGCTGGCGTATCAACAATCTGGATCACTATGTCTTCGTATTTCATCATCGCAGGCTGTGGCATACGTGTTGTAAAAGGATAGTCTGCTACTTTCATCTCTGTGCCTGTAAGCTGAGAAACTAGCTTAGATTTTCCAGAATTGGGCGGCCCAATCACAACCACCTGCTGGTTTCCATGACTGTCTACACTATAAGAAACGGTTTTTTTGGAACTTTTCTCTGAGGAAGATTTTCTTTGGTCTGAAATCTTGCGTTTTAGTTCCGCTTGTAATTTATCTGTTCCCTTGTGCTTTGGAATTTCTCTTAGCATCAATTCCAGGGCTTCTAATTTTTCTTGTGGTGTTTTTGCTGATCGGTATCTTTGCTCTGCTTCTAAATATTGAGGTGTAAGATTGGCAGGCATATTCGCTTACTCCATATCAAGTTTTTGTTTTTTAATTTCTTCAAATTTTTTATAGTTTCGATATACTTCAGAAAGTAAAAGTGGTTTGACGTTCCATAGCGTTCCATAGTTTTTAAAAATATATTGTCCAAAAGAATACCCTGGCATTTCTTCTTCTAGCATATTTTGAGCATCTTGTGGATCGACAAGCAAAGGAATTACATCTACCTCTTCGGGCGGGACTTTAAGAGTACAATACTGTCTATTCCCTTCTACTTCAATATGAAAAAAACGGCAATGCTTTACAACCATTTCTAAAATACACTCTCTTACGAAACTAGGCGAAAGATTAGATTTTTTTGCTATTTCAGCCGCACAATCTTCTTCTACCTTGATTCCTAGAAAAGGTGGCCGATACTCTTCGTATCTGCTCAAGGCAAGCCGATACAAAAAATCCAGTCTGACCCATGTAGAGGCAAAATTATAGCGGTTATTGAAGGCGATATCCCTCATAGACCAAGCGCGTGCTGTTGCCGAAAGATTAGGGTTTTCTAATGTCTGCGCAACATAAAGCCCAAACAGGAAAACCGTACAAAAATAGTAGAACCAGGTAAGAAAAATAGGAATAAAAGCAAAATTCCTCAGATTTCGATAAAGAGACAATGCACCATAGGTCGTAAAAAACCATCGGCCCCCTAGCCATAAAGCAGCAGCCAAAAAAGCCCCTATAGCCGCATTCTTCTTGGAAATCCCCGATACATGCAGTTCATAAAGCGTAGTGAAAAGCAATGTTGTAATGAACAACGAAAAAGCGGCAATCACAACGATATTCCCTAAAGAATAGGGTTCCCATAGCATATCCACCAGTTTATGCCCTGCGGAAAGAATGGTGATGGTCATAGTAACGAGAATCGGCAGCATAAAAAACAAATAGGCTCTGGACTTGATAACGCCAGGGTTAGGAATTCTCCAAAGTATCTTCATGATTTCAGAACGCCTGCTGGCAATAGGGGTATTCCCCCATATAATCGGAGAAACGCTTTCTGCAAGGTTTGTCTTTATGCTTAAAATCAGTGCAAAATAAGCAATGCCTAAAGCAATAAAGAAACCTGCACCCAAGGGGTTGATCTTGGTTTTATTTTTAGTATCGTAGAAAGTACGCACGGCTTCATATATCGTAGTTCCCAATGCTGCTGTGATAGAAAAGCGGTTTACCTTTAATCTCTCTTCTTCTATAAGAGTTGCCTGGTTTGTATTGTTTTTTTGGCAATACTTCTGTAGCTCCTCCTGGTATTCTTCTATACGAACCAAGCTGCCTTCATTCATACCAAATCCTTCAGGCAATTTTTCCAAAAGCATTTTTTCTGTCACGGGCCATAAGAAATGGAGTTCCAGAAAGCGGCGCGTAGCACTAGGCGAAACCAGAGGGTCGATTGTAATGGTAACACCAATCGTCATGAAAAGGTATACAAAAATAATCAAATTAGCACAAAGTACATAAGAAAGCACACTTGCCCTAGCAAGGCCATAGTTGAAATAAAAATCAATAAAGGGCCTGATCAGAAGGTTAAAACAACGATAGATATATTTTTTAAAAGAAGAAGGAGTTTCTTTCATAAAGTTTACCCAAAGGGGATATTTATTCCACCAAAGAAAAAACAAAAAGAGGCTGCTGGTATTTCACTTCACAAGCGTCTTGTACATAAATTTCTACTAACTTTGCCTGATCTGGTATTCCCGAACCTTGAAAGGCAATCTGGTTAAAGCATTTCATGACTTCAACAAGACCCAATACTTGTCCTTTTTTTACAATATTTCCTTTTTCTACGTAATTGGGCGAATCAGGAGAAGGACGGCGGTAGAAAATCCCATCGCTTGGAGCGAAAATCGTATATTCACCTTCGACCTTTCTCTCTTCTGCTGTAGTAGAGAAAATATCGGATTTGATTTGATCTAAAGGAAGTAATGGAAAAAGAATTTCCTGATAGCCTACAGGCTTGACCTTCATATTGGTATCATAATCCCCGACTTTACCACAAACGCCCTTAGGCAATTTTAAGGCATATTGAGAAGAAAGGATTTGCACATTTCCCACCTGGGATTCTGGTATTAGAATATCGCCAGGAAAAGGCAAATTTGCAACAAAGCCAACGCAAGGAGATTGTATTAGAATAGTATCGTTTTCTTTTTGATATAAAAGAACAAATTCCCTTTGCATTTTCATTTTCCCCTATAAGGCACTTGGAAAAAAAATAGATTCTGCGATCAAAAAAACAATATACTAAAATATTCGCTTAGTTTCAACCAAACTTTTGAAACTTTTTATTTCTTATGATGACGTACATTCTTTTAAAAAATGTGCATTCATAACTTATTGATAAATAATAGCTAAAGATAAAAAAAATTTGCAAACATGCACTAAATCAATAATCAAAAATAACCATTTTCCCTTACAAAACCTAGGGCGTGTCATCATTCAAGAATTTTTTTACCGCAGAGGCCAGAGAACGCCAAGAACGCAGAGAAGAAAAAAATAATGTTTTGGTCAAAATGCTGTT
>JABWCH010000320.1 GCA_013359215.1 Candidatus Brocadiia bacterium | reverse complement strand
GAAGGTATCGTCTAAAAAGGGAAATTCCTTATCTTTGATAGAAATTTCCGATACAGAAAGCGGCCAATCAATGCCAACTTTAGGGTCGCTATAGCGAATACCAGAACTATGCTCTTTGGAGTAGAATTCAGTCATGAAATAAATCAATTCTACGCCTTCTTCTAATGCCTGAAAACCATGGGCTAATCCCTCTGGTATCACGATCATTTTACCATTTTCCTGGCTTAGAATTTCTGTATGGTATTGCATAAAAGTCGGAGATTTCTTCCGTAAGTCTACAATAACATCAAACACTTTGCCACGAATACAACGAACTAATTTCATTTCTGCTTTGGGAGGGTATTGAAAATGCATTCCTCGAATCGACCCTATTTTTTCTGTTCTGGAAAAATTTACATTCACGATCTGGCGTTTACCGACCAAGGATTCTAGTTCTTTTTGGCAAAACCACCGACAAAATACCCCACGCGAGTCGGATTTGGGTTCAACATCCACAACAGCCGCGCCTGAAATAGGCAAAATATGAATTTTCATAAAGCACCCCATTCTGGCTTGATTTGTTTCATATAAGATGATATATCAGATTCTGTTAGCAAATTTCCATACTCATAAAATTCTCGATACCAGCGCACAGTTTTTTCAAACCCGACAGCAACATCCCATACAGGCGACCATCCTAGCTGTTTATGAGCTTTAGAACAATCCAGTTTCAGGATGCTGGCTTCATGAGGCGCGCCTGCTGATGTAGCTAGACGATAGTCAATTTTATCCCAATGGGACTTTACATATTTTACTACTTGTTCAACAGAAATAGCCTCTATAGAAGACGGCCCGAAATTCCATCCTGTGGCTAATTCGGTCTTTCCTTCCCAAAGACGGCGTGCCACCAACAGATATCCACTTAGAGGCTCAAGCAAATGCTGCCATGGGCGTATTGCCCTTGGATTGCGGATTTCTACAAGGCTTCCTTTTGCAACAGATCGCATAATATCAGGAATCAATCGATCTTCAGCCCAGTCGCCACCGCCAATCACATTTCCAGCACGGCAACTTGCAAGCAAGGTATGATGTTTGATCCCATACTCCTGAGTAGGAAAATAAGAATTTCTATACGATGCAGTAAGAATCTCAGAGCATGCCTTAGAAGAGCTGTAGGGATCATGGCCGCCCATAGCATCTTCTTCTTTATAGCCGCGATTCCATTCTTTATTTTCATAGCATTTATCGCTGGTTACATTCACTATTGCCTTTACAGAGTCCGTCTTACGGCAGGCTTCAAAAACATGAAGAGTTCCCATGACATTGGTAGAATAGGTTTCAACTGGCTCTCGGTAGGAGGCTCGGACTAAAGCCTGAGCAGCAAGGTGAAAAACGATTTCAGGCTGGAATTCCCTGAAAATTTTTTCCAGCCTTTGGGAGTCTCGTATATCTGCAATTTCAGAGCGGATATTAAGATTCAACAAATTCCAGTGGGAAGGAATACTTTTTTCTGGCAGAGAATAACCGCATACATTAGCACCTAATTTTTGAAGCCACAAAGCCAGCCAACTGCCTTTGAAACCAGTGTGTCCTGTTATGAAGACCTTCTTTCCATGCCAGAATTCCTGACTTATTGCCATTTTTTCCAAGGTGCTTTTCCTGATTTCCAAAGTTCTTCGAGTTGGTTTTTATCCCGCAAAGTGTCCATAGCTTGCCAAAATCCTGTATGATTAAAGGCCATAAGCTGACCTGTGTCTGCGAGATTATTAAGAGGTTCTTGTTCCCATATTGTCTTGTCTCCTGCTATATAGTCAATGCATTTAGGAGAAAGAACAAAAAAACCACCATTGATCATACCACCTTCGCCTCTTGGCTTTTCTGTAAAGCCAACTACATTAGATCCTTGCAATCTAAGAGCACCATAGCGACCAGGGGGATGTATAGCAGCAATCGTCGCTAATTTCCCATGCTCGCGATGGAATGCAATTTCCTGGGTAATATCGATATCCGAAACACCATCGCCATAAGTGAAGCAAAATTCTTTCTCGCCTTCGAGATAGCTCCCGACACGTTTGAGTCTGCCCCCAGTCATGGTTTCTTCGCCTGTATCGATCAATGTTACTTTCCAAGGCTCAACATACTGCTGGTGAACAATCATGCGGTTGTTCATCATATCAAAAGTAACATCCGACATGTGTAAAAAGTAGTTGGCAAAATATTCTTTGATGATATATCCCTTATATCCACAGCATATAATAAAATCATTTATGCCATGCACAGAATATATCTTCATGATATGCCAGAGAATAGGCTTGCCCCCTATTTCAATCATGGGTTTTGGTTTTAGGTGGGTTTCTTCGCTGATGCGCGTTCCTAAACCGCCTGCAAGAATCACCGCTTTCATTCATTATGCCTTTAGTATAAAATATAGCATTTCTTATAAAAAATGTATTTCTAAATTTTTATCAAATTTATCATAGCAATATAGCCATGTCAAGAAAAAACACATCTTGCTGTTTTAAGAGAAATAACATAAAAGGTTTATTGTTAAAGCTTTTGCGAAAAGGCTATTTCTTTTCTGTGGTTATCTTTTTATTTTCAGGGAAATTGCACCATAAGTAAGGAATGCTGTATTTAAAAGCAAGGCCAAAAAGGATACCCAAAAGAAGAGAAAAAAGAAGAACTCTCCATATCCCTTCCAATTCGGCTTTGGCCTGGGACACTAAACATTCTGACATTGTTTTTTACCTTTCTTTTAAATTTCCTAACATAGATAAACAGGAAAAGCATTTTTATCACGAATTTCACGAATGACCGAATGGATAATTTTATCTTTATTCGTCTTATTCGTATCATTCGTGATTTCAATATTTTTCTTTTCCGTCCGTGAAAAATCTTTACACTTTTACACGAGATTTCACTCGTAAGTTCCTAAAAATTTCTTGCGTATTGTTTGTGTGGAGATTAAGATAGCATTTTTACTTTTTATTTCAAATATTTTTTAGGAAATCCCATGCGATTTATAGCAGATTTACACATACATTCTCGCTATTCCCGTGCCACAAGCCATGATCTTACATTCCCTAATTTGTATAAATGGGCTTTATATAAAGGAATCAACATCATAGGCAGTGGCGATTTTACCCATCCTCAATGGGTGGAAGAAATGGAAGAATACTTAGAGCCAGCCCCAGAACAAGGTCTCTATGCTTTGAAAGAAAAGTTTTGTCTCGAAGCCCAGGAAGGCATTCCCCATGACCTGATTATCCCTGTGCGATTTTTGTTAAGCGTAGAAATAAGCAGTATATATAAAAAAAATGGCCGAACTCGCAAAGTCCACAATATTGTCTTTGCTCCTAATCTGGAAATAGCAAAAAAAATTGCCTACAGGCTCTCTCAGATAGGCAACATAAAATCCGATGGACGGCCTATTTTGGGGCTGGATTCTCATCATCTTCTGGAAATCCTGCTGCAAATTTCTCCTGAAATCTACCTTATCCCTGCTCATATATGGACACCCTGGTTTTCTCTTTTTGGAGCCAATTCTGGATTTGACCATATTGAAGAATGCTTTGAAGATCTTACGCCCTATATTTTTGCTTTAGAAACAGGTCTTTCCTCTGACCCGCCGATGAACTGGATGTGCTCGCAACTGGATCGATTTACCTTGGTTTCCAATTCTGATGCCCATTCCCCTTCAAAACTGGGCAGAGAAGCCAATCTTTTTTCCTGCGAGTTTTCTTATCCAGATCTTTTTGATGCCTTAAAAAAAGGAGATCCTGAACGGTTTTTAGGAACATTGGAATTCTATCCTGATGAGGGAAAATATCATTTAGATGGTCATAGCAAATGCAAATTGAGACTCACACCAGAACAAAGCATGGAACATAAGGGCAGATGCCCTATGTGCGGCGGAAAGATCACTCTGGGCGTTTTGCATAGAATCAGCGAGCTGGCAGACAGAAAGGCTGGGGAAAAGCCTTCCAGGATTTTTCCTTTCCGCAACCTGATTGGCCTGGAAACCATTCTAGGCGAAGTTCTTGGAGTAAAGGCCACAAGCAAAAAAGTAGAAACCGAGTACTTTGCTATGCTAAAGCAGTTCGGGTCTGAGCTGGAAATCATTAGTAACGCTTCTTTAGCTGACCTGGAAAAAAAAGGCTCTGTGATTCTTGCAGAAGCAGTCAAAAGGACAAGAGAAGGAAAGCTCCAAATCGAAGGTGGATATGATGGTGAGTTTGGGACAATCCAGATTTTTCAGCCAGGAGAGAGAGAAAAATTTTTACCCCAGGAAACATTTTTTGGCTTTGAAGGAACAGAAAAAAAAATCAATCCTAAAAAAAGGGCAAAAGTCGAGAAAGAAAAGACACAATCTTCTTCTCCTTTAGAAAAAAGCCTTTGGGATACACTGAACCAGGAACAAAGGGATGCTATAGAATCCCAAGATAAAAAAATCCTCGTAATCGCAGGCCCAGGGACAGGAAAAACCATGACACTTACCTGCCGACTTGCTCATCTTGTACTTCAAAATAAAATTGCCGCAAAAAACATTCTGGCAATTACCTTTACCAATAAAGCTTCTGAAGAAATGCGCTCCAGAATTCAGCAATGGCTTGGGGATATGTCATCTGAAATGACAATATGCACATTCCATAAACTGGGTTTACAGATCATAAAAGAAAATGCAGCCCTGGTAGGATTGCCAGAGGACTTTGTGATCTATACAAAAGAAGATGTTTGTGGCTTGCTTGGCGAAAGCAAGAATAAAAAAGAAATGCTTGAAAAAATATCCCTTGCCAAAAATGCTCTCGTAGATCCAGGAACATTGCAAGAAGAAGGAATCCAGGAATTCTATGCAATATACCAAAAAGTTTTAAAGGACAACAAGGGAATTCTTCTGGAAGACCTTGTCTATATGCCTGTGCGAATTTTACAGGCAAATCCAAAAATCCAACAGCAATACCAGGAAAGGTTTCTCTCGATTGCAGTGGATGAATACCAGGATATTGCTTATGCTCAACATAGTCTCCTAAAGCTTTTGATAACAGAAAATACCTTTTTTTTTGCTATTGGAGATCCTGACCAGGCCATCTATTCTTTTCGTGGAGCAAACCTGCAATACTTTCTGGATTTTGGAAAAGACTTTCCTTCTGCACGACAGATATGCCTGAGCGAAAACTACCGTTCCATCAAAAATATTGTGGAAGCATCCTGTTCTTTGGTTGCTCACAATAAAAAACGCATTCCCAACGAAATAAAGTCGCAGAAAAAAGGAAAAAATCTACAAATTTTTGAAGCTGCGAATGACAGGGCCGAAGCGCAGTTTATCGTCCACACCATACAGGAACTCATGGGCGGCCTGACAATGCTTTCTTCAGGAAAAGAATCAACCCTTGAAGCCCCTTATAGTTTCCATAATTTTGCCATTCTTTACAGAACATCCCAACAAAACAAAACACTGCAAGAAGTCTTTGCTGAATCTTCTATTCCTTACCAATGCAGTGGAACAGGGTCATTCTGGAAAGAAGAAAAAATCCAGAACTGGAAATCCCTTTTCCAGCTTTTCCTTCTGCCCGAATCTGGGCCGCCCTTGTATCGCCTTCTTCAAGGCATGCCAGGCATAGGAGAAAAGAGCATCATGGCATGGAAAGAACGCAAGGGACTGCACCTTTTAGAAAACATCCCTTTCCTTTCTTCATCAGGAAAAGAAAGCCTGGAACTATTGGTAAAAACAATGCAGCAGTTTCCCCCTAGCATCCCTCTTGAAAAATGGATTGCTGCTCTCTCTCAGCAGATTCCCTGGCCTTGCCTGCAAATAGAAAAAGAAGATTTCAACCATCTTTGCCAGGCATCTTCTTTTTTCCATGATCTTGGAGAATTTTTATCCTATATTTCTTTGCATGAAACCACAGAAGAATTCGAGCCAAGAGCAGAAAAGGTTTCCATGCTCACACTCCATGCTGCCAAGGGTTTGGAATTTCCTGTTGTCTTTATCATAGGATGCGAAGAAAATATTTTACCCTACACTCGCTTTGGTTGGGATGAAGAAAAAGAAGAAGAGGAAAGACGCTTGTTTTATGTTGGTATGACAAGAGCCAAAGACATGCTATACCTTCTGCACAGCAAAAAACGGCTACTCTTTGGAAAAGAAGAAACCAATCTTCCCACACGCTATTTCCAGGAAATCCCCAACAGCCTGAAATCTTTTGCTAAACACAAGCTTTCTAAGCCCAAAAAACGAACAGAAGGCGAACAATTGAGCTTTTTCTAAGCATTAAGTGATGAGAATTAAATAACTTCCCCATTTTTAATTGAATACAAGACAGCTAAATGGGGAACTTATTTAATTCCGATTCCTAATCTTTAATATCTTTAATCTTGAACTTCTCAAGACATAAGATTTCACCGCAGAGACACAGAGAACGCAGAGAAGAAAAAAAACTATATAATTCCTCTGCGACCTCTGTGCCTCTGCGGTTAATTATTTTTTATCAATATGTTGCAATAGGTACACAAACTTTTGAGCAAATACCTATGACTAGCTCGACTTCACTCTGTCCTAACCCAGACCACCACTTCTCCTGCCTGTATTTTGGCATCAGGAGTCAGGGGCAAAAGCTTTCCAGGCAAAAGCCTTTCCTGGTTCACATAAAGCTCATTATAGTCTTCCTTCAGGCTTTCTATCCAGAGGCGACCTTGCTGGAAACGGAAGCGTCCCAGGATGTCTGGGATTCCTGGCCCTTGGATAGAAATAGGGATTCCAGAGCAAAGGCCAAATCGGGCGTATTTATAAAGCAAAACATATTCCTCTGGATTATGAGGATTGTTCAGATATGACAGCTTTAAAGAAGAATAAAGGCCAGGGGTATCATAGCCGCCATACTTTTCCCAAATCTCTTCCTCTGGGCAATCGGCTTCTTTTACATGGCATTCTGAGACATGATTATAGAACATCTGTGCCTTGAGCTTTAAACCGCCAATCTTGAGAACATCGTTTTCTTGCAAAACATCGGTTTCGTTCTGCAATTTTTTGCGGCCCAGGATCTCTGTAAAATTATGCTCCAGGGAAAACGCTGTGTCCTGTATATAGAGAGCTTTAGGCGTGTATAGAATCTTGCAATGCTGCCTGCTCACAAGACGGCAGTAGATCTTGTTGACTTCTCCCTTTTCATCGACATACCGAGGCTGAATATCGGATTGGTGTTCTCTTCCTATTAGAACCTTGTGTCTGGCAATCAGATAAACATATCTTGTTTGCCCTTTTTCCTGGATTTCCAGATAGCAACTGTCCAGCCCAGGAGAGGCAATGGATTCCCATGAGGCTTTTTCTTCTTTTTTTTCTGCCAGCCTTTCGGTTTCTTCAGGATCAAAGTACAGATCTATGGCGCATTCTTCTGCCTTTTCTGTTTTTTCACCAATGTCTCCTGCATTCAAAGCATTGTCGCTCATCTGGATATTATAAATAACGCTCTTCCCTCCTATGTCTTGTATAGGAATGATGATCTGCGTCACGCTTCGATATACAACAGGATTCGTTTCTCTTTCATACAAGTAAAGCCAAAGCTCCTCAATCGTATCTTCTGTATATCCTTTGGGCGCTTCATAGGGAAAATATAAAACACGGCTGACTTCCTGGCCTGCGTGGATAGGATATTCTTTCTCTACTGTTTGTCCATCCTGGCTTTGGAATCGGAGCAAAAGCCTTACTTTGTTGTAGGAAGTGGGCAAGATGCTTTTGATCGAAAAGGCCAGTTGCCCTATCTTGCCTGTCTCCAGATTGCTCTTTTTCGCAATTTTCAAGGCAATGTCAGAAACTGTTTTGAAGCGGACTTCCTTTTTGACTTCTTCATAGATCCCTCGGATTTCCTCTTCTTTGTAACCATATTCTTTTCCCAATTTTATGGCATCTTCTACCTCGCTTTGTATGACTTTGCCATGAAGAAGCATATCCTTAAACAGGGACTTTACCAGATCTTTTTTTTGCAAAATGATCTCTTCGTTTTTAGAGGGCAAGAGGGAACTTCTCTGCCGCGATTTGCGTGAAGCACTAGAAGACACTGCCTCTTCTTTTCTTTGGTGTCCGCAGTTGCAATAGACACCTTCGTTCCCCTCTGTATAGCAATTAGGGCATGTCCAGGGCATTTTTTTCTCCTTACCAAAGAAGCTCTTTGATCACAGAGCTGATTTCCTGAATTTTTTGTTCTGCCTTTTCTCTCTCTTTTTCCTTTGCCAGATTTTGCAAAGCCTGGATGTTTTCATAAACCAAAGAAAGTTGGCTATGGATCAAAGGCACTTTTTCTCCGTCTTTCTGGGACATCATTTCTATGCGATTGACCAATGTATCTGCCTCACGCATTGTCCTGGATAGAAGAGTGTTTTCTTTCCAGACAAGAAGCAAATCTTTCAACTGAACGCGGATCTTGCGGGCAAGCTCTATGGCTTCTTTTTTCTTATTTTCTATGCCTTGGGGAATAAAAACCGTCCGCAAAACTCTCTTTCTCCATTGCCTCCACGCCAGAAAGACCACAGAGAGCATAGCCGCGCCTACGCCAGAATACACAAGCAAAAGGCGGATTCTAAAGCCATGAGATACCACCTCGATTTCCAAAGTTTGCTCTTCGAGGTTTGCCTTTATGTCAATCCATAGATCCTTTTCCTGATATGCTGGATCTAGCGATTTTACCTTATAGCGGCCAGGGAGAACTTTAGCCGTGTCCTGGATTTCGTATTTGTGTTCGCCTTCTAGCAAAAGAGAAATCCTCCGATCTACCTGGTTTTCATCCACAACCCGAATAACTACCTTCACAGGACGAACTAAAACGATTGGCTCATGATCTCGTAGCGCAAGCTCTAGCCTGCTTTTCAAGCCATCCCAGGAAACAGCATGGATGGGCGGTAAAAAAGCACGGATCGCCCCCTGGTTCAGATCGCATAGCCGCAGCAAAAGCATATACTCCTGGCCTCCTCGGCTCACC
Source organism: Candidatus Brocadiia bacterium (assembly GCA_013359215.1). GTDB lineage: Bacteria > Planctomycetota > Uabimicrobiia > Uabimicrobiales > JABWCH01 > JABWCH01. The sequence goes on along the minus strand of JABWCH010000320.1, from coordinate 2,331 downwards.
TGCCCCATAAGCAAAAAATCCACAGCAAACTGCTTTTGAAACTCTTCGATTTCCTTTGTCTGGAAAACATTCCCCAATGCCAGCATCTTTTCCTTCATGACATCTGAAACCTGCACTCGCTCCTTTACTTCGTATTTGCTACTCAGTGCGTTCGCAACCAACCCTGACAGCTCTCGCCCCGCACCATTTTCTATCTCTCCTACAGTCTGGAAAGGAAGAACCGCCAATCGCACCTTTTCCTTCGCATAGCAAACACCCGCAACCAACAATACCAACAGCAACAATCTATTCAAAATCATAACTTTCCTGCCTTTTTGTATACTTTATTTGGGGGAAAATTTTTATAAAAATTGTCCCCCAAACCCCCTTGAAAAACTTTTACATATTTTGACAACAAATCAATTCACAAACTTTATGCTTCTGAAGAAGGTGGTTGTTTGGCAGCAATGGATTCGATGCTGCGCAAAGAGCGATCCAGGACACGCTCCAGGCGATTGGCACTGATTTCATTTTGTTGCAAAATGGTCTGTAGCATTTGGTTTTGCATGGCGATTTGCTTTTCCTTTTCCTGGAGAATATCCTGGCTGCCTTGCTGTCGGAGGCTTTCGGATTGGGCGATTTGGACATCTCTATGGGATTGGACAGTGAGCTTCTCAATATCGATCCTTTGCATGGCCTGCTCATGCTCATATTGCTCTCGTTTCAACTTGCGCTGGATTTCACTTCTTCGCTCCTCTTCTTCCCAACGCAGCTTTAAAACGCGCTCCTCTCTTTCCAGATCTATCTGGAGACTCTCGTATCGCTCCTTTTGCTTTTGTGCCTGCATTTTTTCGCGAATCCGCAGGCCAGCCTCTGCCCTCATTTCCTGGATTTTGGTTGCGATTTCCGATTCCTGTGCCTGGGTTTTGGCTCTATCCAGAGAAAATACCATCTCCCGATGCCGCTTTTCCCAAGCGGCAATTTCCTGCGCATTCTTTTGCTCCCTTTCTTCCATAAGCACAATCTTTTGCTGCTCTCTTTCTGCAGAAAACTTTGCTTTTTTTAAGGCAAGCTCATGCTCCAAAAGATCCCTCTGCCTTTTTTTCTCGAATGCCAGGCGCGCTTCATCCAGATTTTGGTTTTGCTGCCATTCTTTTTCTTTTAAAGCATATTGGTATTCCATATCTGCCATAGCCAGGATAAAAGATCTTTTTTTAGCATGGTCTTCTCCTGCTTCCTTTACTTGCCTTAGCAAAGCCTGTTTTTGCTCTTCTCTCAAAACCTTCTTTGTGTCTATTTCTGCTAGAAAAGCAGCCATATCCTGTTCTGTGCGAATGCGATCCATTTTATCCTGAGACTGGACATGACGCAGCCTGCTCCACACATCGATGATGGCCTCGGAATGGCGAAGCTCTTCCTTTTGCTCTTCTAGCTCCAGGCTGTTTTCCCTTTTCTTTAAAAGAAACCATTCCATGCGTGCCTTTAAGCCAGCCTCTCGCTCTGCAAATTCCAATTCCTGGCGCATTCCCTGGAGTTTGAGCTTTGCCTTTTGTCCCTGGAGCAATGCCCATTCAGGATTATACACACTCAATGCCCGAACCTGGATCAGGCGAAAGCCTTCCCTTTGCAAAGAGACAGAAATCTCTCTTTCCATAAAATCAGCACACTGGTTCTTGAAATCGCGGCTTTCCACAATCTTTGCCATTTCATAGGAGCTAAAATAAGACACCAGGGCATTCTGGATTTCCTGGAAATATCGATTTTTTAACCCCATCAAAGGAATCTCGCTCTCTCCTTTCATGCAATTTCTCAGAAAAAGCTCTGGTGACTCCAACTGGAGTACCATTTCCAAGCCCACCTGCAAGGCAATGCCCTCCGCACTCCTGACAGAGCTTTGGAATTTCCCATTCGCAGGGTTGAGTCCGCCATAAAGGTAAACAAAAGAAATATCCCCTGCATCGCACACCACAACTTCCCAATGCCGCCCAAAATCCCAGGCCAGAATCTTTTGCAACAAGCCCCCCATCTCTATTTTGCCAGCCGATATGACTTCCTTGAGAATCCCATTTTCGAAAAAGAGTGCTCGGCTTCCTTCCTCTATGATAAATCCCTTGGAGAGAAATCCTTTCCAGTCATTATGCACAATTCTGCTTGCAAAAATATCAGCCTTCCGTTCCCATTTTATCATATTGGTTTTACCTTAAATAGATTTTTATAAAAAAACCTGGGAATAAATCCCAAGCTTTAGCTTTCTTCGCTACAGAAATTTATAGATAGGATTGCAATTGCTCTTCAAAAACTTCCATGCTCTGTACACTTTTTGTAAGCAAATAGATTTTGTTTAGCCTTTCC
>JABWCH010000319.1 GCA_013359215.1 Candidatus Brocadiia bacterium | reverse complement strand
AAAGAGCTTGCAAAACTAAATAGAGTCAAGATTTTAATCACTCGCAAGATAGATATATATTGTATTTCAATATGTTAAGAATACCTGCGTAACTCCTAAATCTAACTTCTATTTTTTTACATCAACGCAAATAAGCTCTCCTTCGCTTCCTCTGCAATAGATTTTGGCATTGCACAGAACAGGCATTGTCCAGAAAACAGAGCTTCTGGCTTTTTTGAGCATACAAGAAGAAATTTCTTTATAGCCATCAGGAGATGCTTCTACTATGCAAAGCTTTCCCTCTGCATTTAAAGCAATGAGTTTATTGTTGGCTGCCATGACAGAGCCAAAGCCAAGACCTTCTTTCCATTTTATCTCTCCTGTTTTCAAAGAGATACAATTCAGGCTACAGTCTTTTGGTTTGTGGCTTTGCCCATCGAAACCATACAAATATCCATCTATCAAAACGCAAGTACCAAAGTGGTTTTTCATGGTTTCTTTTTTCCAGATTAGCTCAGGCTTGGTTCCCTGGATCTGGAATAAGGCACATCCATAGTCATAGCCAGAAGAAATGAAAATTTTTCCATGTGAAACAATAGGATCAGCAGCATTGACTCCATATTTTGTTTCCCAAGGATAAGACCAGAGCTTTTTGCCATCTTTAGGCTCTACCAGATAGAGTTCCTTTTGTCCAAACATAAGGGCATAGTCTTTGCCGTCTTTTGTATATACTACAGGAGTTGCATAGCCGCAGGTGCTGGTAGGATCGCTTTTCCATAGAGTTTTGCCATTGCTTTTGTCTATTGCTATTCCATGCTTGCCTAGATTTAAAAGAATCATTTCTCCCCAAATGTAAACAGAGGAGGAAAACCCCCATGTTGGAGATGCAAAATCATAGGCTTCTTTCAGATCTCGACTCCATTTGACTTTTCCGTCTTTGGCGAAAAAGCAAAACAGATGTCCTTCTCTGCTGAAAGTATAAACATAGTTTCCTTCTACAACAGGCGTGGAGCGAGGGCCTGGATAAGAACCTGGCGTGCATTCGTATGAATATTGCCAGATCTCTTCGCCTGTAGAAGCATTCAGGCAAAAAACAATGTCTTTGCGTTTTTTATTGCCCATGGTGTAAAGACGATTTTCCGATATAGCGACAGAGCTGTAGCCCTGGCCTATATCTTTTTGCCATAAAATTTTATTATTTTTTAAAGCCTGGGGATTCCAGGTGGATTCCTGGGAAATGCTGTCTTTCTGTGGGCCTCGCCATAGGGGCCATTCTTGCTGATCTGCTAAAAGGGAAAAAGAGGCAAAAAAAACTAAGAGAAAGGCTGTAAACCTCATAGATGTCTCCTTTTATATCTAAATGTTTTTTTTAGAATGATAGACTTGTGACCATAAATTCTTTGCCAATTCCATACGCTGGTAAAGAAAATAGAACAAAATGCTGAAAAATATCAGAAAAACAGAAGCCAGGCTGGCATTCATGAGAAAATTTTTTTTCAGACCAACACCATAGAGGGTAAAGATAATGTTTTGTGGCAAAAAGCCTAAGGCAGAACCTAAAAAAAAGACTGCTGGTTTAACATGGAGAAGACCTAAAAACATATTTACAAGAAGCCCTGGAACAGGCATTTGTCTTAAGAGAAAAACAGTGATGAGGCCATGGGCCTGCACGTAGCTTTGAATTTTGCCAAATCTCTCCATGACCTGCGAAAGGAGTGCTTTTCTTGCCCAATGGGAATAAAAATAGGCAATGCCAGCTCCTATCAAAGAAGAAAGCTCAGAAAGCAAAAGCCCTGCCCAAAAACCAAAAACACTGCCTGCTAAAACAGCGATCAAGGACCGAGGCATACCAAAAGCTATTGATATACCTCCCATACAGGAGAAACCAAAAGGAAGCACAATATACCACAGGGGCAAGCTTTTTTTTAAACCTTTCAGATAGTCTTCCTGGAGGCATTTCGCAAGAGGAGAGATATAAATGAGGTAAAGAACAACAGGCAATAAAAGAGCTAAGAAAAGGGCCTTATATATATTTTTTTTGATTTGGCCTGTCTCGCTTACTGATTCAATGGATGCAGCAAGAAGCATTTTAGATTCAATGGCGGCCATGCTCTAGTTTTCGCAGCCTTTCCTGGGGGAAAGATCTGGCTTTCCACCATCTGATAGCAAGAGTGTCTATTAAGCCACGGAAAGCGCGGTTTCGTATGCCGTATTTGGATTCTCCCCATGTCCTCTCTCTATGATCTACAGGGATTTCGATTACCTTTTTTCCTTTAAATCTAAGGAGAGAAGGCAAAAAACGGTGCATACCATTGAATATGGGAATTTCTTTAAGGCAGTCTTTTCGGATGGCCCTCAATGTGCATCCCGAATCCTGGATAGAATCGCCTGTGATCCAATTGCGTACACGGTTGGCAATCCGAGAGGAAAGTTTGCGAACCCAGGTATCTCTACGTTTGCCACGAATGCCGCAAGCACAATCGTATTCTCCGATGAAAGACAAAAGCCTGGGAATGTCCGCAGGGTTGTTCTGTCCATCGGCATCTAAAGTCACGAGGATGCTTCCCCTCGCCTTCCCAAAACCACTCGCCTGGGCAGCACTTTGCCCAAAGTTCCTTTCATGAGACAAAGCCTGGATTCTTGCATCTCTGGCACAGAGAGCCAGAATGGTTTCCAGACTTCCATCCTTGCTACCATCATCCACGCAAAGAATTTCAAAAGGTTTGCTTAAGGGTTCTATGGCAGCGATAATTTCTTGAACAAGATTCTCGATATTCCCTTTTTCATTGTATATAGGCAACACAACCGAAATTTCTGGCATTTGTTCCATGGGCAATCTCTTAAAAAAAATATTAATACCTATAGTTTTGCAGATTTTTTTAACTCAATCATAATCCAATAAATTATATCATTAAATTTTAACACAAAAAACACAAAATATCTCAAAAGGCATAAAAATATAACTATATATTAGTTAATAGCTTATAACACTTATGGATTTAGCTTCTAATCTGGATATATCAGAAAAATATTTTATCACGAATTTTGCGAATGTACGAATAGCACGAATAGATCATTTTATTCGTGTTATATGTATTATTCGTGCCATTCGTGATTTTAAAATTAGGATCTAAGTCCATAAGAGTTTAGCTTATATTTTTTTATGCTTTTTGTGTCCTTTTTTTTGCGTTTTTTGTGCAAAATCTACAAAAATATAGTTAATATATGACTCTCGTACCTTTTACAGCTTGCCATGTATATGACGATAGCGTAGTTTTTCCAGCATGTCTTTTGTCATAGACGCAATATCATAAGAGGGTTTCCATCCCCATTCCTGGCGGGCGACCGTATCATCGATGCTTCTGGGCCAGGAATCGGCGATTCTTTGTCTGAAATCAGGTTTGTAGGTGCAGACAAATTCAGGGATATGCTTTTTGATTTCAGCAGCAAGCTCTTTTGCAGAAAAGCTCATGGAAGCAAGGTTGAAATTAGAATGGTGCTTGAGTCTCGAAAGGTCAGCTTCCATAAGATCAACTATTCCTTTGATGGCATCAGGCATATACATCATAGGCAAAGTTGTGTCTTCTCTTACAAAGCATTCATAGCTTTTATGGCGTATGGCTTCATAAAAAATAGCAACGGCAAAGTCTGTTGTCCCGCCACCAGGAGGTGTTTCGCTGCTGATGATTCCAGGAAAACGAACTCCACGGATATCCATACCAAATCTTTCTACATAATAATTGCAAAGAAGTTCACCTGTTACCTTGGTAACCCCATACATGGTTGTAGGCTGCAAGATAGTATCCTGGGGCGTGTTGTCCTTGGGTGTCTGGGGGCCAAAGGCAGCAATCGAGCTAGGGAAAAACATCCTCTCTATTTTGTACTCTCTTGCCACTTCCAAGACATTATATAAACCTTCCATATTGACTTCCCACGCCAGATGAGGATTCTGCTCGCCAACGGCCGACAAAATCGCTGCCATGTGGTATATGGTGTTGATTCCATGCCTTTTTATGACACCAACAATTGTATCTTTTTTGGTGATGTCCAAAGATTCAAAAGGCATCCATTGTTCCAACGCTTCGCGAGCAGGCGTTCTGTAATCACTAGCAATAACATTTTGAGTTCCATAACGTTTGCGTAATTCTTTTACTAAATCAGAACCAATCTGGCCCATAGAGCCAATGATTAAAATCTTTTTAGCATTCATACTTTTCCTTTATAACAAAAAAAATCGGCACTGGTACAAATCAAAAGCGTATTTGTACCGATGCCAAAAAATCATAGAAGAAAAAGAGCATTTTCTCCTATGATTTTACACAATTTATGCTAATTTTGCCAGATCATGACGTTTGATAAATTCTTGTTCCAAAATGCTGATCAAATTCATGACAAGCCAATAGAGAACCAAACCAGAGGCTACCTGGTAGAACATAAATCCAAAGATAACAGACATAAACATAAATATCTTCTGCTGTTGCTGCATCTGAGGATCTTCTGGCTTAGGCGCGAATTTTTGCTGTAAAACCCATATAACCGTCATGACAATAGGAAGGATATTCAGATAATCGCCTAACAAGGGGACATCCATTCCAAAGGGCATGATCTTATCAGGCTGAGATAGATCTTGCATCCATAGAAAAGAAGCCTGCCTAAGCTGTATGGAATAATAGAGTGCCTGATAAAGACCAATAAAGATAGGCAACTGCAAGAAGATAGGCAAGCAGCCAGCTACAGGTATTGGGTTTATATCATGCTGTTTATAAAGAGCCATGATTTCCTGGTTGAGCTTTTGCTTGTCGTTTTTGTATTTTTCCTGGAGCTTTTTCATCTGTGGCTGGAAAATTTTCATTTTCTTTTGGTATTTTTGCATAGACACTTGCTGTTTGCGAGTCACAGGGAAAAGCGCGCCTTTAATCAACAGTGTCAGGAAAATAATAGCAACTCCATAGTTTTGGAAAATTCGGTAGAAGAAATCCAGAATCCAAAGCAAAATGTGGCTTATGCCTCCAAAGAAACCATAGTCGTTAATTTTGCCTTTATAGCTTTTATCTACTGTGCTTAGATATTCTTTGCTGGATATATGGAATGTGAAAGGCAAGCGTACTTTCTGTCCTGGTTCGAGTACGATTGGCTTAGTAGAAAGAACCATCATGGATTGTTTCAGATTTTTGAGCTTGTCTATATATGCCGTTTCTTTATGCTTTTCGTGGAGTTTTTTTCTATCCACTACCCAGGAAGGCGCAGGCAAAAAAGACTTTACCTTTAAATTTTCTATCAATTCTGGGTTTTTGACATGGAAGATATAGCCGAAATAGCGGTTGACCATACCAACCCAGGAAAAATTTTTGGCAGAATCTATGCTGCCTTTTGCCAGAGCGTCATAGCCGAATTCTTCGTATAAGGGCTGTCCTTTGGGGTTGGGGTACATCCCATAAGCATAGATTTCTCTTGATACTTCATCCAGATTGCTGCTTTCGAACATAATTCCTGACCCTGTGCCAATCTGGAGAGTTTTTGTCTGGGTTTCTTTGCCAAAGTTTTCTACAAGGATCTCCCCTTCTAAAAAGCTTTTGTCTTTAGGGAAAATAAAGGTTTTTGTGTATTGGATTCCATTGATTGGGCCAAGCTCAAAGACAAGGCGAGGAGGGTTTTCCTGGAATTCTTCCTTGACTCTCCAGACCTGCTCTTCGAGTTTCAAGGGAACAACCTTTTCCTCTACAAGAACATTCTCTTCCTGGAATAGCAAAAAAGAGGGCATATTAGGGGAAAATTTGGGCAAAATCTCCAGCCAGTTTTCTTCATTGGCTTTCCAGCCAGGGGATTTTTTGGAATAATGCTGGTGGAAAAATTCTTTAAGCTTCAAAGATACCAGGCCAGCACCTTGATTAGACCAGAGCATCTTGTATTTGTCTGTTTCTATAACAATAGGTTTGGCCTCTTCTTTTTTGATTTGTTCTAAAGTGGCATTCTGTACTTCAGGCTTTACCTGCGCTTCTTCTTTTTTATCGGGTGCAACAGGAATGACAGGGTCTTTCTTTTCTTCTTGTTTGTTTTGCTTTTGCTCTACTTTTTGTGGATTGGCCTGTCGCCATTTTTCCTGCTTATACTGCATATATTGTATCCACGCCGCACAGAAAACAAAGGAAAGAAATAAGGCTAAAAAAACACGTCTCTCTGGAGTCATTTGGATTCCTAACATGAAAACTTAAAATATAAATTTTGTACCACCGCTTATTTTTCACAGGATCATTTTGACTATTGCAAAATATAAAAAAAAGCATGCCAAAGCATGCCTTTCCTGTCAAAAATATAAAATTTTAAAAAATATGAATCAAATAGTTCCTAACCCGGATAAAGAATGAGCGAATGGCACGAATGGATAATTTTATCTTTATTTCTTTATTCGTCTTATTCGTATCATTTGCATCATTCGTGATTTCAATATTTTTCTTTTTCGTCCGTGAAAAATCTTTACACTTTTACACGAGATTTCGCTCGTAAGTGACTATTAAGACTATGGTTATGGCTAAAATATTCTTTGGCTCTTTCGCTTAACTTAATATCGTTGGCAATGCCTATAGATTTAGGGCTATCTGCCTTCTTCCAGGCGAACCGCAAGATAGTCTGCCAGGTCTTCCACTGCTCGAATTTTTGTCATGGTGGCTTGAATATCATAAGGAATTCTTCGCCATTCTACAGTTTCACCATCAAAAAGTACGTAGCATGCTCGGTTGTCGCCATCTCTGGGCTGTCCTACAGAGCCTATATTGACAAGCTTTTTACCAGGATGAGATTTAAACTCATAGCGATTTTCCAAAGTTTTAGAGTAAAAGAACTGCAAATCCTTGGTAAAGACCCCAGGGATATGGGTATGACCTACAAAACAGATCTCTGAGTCTTCAAATTCTTTAAAAATAGAATCTAGCTTGGCAGGGTCTTTAACATCTTTTGGCAGTACATACTCTCTTGTTGGCTGACGGGGAGAAGCATGTACATAAAGGATGCTGTCTTCTCTTACTCGTTTTCTCAGATCTCCTAAAAAATCCCATAGCTGGTAATTTTTTTCTTTATCATAGCTGTCTGAGTTCAATTGCTCTCGTGTCCAGTCAATCGCTCTTCTTGCTTTAGGATTGAAATCTTGGGCATTAAAAAGGACAGCCTCTTCATGGTTTCCGCAAAGAGTGAATTCAGAACATTGCTGAACAAGTTCTATGCACTCCCTTGGATTTGGGCCATAACCAATTACATCCCCCAAGCAATAGATTTTGTCTACCTTATGGTTCTGAATATCTTCCAAAACCACACTCAGGGCTTCTATATTAGCATGAATATCAGAAATTAATGCTATCAAGCTTATTTGCCTTTCAAAAGGAAATTCCAATAGGGACTTTCTATTTATTGAATTTTATCAAACAAAGAATGTCTGTCAAGCTAAATTTCTTTCTTATCCAAGAGATCTGGGGATAATGTTTTCTAAGATTACAGACAAGAAAGAAATATCGGCTTTTCTATTTTCCTGGGTTAACGGCGTGGAAAGGTCCCATAAAGGCAAGTTCTATCATACATTCGCCAAATCCTATACGGAAATAGCCTTTTTCGCCTCCCTTGCCATCACAGCTTTCGCCCCAATCGCCGCCCCAGCTATTCTTGGCTATCCAGTATTCTTTTTCTTTATTATACCCAACCAGAAGAACAGCATGTCCGCCCAAAAATTTTCCATGAACATGCTTGTAAACCCCTGTTTTATAATCTCGGAAGTCTTCATATACCATAAATCCAACTACAATTGGGCCGCTTTCGGCTAGAGCAGCCTGAAATCCATCAATTCCGCCTGTTACCATGCAGCCTACACGATAGCTTTTGGTGCAATCTTTTGGGCATGCTTCTTCTGATGCTTTATAAGGACAGCATTCTTCCAAAGGAGCACCAAAAGCAATGCATGTTCCAGCACAAACCCAAAGGTTGTTGCCTTTGCATCCGCCCATAAAATTGCCAATTTTGGTTTTCATCATAAAATATTGCTCAGAAAGATCCAAAGTCTTTTGGAAATGTCTTAAATAATAAGATTCCATCAAGGCGCAGGAAGCAAAAGCATAGCAACTTCCGCAAGAACCTTGGTCTTTGACTGATGTGACGCAGCCTTTTTCTTGCCAGTTGACATAATTTGGTGTAGAAGAAGATCTTTCAGGAACGCTTATATTTTGGGAATTCCTAAGCATCTCTTCTTTGCCAGTTTCATCGCTGAAAATCAATCCAAGTCTCTGCTGGAATTCCATTAAGGAAATACGAGACATAGACGTTTCGCCTGAAGTCCAATTGACCCTGCTGGCATCAATCAATTTTTGCGTATAAGCAATTCTGGATAACATCTCAGCACGGTCTTCCTGCGCATGGACGATACTAATAGAAAGAACCAATAAAATAATAAAAATATGCAGTTTCATTTCTGCCTCCTTAAAAGATGGTTTCATTCCCAGGGCAATGCCCATAGATGTCAATTTAAGATATAAAACTATGCTATTTATAAACTTAAACCTAAACCTAAACGTCATAGGTGTTAACTTTTCTAGGAAAAAATCAAGACAAAAGCGGAGTGTAAGCCTTCTGTAAGGAATCAAAAATAGTACCGCCTG
>JABWCH010000318.1 GCA_013359215.1 Candidatus Brocadiia bacterium | reverse complement strand
AAAACTAAATAGAGTCAAGATTTTAATCACTCGCAAGATAGATATATATTGTATTTCAATATGTTAAGAATACCTGCGTAACTCCTATTATTTAATTCTCATCGCTAAATAAAGGAGAAAGCATGAATTTTTTTTTGAAAATTTCTTTTTTAATTTTGTTGCTTTGTTCTTTTGCTCTAGCACAAGAAGAAGATAAAGCCAGTCCTTCTCTCGAAGAAAAAAATATAGAGAAGGAAGAAGATAAAGCCGCGGATGAAAATAAGCCAGAGGAGAAACAGGAAGAAAAAGCAACAGAAGAAAAGCCTTCTGAAGAAAATAAAGCTACAGAAGAGAAAGCCACAGAAGAAAATAAAGCTACAGAGCAACAAGAAGAAAAGGTAGTTTTAAAAAACTATGGCCTGCCTGATGAACTATGGGATAAATGTAGCTATACTTGCGATGAAGAAGAAATTTTAGATATGACTACAGACTATTGGTGCGCACTCAATGCTGTAGACCAGGCCAAATATGCCAGGATGTACCAGGAAGGATATGCCAAAAATAAAAATTTGGAAATAGAAAAAATAGCAACAGTGAGCGAGGCTAATTTTGAAATGAGGCTTGTGCCGCCTGGAAGATTCTGGATTGGCTCAGAGGATAAAGAAAAAGGAAGAAATCCATACAATGAATATAGCTGTAGAATCGTTTTATCAAAGCCATACTATATGTGCAAGTATGAAATTACCCAAGGACAGTGGAAAGCTGTGATGGGGAACAACCCTTCTTTTTTCCAAAAATCGAAAAATCATCCTGTGGAGCAAGTAGCATGGGAAGAGCATTGCAAAGGTTTTTGTGAAAAGACGGAAATGTCATTGCCTACAGAGGCACAATGGGAATATGCCTGCCGTAGTGGGGTTTATGGTATGAGCTATATAGGCGACTTTGATATTTCAGGAGATAACAACGCGCCTGCTTTAGGCAGCATCGCCTGGTATTCTGGTAACAGCTCAGGAAAAACAAACCCTGTTGGTAAAAAAGAGCCTAATGCCTGGGGATTTCATGATATGCTAGGGAATGTATGGGAATGGTGTGAAGATGCTTGCTACTATGTTGCAGGAAATGTCATGACAAAAACATATAAGGACGATATAGCCGATCCTAAGAGTGTTGACTCTAGTATGGAGAGGCGCATTTATCGGGGAGGAAGCTGGGACAGCATACCCAGAGCATGCCGTGCTGCCACTCGAAATGGAAATGCTCCTGCTTTCAAAAACAATAAACTTGGCTTTCGGTGTATAAAAGAGCATAGTGCTTTCGTAAAAAAAAGTGAAGAAAAGAAAACAGAAGAATAAAATTTTCAGAAAGGAGAAGGCATGGGCTGTCCATGCCTGCGATAAATGGAATCTACAACAGAATTCAAAGAATTTTACATTGATTCTCAGGCATCTTATCAGTTCATCGAGGAGATAGGCCGCGGAGGAATGGGAATTGTGTATCTGGCTGCTCGTAATTCAGGGGGAATCATAGACTATGTTGTTATCAAAACTCTAAAGTCTTTAACCCCAGAAGACGAAAATTCTTTGCGCCAGGAGGCCAATCTGGCTGCGCAGCTAAGGCATGAAAATATAGTCAAGACATACGGTCTGGAAACCATGGCTGTCTCTGCGTTGCCTAAAACTTTTGTGGATAGTTTGGGTACTCTATCCTATACAATCCAACAGGAAGTAAAAACCAAGCGGCTGAGACGACTGGATTTTAGAAGGAAAAAAGAGCAAAAAAATGCTCATATCGAGACATCTAAAGATGCCAACAGCCAAAAAATGTTTCTTATGGTGATGGATTATGTAGATGGTATTAATTTAAAAAGCTTCCACTATGAACATCTTAATCTTTCTCTTCTTATACCTCCCTATATTGGTGCGTTTATCATCAGCAGAATAGCAAGAGCATTATGCTATGCTCATAACTATCTCGTTCATAGAGATATTTCTCCTGAAAATATTCTTATCAATACTCAGGGAACATGCAAACTAAGCGATTTTGGAATTGCAATTGCCACACAGCAAAAACCTGACTATTGGGCAGGTAAACTCAGCTATATGGCACCAGAGCAAACCAACCGAAGGGCCATTGATGAAAGAATTGATATATACTCTTTGGGAAGCGTTGCATACCAGATTTTGACAGGAATTCCTTTGGTTCAGTTGATTCCTAATGCTACGTTGGAAGACCAGATAGCGAATATTAAAAAACAGCTCAAAAAAGGGGTCATTCCTCCTTGCGAAGTATGCAAGGATATTCCCAAGGAACTTTCTGATATCATCATGAAAATGCTTGCAGAGAACCCTGACCAAAGATACCAAAGGGCGGGAACAGTTGCAAGCGACTTGGAAAAGAACTTTTTATATGCCAAAGGCTATGGGCCTACGAACAATAGTCTATCCACATATATGGCAATCTTTGAAAATAAGTTTACCATGTATAACGAAGAGCAGCTCGACCAACTTTGCTTCCTGAAAAACATGAACAATGAAATTTCCATCAAAAGAGATTTTGATGGTAGCATATATACTGAAAAAGGGTTGCAGCTTGCAGAAGAAAAAATGGATAAGGAAATCTACAAAAAATTCCAGGCATCCCTGGAATTGATGGAAATAGAAAAGTCCAGACAGGAAGTCCGTTTGCCTTATCTCAAGGTAAAATATCTGGACAATGTCATAGAATCTTTCCTTATTGCTGAAGAAACTTTAACTGTTGGTTCACAGGAAGATTGCCATATTTTTTTGGATGCAAAGGAAATAGAACCACAGCACTGCAATATACAGCGTAGCGGAGAGAATGTATATTTAACAAGCAGACAAAACAAGGCACAGATATTGATCAACAACAAAGAGTATTCAGAGAAAGAGCTAAGAGAAGGCGATAAGCTCAAAATGGGAACTTACACCCTTTTCTTTATCAAACAATTCGACCTTCCTGATCTGGATAAAAGCAATATTTTTTCTTTCCCTGAGAATATAGACACCAATTCTCTTTTGGCCTTGAGGGATTTTAGTCTTTACTTCTTACCTGAGCAAGAGACTTTGCTTTCCCTGGCTAGGCTTGTAGACCAAATCCTTTCCAAAACAAATTTAAGCGGGATCAAGTTAGGGATCATTTCTAATGCTTTGATCGAGCTGATCCAGATGCTTTGTGGAAACAACAATCAGGCAAATTTCCATATTCGCATTCTTACAACTCCTGTTCGACTGATTTTTGCATGCAAAAGTCCAAATAAAGAAGGCTATTCTAATGTTTTAGGAAATTTCAAAAAACACAGACAAAAACTCACCACTCTTCTTGCAAAAAAAGAAAAAGAAGTGCCCTCGACTCTTAGCCCTTCTGGGGAAGAGAATTTTATGGACTCGAATCCCAAACTTCCTGGGCAGCAAGATCTCAAAATAGAGGCTGAATTTGATCTTGAAAATTTCGATCCTTCCATGCTCGCCGCAACTCTTTTTGTGCATGCTTTTGATCGTATTGAATTTAAAAAAGAACAAAGAGAAGTAGAACTGGCTATATATTTGTAAAATCAAAAGAAAAGGATATACCATGGAAATGCAAAAATTGCTAGAAATGCTTTTTGTGTTAGAAAAAGAAGAAGAAAAGAATGCAATAGAAGAAAAGATTTTACGTTTAAAAAATGGCAAGGGTGGTACTCTTTTTCTTAGAAGCGAAAAAGATTTTGGGCAGAATTTGTTTGTGCGGTATATCCTCGCGAAAAGCGAAACAACATGCTATTATGGAAAAGGGGCGAATCAGGCATTGTTTGCTCCTTATAGCCCTTTTTTTTCATGCTTTCCAGAATTTTTTAGCCAATTCAGTAAAAAGAGCGAAAAACGATTTTCTCAGGAACTCGATGGGCTAGAAAATGCTGTATATAAAGGCACAATTGGTAAGGCCACGAGGTATTTTAGCAGACAACATGGAAAGCATTTGTTGTTAGAGGGTTTAGAAAATCCTCTGTTTTTGGAATTTGCCCAGTTTTTAGAGAAAAAGCTTCCTTGCATTTTATACCTCGAAGATTTGCATAATGCCGATCTTGCAACACTCAGGCTTTTGGCTTTTTTGCTGGATGCTTTTTCTCATAAGCCACTCTTTTTTCTTTTTACTGCTTCCCCAGAGGTGCTAGATAATCCTGAATTGCCTTTAGAGCTGCGTGGTGGTAATATTTCAGCCATGATGAAAATTAAAGCCCTTCAAAGAACTGTACGCCCTAAAATCGCAGGAAGAGACCCAAAACAACTATTGCAGGAAATTGCTCAAAGAATGGATGTTATGGATTTTTATCCTATAGATGAAAAAAACCTTACTAATATCATCAAAAAACTGTTGAACTTACGCTTCTCAGAAAAGCTTTTAGCGCGATTGATAGGATTGATGGAAGGAAGTTTTTTTTCATTCTATCAAGTATTGGTCTATCTTTCCCAAAATATCTTGGTTCATAATGGGAAAAAATGGCAACTCAAATACGCTGAGGATGAGATTGTATTGCCCATATATTTAGAAGAGCTTCTAAAAGAAAACCTACAGGATATTTCTACCGATTCTTTGCTTGCGCTGCAACACGCAGCTTGTTTTGTTGGCCCATTGGATTGGGATTTGTGGAAAAATACTCAAGATCATACAGAAGAAAAATGGCAGTCTATTTTGCAAGAAAGTCTCGAAAAAGGAATTCTACAACAATATCCTGATAAGAATACACTGGTTTTTGCAAATGAAAAACAGCGAGAGGCCATCCTCAGAGAAAGCAAAGCTTCTGAAAAAATGGAAATCCATACAAATTGGGCAATGTGTATTGAAAAGCTAAAATTTCCTGCCTATTTTTCTTTGCATTTCCTGAAAAATGGTATAGAACCTCAGGACTCTTTAAATCCTTTTTTGCAGGCAGGATGGAATGCAGAGCTATCAGGCTGTTATGAAGAGGGATATGAATTTTATAAAGAAGCATCAAAATGCTTTCCTGAGCTAAAGGAAATGCTCGAAGAAGAGAAAAAGAGCATCCTGGGGCTTTTTGATCCTTATACAACAAGAGAAAAGGGCGAGACTCAAAAGTCTTCTTTGCAAAAGATGAAAGAAAATATGTCTTTTTTTATTTCTTCGAATATACAAAAAAGAAAAAAACAAACCCAAGAGGAAATAAAAGAAAGGTTGTACCGCATTCTCTCCCTATATCGCTTGGTTGCAATAGATGCAGAGGATGCTATTTTTGATACTACTTTGCAACGCATCATAAAAAAAATAGTTTACGCCTATTCTCCACAGACTTTTTTTCCCTTGTTTGCTCCCCTGTCCCTGTATCTTTTAAAGGTATGCCACTGGAATAAAAAAGCCTATCCCAGAGAAGATATCCTATTTTTTTTCGACATTCTCACCCAGGATATTCTTTTCCGAAGAGATTATACAAACCAAATTTTTTTCTGGCAAGAAATGCAAAAAGCGCAGATCCAAAGCGATTCTGAACGCAGGCTTTTTGGAATCTGGGAAAAGAAAGCAAAGCAAGAGAGCAAAAATCCTCTTTCCTGTTCTCTTAGCTATATCCAGGCCGCCCAATTAGCAAAGCAGTCTAAAGCGTATTTCCATGCAGCCCGCCTGCTATATACAAATATCCAATACATAGGACAAAATTTAGAAACGCCTGGAATCTCCTATCTGGAAATAGAATCTCTTCGGCAGCTTGGGATTGTGTATGAAAAAGCAGCAAAAGAAGAAGAGCAAGAAGAAAAAAAGCACTTTCAGGCTACTCAGGCAATAGCAGCCTATATTGATTGCGTGAACCAGATTTGGAGAATTCATGAACATAGCTGGCTTGCTTGTAAAATCATAGATCATGCTTTGGAAGTTTGTCAGATATATTCTTTAGAAAACGATATGCTTGTGAGTTTACAGAAAAAAGCCCTTTCTAAAAAAGCTGTTCTGTATGATGGAGAATATACAGGTAAGGTTTTAGTTTTAGCAGGACAAGAGGAAATATCTGCTGTGGAAATTGTAGAAAAAGAAATCCTGGAAGAAGGGGTTTTTCCTGAAATCCTATTGGGAAAATATGATATAGATCTTCAAAAACTTCCCCAAGAATACTCTTCTCTTATCTTGATTACATCCCAAAGCTCGCCTGAATTTAAAGATTTTTGGAAGACATTGCCAGGGATCATAGCTACGTCTAAAAGGTACGAAAGCTATTATATTTCTGAAAATAGCCAATACCCATGTTTTTTCCTTTTAGGCAAAGAGCCACTGGATACCCTGGAAACCACAGTAAAATTCAGTCAGTCAAAGAAACTAAGCTCTTATATATAAATCGGAAACTTTGGTTTCTATTTTCTAAACTGTGGTAGGCAAATGTTCAAAAGTTTATGTCCTAAAATTTTTAACACGAAGAACGCGAAGCAAAAAACACGAAGATCACGAAAAGAAATATACAAAACCATTTT
>JABWCH010000317.1 GCA_013359215.1 Candidatus Brocadiia bacterium | reverse complement strand
TTCCTCCATGCTTTAGCAATCCGATTAGGCGATAGTTTCCATAGATGGATTTTTGCCATATTCGCTCCCCTTCTTTGGGCCTGCGCTGTTCATTCCATCGCAATACCTCTTTCTTGGCCCATCGGATCGCTGTGCCATCAGGGCATGAGCCATGCAAAAGAACAGACCCACGACCACTCAACCATGTCTGGATAATTACAGGATAGGGTTTTTCTGGCATAATAATATTATTCCTCAAATTTGGGAAAGACACTGTTTGTTGTGATTGTCTTCGGTTCAAGAGTAACTTTTAAGGTACCACTGCCGCAAGGATGAGTATACTCTACTGCTTCATTATCTAAAAAGTTTTCGATAGAAAGGTCAAAAGCCCCGTACGAAGTAGGACTTGTATATTGATTTATCTCTGTCACAACGATATTAACCTTGTGCTGCGCTTCAAATTTCAACTTAATAGGATCTTTAAATTCCGCTGTCCAAGAATTAGAGTTATTTTGTTGATATGTGCCATAATCTATAGTTTTATCTATATTTCTGATTATTAATTGAATATCAGGAGCTCCATCACCAGTATCTGAAATATTCTCAGCTTGAACTGACAATGTAACTTTAACATTAACGCTTAAAGCATTAAAATATTTCTTCAAAGAAGACTCCATGATTTTTATATGTTTTTTACTATTGTAGTATTCATCTGCTTTTCTTTGGGCTTCGATAAATTGATTTCCCTTTTTCGCCATTTTTTCTATAGGATGTTCTTTATCTTCCTTTTGAGATCCCTTTATCAGTCTCTTGATATAATCATAATCTTGAGAATCATTTTCCTTCATGTCTTCAATATTTTCTTGTATACTTTTTAATTCTATTTCTAATTGCGTTTCTTTCATTTCTTCAGTATTTTTATGCGTACTTTCCAATTTTTTTCTTTTTCCTTGCAAAAATTTGTTTTTTTCGATTTCTTTTATATTTTTTAAGATTTCTGAAACAGATTTAATACATTTGTTATAACTTTTCTCTTTTTTGAGTTTCTCTTCCCACTTATTACTCCAATCTTCGGCATCTTTTTGGCAAGATTCGATACCATCAAGTTTTTTTTCTATCTCCTTTTTTACAGCATCCAGCTCAGCTAATATGTCTTGTTTTTGCTTAGACAATGTATCCAAATGTTCTGCTAAAAGATTCTGATTAGAAACTTTTTCTCTCGCCCAATCTTCCAATTTTTTCTTTTCTTCTTTAACTAAATTCAGGTTTTTACTCAATTCTTCTTTGACTAAATTCAGATTTTTATTCAATGTACTTAGATTATCACTAAATTCCATCAATTCATATTGGAAAAGAAAAAAATTACATTGTTTCCCTCGCTCATCCAACAGTTTCTGGCATTTATCAGACAAATTTTGATAAAGTTCTCTCTGCTGCGATGGAATTTGCTTTGACGCGATTGCATCCTTGATTTCTTGGCATAGCCTATTATAGTCATTGAATTTTTTTTGTTTAGTTTGCAACGAATCCTTAGTATTTGTTGCGATGGGAGTCCATTTTTCGCTTGCGTTCTCTCTATCAAACTTTTCCAATTCCTGGCAAGCTTTATCTTTATATATGTCAAACTCTGCAAAAAAATCGCTGTGTTGTTTTTGCAATTTTTGTTGCTCAGACAATGTAACTTCTTTATCTGAAGGCAATTTCCATTGCTCTAAGTTTTTGAAATGAGCCATAATGCGTTCGAGTTTGACTTGAAGCGAAATCGAAGCATCAAGATCGTAGGTTTCTTTTCGAATCGCCTGGGCTATTTGCTCTAGTTCGACTTTTTTTTGCAAATATTTATATCTTTTAGTTTCTTCTTCAAGGATTCTCTCGCATTCCTGGTACAATGTTGT
The DNA here is from genome assembly GCA_013359215.1 of Candidatus Brocadiia bacterium. Classification (GTDB taxonomy): domain Bacteria; phylum Planctomycetota; class Uabimicrobiia; order Uabimicrobiales; family JABWCH01; genus JABWCH01. Next base: position 6,197 of record JABWCH010000317.1, on the reverse strand, counting down.
ATAAGACTTTGCATAGATTAATGGAATCCCCTTTTTCTCTATAGCTTCTCTAATTTGATGGCATCTATCACGCCAAATATCAAGCTTCGCATTTTTTGCCTTAGCATCAACAAGTGTATCGTTTTCTTGGATAGCAAGCTGAACGTATTCTTTGTTTTCCTTTTTCTGGCAAAATTTTTCTACTTCCCTGCAAACATTGTAGATAGAAAATCCAAGTATGGCACGACGTTTTTCTTCCAAAAGGTTTTTATAATCCAAAGGGAGAATGTCTTGGGATGGTGGCTGCCATTCCAACAAAGGCTTTTGCAATTCAGCTATTCGCTTTAGCTTATTATCCAAAGTTACCCATGTATCCTCTGCCTCTGTTTCCTCCTGGATATTCCTGACCATCTTTTTTAAGTCATTTTGCAAAATAAAATAACGGCATTTCTGTTCTTGAGGTTCGATCTGCTCACGGCACTTAAGGCATAAAGCTTCATAACGAGAAGACTGATCTTTGTCTATCTTTTTTGTGGCTATGGCTTCTTCTAGTTTTTGGCATTGCTCTCGCCAACTTTTAAGCTTTTTCTGCTTTTCCTGGATCAATAGGATTGTATTTTTTTCGTCTGGTATAAGCTGTGCTATCTCGTTATTGTCGATAAATTTTTCCAATTTCTGGACAATATGATTTAGAGTGTCCAGATGCAAAAATTTTTCTTCTCTTTGTCCCCATGTATCTAGCGTTTTTTGAATTGTCTGAACAAAACCTTTAGCATCCTCAGTGAACAAAGAGTTCGGATATTTATTCAAATAATCTTGAATTTGTGTTTGTAATCCTTCCCATGCATACCTTGGCTTTCTCATCTGTCCCACCAAAGTATCCACCTGGGAAAAATCCAAAGGCTTTTGTTCCATTTCTTGCCATTGTATTTCTAAATTCTGCTGTTCTTGTTCAAGACGTTTTTTTTCTTCAACTAAAAGTCTCCATTCTTCAAATTCATTCTTGAGTTTCTCTAATTGTCCTGCATAGGCTATCCAGGCAATGCGAACTCGTTCTAATTCTTGGATTTTGGCGGTGATAGGCAATTGTTTGATCTCTGGTTTTATTGCTATCTGAAATTTAGCGGTCCATTCTTGCTGATTGGATTGCAATTGTTCCAGCTTTAGTGACTTTTCTTTGGATTTTTTTATCATTTCCTTTGCATATTCAAGCCTGGCAATTATCTGGGCTAGATCGTCTCGTCCAAATTTTTCCAATGCAAGAGGGGCAGCATTTTCCTGCTCTTGGATCACAAGAGTACATGCTTTAGCCTCCTTTTCAAGACTTTCATGGGCTACCTGAGATATTTTTTCGCTGATGCCCGCTACCATAAATTGGCGGGGAATACTCACAGGTTTCCATTTTTTATAATTGTAGACACAAGAAAGAAAATCATCCGCCTTCGAGCGACCTTGCTGGAAGTCGAGAATCGCCCGCTGCACATTGTAATGGCCCCATATTTCCCATAAACTGTAGAATAAAAAGAAAAATATAGCGCAATACGTTACAACCTTGCGACGATATTCTCCCTGCCATCTGTGTTGGTAGCGGCGTAGTTCTCTCTGGGCATCCTCTTGCTCTTTAGGCTGGATTCCTTTTGTTTGTAAAAATTGACGATATTGTCCTATTGCCAGCACAAGCTCTCCTGGATCATCTGCTATTTTCGATTTTATTGATTCCCAATAGGATTGGCTAAGCTCTTTCATCTTGCCCTGAATTTTTTGGCGTAGTTCACGATCACTGATTTTTTCGATATGCAGCAAACGCCAGTGAAATTCGAGTTTATCAGAATAGCTGTATTCTTCACTGCTTGCCATCTCTTGGGTCTGATCCAGCATCGCTAGCTCTGAGTTGTCCATTGCCCATAGAAGCGGAGTCTGAATATTAAATGGTTTAATATGTTCCTTGTCTGGGTGATCTCCAATGAAAGAATAGACAGGAAAGACTTCGAAATAATGAGGGCAAAGGACACGTAATTTGTCGTATATTCTTTTAATCCATTCTGTTTCTTCAATATATTTGAGTGCTTTTTCTTTTTCTTCCTCATGATTTTTGCAGGTGCCGCCTACACGATCCCATTTAGTCAGTACCATAGCAACAGGAACTTTTATCTCCCGTTTTCCTTGTTGGACTTGCGCAATGTGTTCAATCAGCCCATCAATTTCTTTGATGTAATTATTGCGTTCTTTAAGCCCTTGATTTGCTACATGTGTCTCGACAATGATCATGATTGCACGAGTACTGCGAAAAAATTCATATAGTTCACTACGCTTTTCTTGTAAAAGCTCTTTGTCTATACCACTTTCTATATTGAGTCGTTCTTCTCTTCTACCTTCTAGCAATTCACCGCCGTAATCTTTAGTTACTATATCGTAGTATCTCTTGGCGGTAGTGATTTTGAAATTGAGGCGATAGGAAGACAAAGCTGTTGCAGAAGGAAGCTTGCCTTCTTCATAAAGTTCTAAATATTTATCTTCTAATATATTGCGAGTTTCTGGAGAAACTTCGGAAACATGATAAATTGAAGTTAGATAGCAAGTCTTGCCTGAACCTCGATGGCCTAGAATTCCTATGTAGCTTGGTAAGCCAATGCCAGATACTTCTTTTTCCATGATGGACACTATCTGTAATGCTGTAGGACGTTTTTCTGGCTCTTTTGCCAAACATGCCATTACCATATCGCATATTGATGATGGAATATTTTGGAGTCTAAGCTGTTTTGGTGTAGATTTTTGATGGACTTCTTTCCAATCTAAAGCATGGCTGCCAGGATTTCCTTCATAAGGATAAACACCTGCCAAAATTTCATAGAAAACAAGCCCTAGCGAATAGATGTCAGAAGCTGGAGTGATAGGTTTGTTCATGAACTGCTCTGGGCTCATGTATTTTAGTGTCCCAAGAATTTCTGGTGTCTTTTGTCCTCGCAACAAAGAGATGCCGAAATCTAGGAGGCGTAAAGTCCGCCCATGTTTTTCATTCCAGGTGACCTGTATATTGGATGGTTTGAGATCGCGATGTATGACCGATTGGTTATGAAGATATGCCATACCTTCAGATAGCTCATGTATCCAGCGTAATGAAGTATCTGGGCTAACGGAATTTTGCTGGAGATATTCCTTGAGAGTTTGTCCTGCAATGAACTCCATAGCAAGATAAGGCTGCCCTGCAAACAAGCCATGCCCACATATTCCTGTTTCCAAAAAAGCTGGCAAGGTTCGATGAGACAATTTTTGTAAAATCTTTGCTTCCTGTCTTAGCCGTTTGTAGTCTGAAGAAGTATATTTTTTATGCAAAATTTTAAGGGCATACTCTCTTACTTCCTCATTTTGGTTGATTCGACTTGCTTTGTAGACCAAGCCAAATTCCCCTTCTCCCAATTTTTCAACCAAACGATAATTCCCGATTGTTTCTGTTTCTATTGCAGAAAAAGCAGGCTGCATTTGCTGAGTTACAGGCATATCCAAATCAGCATGTATGCGAGTAGCTTCAGAACTTTGCTCTTTTCTCATGCCTTTACCTTTCTGTATTCTTATAGATTCTATTTTTTACTTTATAAACTTTTAGATTGTAACTTAAATAACAAATTGTTAGAATAGATTAGATAAATCATTAATATTACACTATACCGTAGTATAGTTGTCGTATTATACCAAAATTTTTTATATACTACAAACAAAATTACAGTTTAATCTTATTAATTTTATCTGATATAAGAGGTTTCTATGCTTGACGATAATACTATCTATTGGTGCAGCACATGTCATTTTATCCAGCCTTCTGGCTTTTGTTGTTTTTGTGGAGAACCTGTTGTTAAGGTACAGCATAAAACTTGCCAAAAGCTTGGCAATTGGTTTGTTGTTTGCTCAGCAGGACATCGCCGAACCAATCCGCAAGAAAGCATCATACTAGGCAGAGAAGATTCACATACTGCATTTTTATTTTCTAATAATTCCTTTGTAAGCAGACAACATGCATTATTAGAATCTAAATCTGATGGCATTGCAGTAAAAGATTTACAAAGTGGTAACGGCACTTTTGTATTACAACAAAACAGACATGAAGAACAGAAAAGCTGGCGAAGATTACAACCAGATGAATTAGTAATACTTAAATCGGGAGATCCATTGCTGTTGAGCTGGGAGAATCTATGCCGTGTATGGCTTGTCTGGACTCCTGCTTTTGTAGCTATGGAAAAGGTATCTCTATGGAAAACAGCATCAAAGCGTATTCTGCTTGCTGGAGAGAATAATTTTAAAATAGGCAATGCTGCACGCATTATCAACAACGATGGGTGGCATATTATAGAAAATCTCACTGATGAACCAGGTATGGTTGTCGTGAATACTCAGGAAGTAGTATCTACTATATTGCATCATGGCGATAGAATTGTAGTGGAAAATCAAACTTATGAATATACACCATTACAGCTAGTACCAGCCTCGCCATTTTTACCGCTTCAGCTTACCCTAAACAACATCGAAATGACAAAACGTCTTCAAATCCATGAGCCAATTCATTGGGAATCAGGCCAGCTAACTGCGTTGGTTGGACATAGTGGATCAGGAAAGAGTTCTCTTGTTGGACTGTTAGCAGGTTGGGCTAAGGCACAGGTCAATTGGAATATTACAATGGGCGATAGTATATTGTCAGCAGAAGAGATGCAGAAAATACTTGTGTATCTTCCACAAGGAGATATTCTCTACGATAACTTGACAGTCACAAGCAGCCTATTCTATACAGCATCATTACTTTCTCCTGAATTAACTCTATCCGAACACAAAGAAAAAATTAGGCAGATATTGCAACGAGTTGGCCTGTTAGATATTCAAGAAAAACGGATTCACTCTATTTCTGGTGGGCAGAGACGGCGAGTACAAATTGCACAAGCTCTTCTACATGAGAAGGCAATGATACTGATTCTTGATGAACCTACTTCTGGCCTGGACTTAGCTAATGACCGAAATATTATGAAAATTTTGCAGCGATTGGCTCGTCAATGCCGTACGGTGATTTGTACTACGCATCATCTTGGCAACATTGATCTATGCGATCAGGTAATTTTGCTTGAGCAAGGTAAGATGAAAAGCCAGGGTACCCCTACAGAGATCGCCAGCGACAATCATATTCCTCTAGGAGATATAGAATGGTGTAGTTTATATGAGCAGCAATCTAAGCCTGCCTCTACTACATTAGCATCATGCGAAATTATCCCACCTAAATGGCTTGGAAATCAACCTTATAGTTGGTGGGCATTACTGCGCAGGAGAATAGAAGAATTTTGTCATCCACCAGCCTCATGGTTGCAGGTTATATCGCAGCTATTGATTATCCCATTTTTTATTGGATTGGCTATTCGTATTGTCTGGCCTCTGGAAAATGGAGATGAAAAACGCTTCTTTTTTTGCTCAGTGGCTCTTTTCTGGCTATCTATATCGCTTTCTTCCCAAGAACTCCAGCCTGGCAGGTATCTGCGATTTGCTCATGAACTCAGATATGGACGGAAAAAATTCCCTTCCCTTGTAGCCTTTATTTTATTTTATGGATTGATCGGTCTAATCCAGACTGCTGTTTTGATTTCTCCAAGTATAGTCTTGACCGTTCGTAGCCAGATGCTACTTTTGTTTGGCTTGCTAACATGGACACTAGGACTCTCTGGTACTCTAGTCGGTCTAAATTTGGGAATCATGGAATCTTGGATAAAAATACCAGTGTCAGTGACAGTGCCTGCTCTTACAATTATGCAACTGCTTTTCAGCGAGCTTGTGATGGTACTTAATAGTGACGGCTATTTTTCCTTTGCCTGGAACGAAATTCGAGGAATGATTTATAGTGTTACATTTTCCCGCTATGTCGACATGGCTTACCGTGCCTGTCACAATGAAACTATAGGAATCCCTGCCGATTTTTATTATAATCTAGTACTACTTTTTTGCTATGGATTTTTTATGCCATTACTCGTGTTAGCAATGTGTATGAAATGTATCCGTCCAAGAGAATGAGCAGCCTCCAGTGACCGTAAAAATGAACCAATATTTGTGTAGATTACATAGATTAAAAAAAAGAGACAAAAGTTTTCCTAAGTGATGAGAATTAAATAACTTCCCCATTTTTAATTGAATACAAGACAGATTGTTATGTAAATTTTACTTCTGTGTATCCCTAAATTAAAGGGAAATCA
>JABWCH010000316.1 GCA_013359215.1 Candidatus Brocadiia bacterium | reverse complement strand
GAAGAAGAGAAAAGCAATTGGGATCAAGAACGAGAAAGCGCAAGAGAAAAATTAGCCCAAATTCAGCAGGAATGGACGCAGGAAAAGGAAAAGCTGACACAAGAATGGAATCAAAAAGAGCAATCCTATCTTTCTGAAATACAAAAACTCAAAGACAACCAACCCGCAGCCGATTCTACCCAGGAATGGACCCAGGAAAAGGAAAAGCTAACACAAGAATGGAATCAAAAAGAGCAATCCTATCTTTCTGAAATACAAAAACTCAAAGACAATCCTTTAGAAAAAAAGCCAAAAGACGTGGTAGTAGAAGAGCGAAAAGAAATACCTCCACTATCCCCAGAAAAATTAGAAAAAATCCATACCAGACTAGACAAAGCTATTACAAAAATGCGCTTTGGCCTATATCGCGAAATGAAGTCTACACCATACATCAAAGAATGCCTTGATATCTATCATGGCATTGCAGGAACATTTTTAAAATAGGCGACTTCATAGAATCAGGCGAGAGCGTATATCATACGTATTAGGCTATAAATAATTGCATTGCAATAGACTGCATTTATCTCATAACATTGCCAACTTGACTTGACAATGTTATGCTGAAGCACCCGCTCCGTGTAAGCCCTCTTTCAGAAATCAAAAAAACAGGGATCAAGTTTTTCTCTGTGACACGCTTAAGAATAGAATAAAATTTTTTGACGCGCCAGGCAGTACTGTTTTTGATTCCTTACAGAAGGCTTGCACTCCTCTCTGCTTATCCTTACCATTTTTTTTGTTGGATTTTCAAGGAATAAAATAGGCTACTTATAAGAAGAATATAGGAGTTAAAAAAAAACGTGAAAGCATTGTTTGATTTATGTAGACCCAGGCAGAGTGTGTTCGAAAAAACCAAAAGGGAAGATGTATTGAATCTGTCCGATCTTATAGAGGGCAACATAGAATGCGCTTCTTTTTTTGAAGAAAATTACCTGACAGAGGGCATGAGGATTCTTTTTGAGACTGCCTTCAGTCGTTTTTTAAAGCAAGGGCAAACGTGTGTTATAAAGCTCACCCAGGCAATGGGCGGTGGTAAGACACACAACATGCTGGCTCTGGGATTGCTTGCGGGAAATCCAGAATTCCGCAGCAAAGTAATGCCCAACATAGAAAAATACAAAGCTCTTGGAAAGGTGCGTGTGGTTGCGTTCAGTGGTCGAGAGAGTGATGCGCAGTTTGGCATCTGGGGTTCTATTGCGGAACAAATCGGCAAAAAGGAAACTTTTTCTCAGTACTATTCTCCCCTTGCTGCGCCTGGTGAGAATGCCTGGATCAACCTTCTCTCAGGCGAGCCTATGTTGATTCTTTTAGATGAGTTGCCAGCCTATCTTGAATATGCAAAATCCAGGACAATAGGTAATTCTGATTTATGCGCTGTTACATCCACCGCCCTTGCAAACCTGTTTTCTGCGATTGGCAAAGCCCAGCTTGCCAATGTGTGCCTTGTTATTTCTGATTTAAAAGCAGCCTATGAGAGTGGGAGCGAGTTGATTCGTGGCACATTCAAAAGCAGGGCGATTACATAGAAAAAGGCCCCTTTCCCAAAGAGCCAACGAGCGTATCCATTACGGTGAAGAGCGAAAATGAGGAAACAAACAAGGTATGTCTTAGGCTACACCCTCGTTTTGGCGATAGAATCTATTATGAAATCGGTGCTCCTGCCACGACTTCCTCCTTGAGGGTCGAGGACCCAAATAACTTCGAGACTACAGAGTTGAAGCTTTCGTTTCTTTGTGTGGATTCTACTTCCGAGCATCCTACGGGCGAACGTGTAGAATGGATGCGTCCTGTTTCCATCAAGCATAAAATCCTGGAAAAAAGCGATGGGAAATATATGATTCTTAAATCCCAGCCAGGAGTGAATATCAAATACACGACCGATGGAAGTGACCCTAAAGACAGTGGCGGAATCTATGATGGCGAGTTCAAGATACCTTCCCAGGCGAACTTTGTGCAAATAGTAGCGGAGCACGCGGGCGTGTTTTATGACAGCCATTTCATAAAGATTGAAAAAGGCAAGGTGGGGATTCCTGCGATTGACAAGGCGAAACCGCTTGTGTTGTCTCGTTCCATGAAAGCAGCCGATACCAGGGATACTTACAATCAACTGTCCCTGCTCAAGAAGTACGCAGAAGGCGTCAAAGATGTCCACATTGTTTTGCATAAAAGCGACAACGGCGGCTGGATAGAGCTTACTCTAAGCGATAAAATCATAACCAATATGGAGCAAATCGAGAATGCCATCGCCCATCTCCAAAATTCTTTCAGCACCCATGACAAGGTAAGCATCGAGTGGGAATGGGGCATAACCTTATTTCCCAGCGGCCAGGCATTCCTGGACTTTGCCAATGACAAAAGACTCAGTTTATCCGAGTTCAAGCAAGGAGAGATCAGCCAAAAATGAGTACCAGGCGAATCTGTTTGGGTTTTGGTTTCCAGCCAGAGCAAAGCCAGCATCATATTCTCGTTTCTATCCCGAAAAAAAAGGATTCGAGCGTAGTGATCTATGAACGCTTTAGCTGGAAGAATAAGAAAGATGACAAGGGAAGCGTAAATCTTTCTGGGGAAGATAAAGCCAAGGCGGAAATTTCCATGCACAAGATGTGTTTGCTTCTGACCTCAATCCCATTGCAGGGCTTTTGACCTGGGCAGCCATCCATATCGCAGGGGCAGACGACGAAAAACTCGCCAGGTTGCGGGAGTTCCAGCAAAAAGTTTATGATGCCGTAGACAGGCAAATGCTCGAATGGGGCATAGAAACCAACGAACAAGGTGACAGGGCAAATTCCTATTTGTATTGCACGGAAACAACCTGCCCTGAATGCGGTTACAGCGTGCCTTTAGCCCCTTCCTGGGTGATTGGCAAAGGCACCATGACAGCGGCCTTTCTGACAGAAAACCAACATCTTGGTTTTGATATAGAGATCCAAAGCGGCCTGAAGGCATAGGAAACAGGAAAAAAAGGAATTCTACCAACGCTTCCATGAAGTTTAACGTAATAAATAGAAAAAATAATTAAGGAGTGATATATGCCATCTATTGCAATTGATATATCTATCAGCCGATTAGCTGAAATGATCCGGCAAATGTCTAAGGGAGAGATGGAAACCTTATTGATAGAGATGGATAGCGAACAAAGCAAGGAGCTAAAGCGAAGATTTAAAGAACTTCCTTCAGAAATAAAGCAAAAAAAAGTTTTGAGTGTGGAGGAAGCTTTTAATGTATGATATCGCTGTACAAAGCTCTGCAAAAAAGGATATAAAAAGATTAGACATCTCTGTGCGAAATAAAGTCAAAGAAGAAATATTGGATATACTTCGTGAAAATCCAGAATCAGGAGAAGAACTCTTGGGTGCTTTGACAGGCATCAGGTCCTATCATTTTGAGCACAACAAGGTACAATATAGAATAGCGTATACCATAGAAGAAAATACAATTTACATTTTGATGATCGCAAAAAGAGAAAACTTCTATGATATACTAAAACGTAAATTGTAAGAGAGTGGAAAGAAGCAACGCTCAGGAGGTCTTGTTTTGATAAAGCGTTACTCATCGAGAGAAGTTCGGCTCGATAAGCAGTTTTTGCATGATAAATTGCACAATGCGAGGAGCTATGACCGCATCGCTGGTTACTTCAGTTCGTCTGTTTTGGAAGTAGCAGGGGAAGCAATAGACAGTATAAGTGGCAAAGCGCGCCTGGTTTGTAATTCGCAAATAGAAAAGGAAGATTGCGAGACAGCGACGGCTGTTTCTTCTGCCTTGAGGCGTGAGTGGTGTGAAAATGAGCCAGAGAAGGTTTGTGCATCGCTTCTTCCACGATGGAAAAGGTTGTATGAACTTTTAAAAAGTGGGAAACTGGAAATCAAGGTATTGCCTAATAATGTTTTCGGTCTTGTCCATGGAAAAGCAGGAATCATAACACTCTCGGATGGAAGCAAAACTTCTTTTATGGGCAGTGTGAATGAAACCTTGTCTGCCTGGCGATGGAATTATGAAATGATATGGGAAGACAACTCTATAGAGGCAATAGAATGGGTGCAAAGGGAATTCGACTATTTCTGGCAGCACCCTCTGGCAATTCCCTTGCCCGATTTTGTTATAAAGGATATTGCGCGTATTTCCGAGAGAGAGGTAATCGACGACATTGCAAGATGGAAAGAACGCCCCGAAGTTGCGCAGACCGTTGTAGAATCGCCTGTTTATCGTGAGGAAATGGGGCTTTGGGAACATCAGAAATACTTTGTAGACATGTTGTTTAGAAATCACAGAAAATCTTATGGGGCAAGGTTTTTGCTTGCCGATCAGGTAGGGCTTGGAAAAACGATCCAGCTTGCCCTTTCTGCACAGCTCATGGCTCTATGGGGCAGCAAGCCAATTCTGATTATTGTGCCGAAAACCCTTATATGGCAATGGCAAGAGGAGATGAGAGATTTTCTCGATATGCCATCCGCCGTCTACAATGGCAAAGAATGGGTGGATGAAAATGGTGTCCGCTATCCCTTTGGTATAAGCAAGTGCCCTCGCAGAGTGGGAATCCTATCCCAGGGGATGATCGTACATGGTCGGGAAGAATATTGCGAAGAGCTACTTTCTTTACAATACGAATGTGTGGTTGTAGATGAAGCGCACCGTGCAAGGCGTAAGAATTTAGGGGATGATAAAGAAAACCGAAAGCCTGAGCCAAATAATTTATATGACTTTCTTTTGAAAATATCTTTGCGAACCCATAGCATGTTGCTGGCGACGGCAACGCCTGTTCAAATGTACCCTATAGAAGCATGGGACTTGCTCAACATCCTGTCCCAAAAAAACGATTCTGTGCTAGGAAGCGATTTAAGCAAGTGGCGAAAGGAACCAAAAAAGGCACTTGATTTGGTTATGGGAAGGACACATAGCGACAATTCTTCAGCAGATTGGTTCGAACAATGCGAGTGGCTTCGCAATCCATTCCCTGCTTCTGAGGAAGATGAGATGACTTTTGGTGGAATCCGAAGACGACTCAGGATGAAAGAGGATGAGTTTATCATTAAGCCTGAGAGAATCAAGTCAATGCAGAACTCTCCTGAGGGTCGCAAAATAAGCAGGATTTTAGAGTCAGGTTTTATACAAAACCATAACCCATTCCTTCGGCATATTGTGAGGCGGACAAGGGATTTTCTGGAAAACAACAACAATCCTGAGACAGGCGAGCCATATCTTAAAAAGATCGAGGTTGTCTTGATGGGGGAAAAAGATGGTGAAGCCATACAATTGGTCTTTATGCGGGCGGCGATAAGTCGGGTATCATTCTTGATGGAAAATACCACAGGCATACCAAAGAAGACATCAAGCGAATGGTCAGGTCAAGAGAGATTCGGATTCTTGTGGGCACAGACGCGGCTTCCGAGGGATTGAATCTGCAAACTATCAGCACGCTCATCAACCTGGACTTACCCTGGAATCCCACCAGATTGGAGCAAAGGAAAGGCCGTATCCAGCGTATAGGCCAGCAAAACGATAAAGTGCTGATCTACAATATGAGATATAAAGACTCCGTGGAAGATCGCGTTCATTCTATGCTATCAAAACGCCTGCAAAACATCAGGGATATTTTCGGACAACTTCCCGATGTGCTTGAGGATGTCTGGATTCAGGTAGCCATGGGCAAAAAAGCAGACGCTGAAAAGCTTATTGATGCCATGCCCATGCAGCATCCGTTTGAAATTAAGTATGAAAAGCAAGTAGCCAGTGGCACGGATTGGGAAAATTGCAAAATAGTCTTAAGCGCAAAGGAAAAAAGAAGATGCCTTCTCGAAGGATGGAAGCAAATTGGGTGAGTCTAAATGAGTTGGGTGTGTCTAAATTGAGTTCGATTGACAATTTTTAAAATACTAAACTTTAACGACATGCGTGTTAACTTTTTAGCCAAGGCGTTGCCCCATAGCTGTCGATTTAAGCGTAACGCTATGCAAAACCTCATACGTGTTAAGTTTTAATAGCTTATCTTACAATAGATTATGTTATCTGCTCAAGGATAAGAAGAGCGTAGTGTAAGCCTTCTGTAAGGAATCAAAAACAGTACCGCCTGGCAAATTATAAAATTTTATTCGACTCTTGAGCCTGGCGCAAAAATAAAAAGGGGATACCTGTTTTTTTGATTCCTGAAAGAAGGCTTACACGAAGCGATCGTTTCAGATAAAACCCGCTTGCTTTTTGGGTTAATACAAGCTATTTTTTTAAAGATACTTATAACTTAACACGTATGAGGTTTAGGTTTAGGCCAGTCCGCTTACTTAAGTTGACAGCGTTATGGGTTAGTATATTAAACCCTTTCAGGGTAAAGATTTGCATCGAAAAGTTAACACGCATAACGTCTACCACAAACTTTGATACAGAAAGGCAGGCCATGAAATTTGAAGATTTGGAATTGAACATTATTCCTTTATGCAAAAAATATGGGGTCAGAAGAATGGATATCTTTGGTTCCTTT
>JABWCH010000315.1 GCA_013359215.1 Candidatus Brocadiia bacterium | reverse complement strand
TAGGATATGGGCAAAGTTTGCTCGCAAGCATAGCCCAGTCTCAGGACTGTTTCTTCATCCAAAAATTTGCCTACAATCTGTAAGCCTACTGGCATTCCTTGCTTTGTTAATCCGCAAGGTATAGAAAGGGCAGGGTTTCCGCTCAGACTAAATGTGACGGTAAAAATATCGCATAAATACATGGAAAGAGGGTCAGAAACTTTTTCTCCTTGCTTAAAGGCAGTGACTGGGGATGTTGGGGTAATCAAAGCGTCTACGCCTTTTAGGGTATCCTGGATTTCCTGGCGGATCAAAGCTCTTGCCTTCATTGCTTTTAAATACCATGCCTCGTAATAGCCGCTTGAAAGTATGTATGTTCCCAGAAGGATTCTTCTCTTTACTTCGTGCCCAAACCCCTCTCCTCGGCTTTTTTTATAAAGAGAATCCAATGCTTTTCCCTGTTCTTTGAGCGCATTTTTTTCTGAGCTGCGATGTCCATAGTGGATTCCATCATAGCGTGCTAAATTGGCACTTGCCTCTGCTGTTGCTACGAGGTAGTAGGTGGGAATCGCATATTCTGTCCCAGGAAGGGAAACCTCTTGGATTTTTGCGCCTTTTTTTTCTAAGGAAACGATTGCCTTCTGGCAGGCTGCCTGGATTTCTTGATCCATTTCCGAGATAAAATATTCTTTGGGTATGCCAATCTTGATTCCCACAGGGAATTCTTTGAGCTTTTTGCTATACTGAGGGACTGGCTCGTTGAGTGAGGTCGAGTCTCTATGGTCTTTTCCCGCGATTGCCTGGAGTAAAAGGGCATTGTCTTCTACTGTTCTGGTTAAAGGCCCTATTTGGTCTAAGCTGCTGGCAAAGGCAATAAGCCCATATCTGCTTACTCTGCCATAAGTTGGTTTCATGCCAACGATCCCGCATAATGCAGCAGGCTGGCGCACAGAACCGCCTGTGTCAGAACCTAAAGCAAGGGGAGACATCCCTGACGCTACAGCACAAGCAGAGCCTCCGCTTGATCCGCCAGGAATGCATTGGGTATTTCTTGGATTTAAGGTTGGAAACATCGCAGAGTTTTCGCAAGATGAACCCATGGCAAATTCATCCATATTGGTTTTGCCTAGCACAATCCCGCCTTGTTCCTGGATTTTTTCGATTGCATGAGCATTATAAGGAGGGATGAAATTTGCCAGAATCTGGGATGCACAGGTAGTGCGAATGCCCTGGGTGCAAATATTGTCTTTGATGACAACAGGCAATCCCTCTAAAATACCAGGATCATTGCCCTTGGTTCTTTTGGAATCAGAAGCTTTTGCCTGTTCCAGTGCGTTGTTTTGGCAAAGGCTTAGAAAAGCTTTAAGCTCAGGATCACGCTTTTCTATGTAAGAGTATAAAGAACGGACGATTTCTTCGCTAGAAATTTCTTTTTGAGACAGCAGCTTGCTGAGCTGGCTGGCTGTAAGATTATAGATTTCCAATATATCACCTTATGTACCAAGTACTTTGGGAACTATAAAAAAACCCTCTTCAAAAGAGGGGGAATTTTTTGCTATTGCATCCAGAGGAAGAGATGCTTTCTCTATATCCTCGCGTACAACATTACAGATCTCTATAGGAGAAAGAGCAGGCAGGATATTTTCTGTGGGAAGCTCTTTGATTTTCTGGAAATAGCTCAGGATAGTTTCCAGATCTTTTGCCATCTCTGCTTCTTCTTCTGGAGAAAGATAAACCTTGGACAATCGAGCAATGTGCTGTATTTCTTGTAGAGTAATCATAATTTCCATTGTATCAAAAGAATGGGAGAAAACCCAAGAAAGTTTTCTCCCAAAAGTTACATAATTATCATATTACCATTTAGTCATGATTTGGAACACAAATGCGTGCAGCAGTCCGCCGCCTTCGCCTCTTGTGCTGTTTGTGATGCCTCTGGTTTCTCTCAGATCATACATGACCCAGTTGAAATCAGCACGAACGTGTTTGTTGAAGTGGCACTTTGCACCAAAGACAAGTTCCCAAACCTCTTGGCCTCTTACGTCAGTAGCAGTTCCAAGGGGATTTGTAGTTGCGCTGGCACTTCCATCGCCGCCTCTATCATCCACATCGGTATAGGATACTTTAAATAAAGGTTCAATACCCATGTTCTGTTTAGGCTCGCCAATGGCAAAGAAATAGCTTATACCAAAAGATGCTCCCCAGATTTCCAGATCACTGCGGTCGGTTGTGATATTGACTTTATCTTCTTTTCTTTCTGCACGCATCCACATATATTCACTTTCGATTCTCCAGTTGCCTTTCCAGTATCGGAAACCACCAGCAACGCCTATAACATTTCCATTAGTATGGTCTAAGCTATTGTCAGCAGTGCTGTCGAAAGCTCTATGGTTTTGAAGCGCACCCAAAAGAATGCGTCCAGCATTTGCTCTGTAGACTGTGTTGTTAGCAAAAAAAGATACCTGTCCAAAAACTTGCTGTTCTTTATTTCCCATGGGGAAGAATTTTGCCTGAGCAGCAAACATCTTGTCATCATCTGCATCTCCAACATTCAACCCTTGTCCATTGTATAATCCAATAGAGTAGGAGAAATGTTGTGCTAAAAATTCACTGGGAATAAAAGGAATTCCATCTCCAAAAATCATGAGCCCAGAATCACGCTGTGGCATAATTCCATTGATTATGTAAGGAGAATAGCTTATAGACATCAGATCAGTAGGAGATGTCTCATACTCCAAAGAAAAAGGAACAATAAAGGTACCAATTCTGAATTTCATACAGGACATCCCTAAGTATTCCAGATAGGCTTCTCTTAAAGTTCCACTGGCAGAAAATTCAGGGCGAATTCGTAAATGCCAATCTTTCATGAAATAAACATGGAAGTCAATTCGACTTTCGCTTGCTCTGAAAGTATTGCTTTGTACAGTGTTTGCTTCTGACAAATATAAATGGTATCGTAAATGCCCATTAATCTTTAGCTTGATATCGCCATCTGCATCTTGAATGAAAAAGCCTTTGTCATACCCTGCTGTAATGCCTTCTCCATCGTCTCCTGCTACAGGCTGAGCCATATACTCATCTACCAGACTTTGTACATAGCTTTCGCTTTTTTTCTCTTTTTCAGCTACTTTTTGCTCTAAATCTTGCAAGATTTGCTGCTGTTTTAGAATTCTGTCTTGAAGCTCTTGTATTCTATCTTCCTGGGCATAAAGGGAAAAAGAAAAACATACTAAAAGGATTAAAATTCCTTCCATCCATCTCATAACTTTCCTTTCCATACAAAATTACACGGATAATGCTCTGGTTCTAAGCTTTTTAAAAGTAGAGCATTATGAAGTTGTACAAATAATAAAGATAAAAAATAACCTTAATTAGCATTTATAACTTATCTAAAAGATTTTATCAACAAAAAATATCTTTTTTAGAAAAATTACTGTAATCGATTACAAAAAATAGAGATATATCATTTTTTACAATCTATTTCCTGTTTATCTTGGATAGATTTGGCAAAACCAATGCAGGCCAATTCCAGAATATCCAGAACGGGCTTTACTGATTTGCTTTCCATACCCATAGGATCAGGTATGTCATCGCCTTTTGTGATGCTTCCTAAAATGCCTAGATTAAAAGTCCGATTCTCTGGCAAATAGTTGCTTAAAAGATTTATTTTTTCTTGTGGGACTTTATAGATTTGCACGAGGGTTTTAGAGTGAACTTTGGTCATAGTGAGAAAAATATCGCTTTTGTTTAGCAAATCTAAAGTAATTCCCTGGGATTTATGCTGTGTGAGATTGATTTTGTAATAGGGCGCGAGGAAGACACACTCCTGATAAGCACTGCTTCCCACAATCCCCAGTGTTCCAGCCGAAAAAACAATATGCCTATTGCCTAGTTCTCGCTGTAAAATGTAATGAGCAACAGGGGAACGGCATATATTTCCTGAACAAACAACACAAATATTCATAAAAACCTTCTCAATGATTTTGTGATTTTGTGGTGAAATTTTTATTTATTACTCGTTTGCAGATATATCCTATCAAAAAACAGGATGGTATCAAAGAAAATAATCGAATTTGCTTTTGTGGCTGATAAAAATTTTGTATAGACAAAAAAAAACAGGGTAAGCTCACTTCAGTGGGCTTACCCTGCGAACAAGGTGGGAAAAAGGTTTTTAGGTGCTACTTGGGATAGGGCGCTTGATCTGGAAAATATATTAGCATATAGTATGCCAATTTTCAATAAAAAAATATTTTTTTTAAAAAAAAAGATATAAAATATTGTTGTATAATAATTTAAAAAATATTATTTTTGTATAAATTTTCTATTGGAAAAAATAAATAAAAGGAAAATACAAAAAATGTATAGAATAATGTACATATATATGTCTAAAAAATAGACATGCAGCATAACTCTAATTTTTACAATTAATTGCATCTTTAAAATATTGTATATTTATTTAGACATAATGTGTCAATACATAAATAGCCGCTTTTTTCCCTGACACTAGAATATCGTATTTCTTTGCTATTTCTAAAGTTAAAGAAAATTTTGCTAAAACTTTTTCAAAGGTATCTTTTTTTCCTATCAAGGCGACAATCTTTCCATTTCTTTTGAGGATGCTTAAAAAAGATTTCATCATTTTAGAATAGAATTCTTCTAAGTCTATGCTTTGCATGGAGAAAAAGCCCCAAGGTGGGTCTGTTATGATTTTGTTGATTTGATTTTGGTATACTTTTTCTAGTTCTAAAGCATCCAGGCATTGTACTTCGATTTTTTTTCCTTCTAGCTTTGCTTTAAGATGCAATTGATGTATTTTTTCTTTTGCATTATCGCTGGCTATAATTTTTTTGTTGGGAAATAATGCTAAAGCAAAAGGAATTGCGCCAGATCCGCAAAAAGGGTCTAAAAGAATATCCTCTGGATGAGCTTGAGCTAGAGCCGCCATAATGTACGCTAACTCTGGCCTTAGCTCACCCTTTTCTAAAATTTTTTCATAGGCAGTATGGCTGGTGAGCCTCATGGCAAAAAATCCATATCCCTCTCTGCGGTAAAGAAACCAGAATTCCAAATCAGGCTTGCTGCGGTTGATGGAAAAGCCAAGCAGATCTTGTATTTTTTTTTCCCAATTTCTCATAAGAATGCTGCTTACACTGATGGTTTGGTTTTCCTGTGAAGCTATAATTCTGAAGGATTTATTTTTTTCTTTTATTTTGGCAACAAGAGTTTTTTCCAGGTTTGTATCATGAAAGCTTTTTTCCATCATTTCTGGAATAGGGTTTTCTGGCAAAGAGGAAAAGCTCTTTAGTAACAAAAAGCTATTGTTGAAAAAGGGTATGTTCTGGATATTGGAAACAGAAGCTTTGGTTTCGTATACAATAAGACCATCAAGCAAGATTGGTATTTTTTCTACACAAATCTCTTTGTAAAGCAATTCCTGGATAATTTCTCCTGTACCTGCTATAAAAGTCGAAAAGTAAGTGTTTGTCATTTTTTTTTGTTTCCTTTGTGGATTTTTTGTGCCTGCTTTTTTTTGCCATCGGACGTGCCAGGCACTTTGATCTTATATTGATATAAAGCTTCTGTGATTACGCCAAATTCAACGGGAGTGATTTTGGAAACCTTTTTTTTCCATAGATGCACCAGCCTGGACAAGCAGGAATCAAGAGAGGAAGGGGAGTTTTTTTTGCCTAAGGTTGCACAGGCTTCTTTTAATGTAGATTCTCTATAGAAAAATAGATAGTCAAGCGCGTTTTTGAAAAAAGAGTTGTCTGGTATGCTAAAGAGAGGATCTATTTTATTCAATTCTATTAAGGCGCAATCTACTTCGGGCGGTGGATAAAAATCACTTTTTTTTATGATCTGCAAGAATCTTGGCTGGCAAAGCCTGTGCATCTGAACACTAACCCTACTATATTTTTCTTCGCCAGGCAAAGCACAAATTCTTTCTGCCATTGTTTTCTGATAAAGAAGAATTGCTTTGGAAAATGGCCTTTCTAAAATTTTAAATGTAATGGGCAAAGATACTTTAAAGGGAAGATTAGCAACGACTTTGCTAAAAAAAGGATAAGAAAACAAAACTGCATCTTGCCAAAAGATTTCCAGGTTTTTGTATTGTCTTTGTAAATCCCCCAGGCAGTTTTTGAATTGGGTGTCCTTTTCTATGGCAATTACTTTTTGGGCTTTTTGCGCAAGAAGCTCTGTTAGATTGCCTATACCTGGGCCGATTTCCAACACAACATCATCGCTCTGTATTTTGGCATACTCTATTTGATATAATAGAATGTCTTGCCGAACCAAAAAGTTCTGTCCGTATTCTTCATTAGGGATAATTCCATATTTTTTGATTTGTGGTAGCATAAAACAGGTTCACTTTCCTGGATATAGAAACTAAGAAGTTCGATTTTATTTATTGTAACATATTTTATAGCATAAGTCTATAGCAATAGTATTTTGTGTATACGCAAATTCTATTCCCATTTTATAAAAAAATGGCAATAATATAAGAAAAATATAAAGATGTAAGATATTGTTATGAAACAGATTAAGAAAT
>JABWCH010000314.1 GCA_013359215.1 Candidatus Brocadiia bacterium | reverse complement strand
ATAAAATTTTTTGATGCGCCAAGCGGTACTGTTTTTGATTCCTTACAGAAGGCTTACACTACGCTCTGCTTATCCTTTAAATTGACATCTATGGGGCAATGCCCTGGGTAAAAAAGATGAGGTCTTCTATTTTAGGCCATGTTTGTGCCTGGACTTCCATAATTGGATTTCTTGTTGTATTCTTTCGTAATCAGGGTGACGATAGCCAGGAAGTAAGGTCTGGAGTGATTGTTTTGTCGCTTCTTGTGCCAGGGAAAAATATTGGGTGAAGGCTGCATTGAGTGCTGCATTGATGCTGCTTGCAATAAGGCTGGCTAAGGCATTTCCAGAAACGTAGCCATGAGAACTACGATGGCATTCAGCACGATTTTGCCATAAGATACTGCCTGTATTTGTGTTGACAAGGCGGTAGTTAGCAACAACACGAACATCGCTCGCCAGAACTGCATACGTAGTGTCCCAGGCTTCTACATCGAGATAAAGAGCAGCATCGGCTGCAAAGTATTGGCGGAGCTTATTGGGTGGGATCTGAAGTGCCGTGCCTTCATCGATTCCTTCCTGTCGGAAGACTGCCATAGTGGCTTCCACTGGAAAGACGTAGTAACCATGGTCTATAAGGGGCTTGACCAGAGTAGCCGTTAAAAAGCGGCCTGATTCCACTGCACTAGTGAGGTTGCGCGGCGGCATAATCAGAATGGTGCGCGGTGCTACAGAATAATAGGCTGATTCGCGCTCCCAATTGCGCGTAGTGCAGGCAGAGCAGAAAAAAATCGATAAAAAGCACAAGAAAGCATAAATTTGCCTATTTTTTTTCCGATTCTGTAGTAGGGGACAAAACATCTTTTGCTCCTCTCATCATCCTTTCCAGGATTCTGACAAAAGTAATGGATTCAGGGTAATATTGGATTTCTTTTTCCAGATAGACAGATGCCTGGTCTGTCCTTTGCATTCTGGCAAGATAAAAAGCATACTCTGCACAAAGGCCAGGATAGGGTTTTTGTCCTTTGGACTCAGCATCCGAAATAATCTCTTGCAGAAGCTGGCTATGCTTTTCTCTTGCCTCTGGTGAATCTTCCTGCATGGAATGGTAAAGCGATTCGCTATATCGCTCCCATGCACTGGCACATCCCCAAAAGAGCATGGCATAAAAAAGTAAAAGCCAAAAGCCAGGGTTCGGAATTCTCATGGCAAGCGTATCTCCTGTGTTTGTCCATCGCTAAAAAACAAAAGACGGTTGGTGATGATTTCACCTTTATGGCGAACCTCTATGCGGTATGTGCCAGGCGCGATAGAGTATTTCTGGTTGGCCTGGATCTTGACACTATCATAAACAGGCGCGTTCTCTTTGTATGCACTAAAGGAAGCACCCTGGTATGATCCAGAAAAAAGCAAATAGGAAAGAGAATCTTTTTGTACTACTTCATTCCTTTGCGCAAAGCAACCTGCCAGAAACAATACGCAAGCCAAAAAATACTTCATGGCTTTTCCTCCTTTATAATATAGTTTGCCCAATCTTCCAATGGCAAAGAGCCTGAAAGAAGCACACAGCGAGAACCTTCATTCGCAGGGCTATTTCCAAAAGTAGAAACAACCTCGATGCTTGCCACTTTATTTCCTGGCAGTTCTAAAGGCATTCCTGTCTGAGGATTATGGACAATATTCCCTCTTTTCCATACAGATAGTTTGTGTCCTGATTTTAGACCTTGGGAAGGGCCACCACCAATAATCGCAACCTGCGAAGATCCCTCTGGTTCTACTGATAGGATATAGGAATGCCACGGCTGTTCCAAAAGATTTTCTACAAGATTGCTGACCACTTTGGATATGGCTGCACCAATGGCCTTATCATTCAAGGTAGAATCATAGTCTGCCTGTGTTCCAACGCCTAAAACCGTTCCTACTTCGACTTCTGCTTCTCCTGCACCATCGGTTGCAAAGATTACCTGGGATGTTTTGGCATTGACAATGCGGATATTGACACGGGCACGCGCACGCTGCATCTTGGTACGACTAAAAACACCTGTCTTCCCCGTAGTTTCTCTGCCGAACTCTACCACAGAACCAACAATAAGATAGTCCGCTGGCAGCTTCAGGCTTTCCATGGAGCCTTTATCTAAGGCTTGTAAAATATTTTGTGTATCATGCCGTTCAAAAAGCAAAAATTTTTGCGATTCGCCTAGCTTTGTATAAAGAATATCAGATGCTTGCTTTTCCAGAAGGTTTTCGTTGTCCAGCAATACACTTTTCCCATAGGTTGTTTCATTGCTAAACCTGGCAATCACAACCTTTCGTTTGAGGAGATAGGCAGAGCTATTTTTTAATGATGGGCTTACAATAGCTTCCCTATTTGCCTTTGCTACCTCTGTTTCCGATACAGTGGCACAAGAAAAAAGAACAAAAGGCAAAACCAAAATAAACAATGCTCGGAAAGGATATTTTTGCAAATACAAAATCATACTATAGTTCCCCTTTCAAAAAATTTTTAAAAGAGCTATCTTTGTTCCAAGTAACTAAAAGCATTTTACCACACAGCAGATTCTTTTGCAAAAGAATAAGAAAATCATAGCTGATATAAGAAAATCTTGCCATTTTCTCCTTGCCTTTTAAACAAAAAAAAATACAATCTATGCTGTTCTAAAACAAAAATTTATGAAAGGAAAAACTATGCGTACTATGTCTGTTTATTTGTTGATTTTTGTTTGCGTTTCTTTCTTATTCACAGGCTGCCAGTGTGGATGCCAAAAACAAGCTCCTGCCATCCAAAACGAAGTGCAAGAAAAACCTAAGCAAGCAGAAGAACAGAAAGAAGTCCAGCAAACACAAAACACAGCCTCTAACAAATCCAATTCCCAAAGCACAGGCTGTGGCTGCGGCAGTTAGTTTATAAAGGGGGAAAAATTTTCCCCCCAAGCTGAAAAACAAAATTTATTTTTATCATAACCTATTGCAAAATAAATATATAAAAGTTTTAAAAGGGGGTTTGGGGGAAAATTTTTACAAAAATTTTCCCCCAAATAAAAAGTTTTTATAAGAGGATCCTTTTAGTTTTTATGATACAGAATACATCGCAAAGCCAGGAAGACACTGTTTCCCTGGTGGGTATAGCAAAGAAAGTTTTAGCCGAAGAATCTCTGGCCCTTTCCAGCCTCTGCCATCGTCTGGATGATGGTTTTGAAAAAGCATGCCAGATCATTCTTCAATGCAAAGGCAGAGTCATCATCACAGGCATGGGAAAAAGCGGACATATTGGACAAAAGATCGCAGCAAGCTTTACAAGCACAGGCGTTGCATCCCATTTCCTCCATCCAGCAGAAGGTTTCCACGGAGATTTAGGAATAGTGCATCGAAAAGACGTTCTTCTCGCCCTTTCTTTTTCTGGGGAAACCAAAGAAATCCTGGATCTTTTGTTTGTTGTTAAAGGAATGCAGATTCCTGTTGTAGCAATTACATCAAGCCAGGAAAGCACTTTGGGAAAAGCAGCAGACGCTACGATTTCTCTAGGCCAGGTCAAAGAAGCAGACCCATATAATTTAGTCCCGACAACCTCCACGACTCTGACTTTGGCTATAGGAGATGCACTTACCGTGGCTTTGATGAAAGCCAGGAATTTTACTCCAGAGGATTTTGCAGTTTTTCATCCTAAAGGCATGTTAGGGAAAAGGCTTACATTGCAAGTAAAGAGCCTGCTCAATGGAGAAAAAGACAACCCTGTTATCCGTTTTAATGATACCTTTTCCCTTGCTTTGAAGATGATTACACAGCATAGCCTGGGAGGAACAAGCATTGTAGATGACACAGGAAAGCTCATTGGCATTCTGACCGATGGAGACATCCGAAGGATCATGGAAAAATTTGCGGACAAAGGATGCAATGTATCGGATGTCATGACCGCCCAGGTATATACACTTATGACAAAAAATCCAACCCATGTTTATAGCCATACGTTGGCCTACGATGCTCTTAAGTTGATGGAAAATCATAAACCAAGACCTATCTTTATTTTACCTGTTGTGGATGAATCTCATAAACCAGCAGGAATGCTCCATTTGCATGCCCTGGTTCAAGCAGGTTTTAAGACAAACTGCAAAGAAGATATTTAGGAATCAGAATTAAAGGGGGGGAAAATTTTTGTAAAAATTTTCCCCCAATTTTAAGGAGACAAACATGCGCTTTTGTTTTGCTTTGCTTTTTCTTTTTAGCATTTATTTACTCGTTAGCTGCGATAGCGATAATAAATCTGATTCTCAGGGAGATGCTTTTGTCTTTTTAGAAACAAGACAAGGCGATGTTGACGTAGCAAATTGGGTAGCACAGGAAAACAATGAAACTCTTGCAAAGCTGCAAGAAGTCCGAGGTCTGTACGATGAGCTAAAGCAAGAGGCAAAAAATATCTATGATGTCTATAGCCAAAATGGGACATTTGGAAGCATTGATTTAAAAAATGGCTATGTTTATATGTTTTCCAACGATGCAGAACACCCTTATGGCATTTTGAGAAGAATACTTTTAGCCGACTATATTACCAACACCAGCAATTGGGAAGATTTGCTGGACATGGGAAAAGTCAATCAGGAAGAGTCTAAAGTATGGATTCCCAAAGAATACAGCATTTTACAGAATCCTTCTAAAAAAGCAAAAGACAAAGAAAGATGTCTGGTAACTTTAACTCCTTATGGTGCAAGCAAATCCATTATCCGAGAATTCGATTTTGCAAGCAAGAAGTTTGTCAAGCCAGACGACAAGGAACAAGGCTTCTATCTGGAAAATATTGATGCCTTTGATTGGGTAAAATGGCTCAATGAAGATACACTGCTTGTCCTGACATACCTTGGCCCAGATTCGGTTACAGACGAAACCAAGTTTCCCATCATTTTAAAAAAATGGCAAAGAGGCACACCCTTTTCTACTGCTGAAACTGTCTTTACAGGGTCTAAGAGCATTCGGAATTTAGAATTCCATGGCATTAGCCACAATACAGGAGAAACAGTATTCATTCTCGTTGCTTCCCGATTGAATAGCAGTGAAGACAAATATTCTATTATTGACACAACCAGAAAATACGATACTGCGTATCTTCCTCTTTCCACGCGATTCCAATACCAGGGAGATTACAATGGCCTTTTGCTCTTTATTTTGCAAGAGCCAGAGCCTGATCTTCCTGAGATCAAAACAGGCTCTATTGTAGCGATTCCCTTATTGGACGCTTTGGTTTACAAAGAATGGGATGAACTCAAAACGAAAATCGAAAGGCTTTGGGAGCCGCAAGATAAGCAAAAGTATGAAGGGGCTATTGCAAGCCAGAATCATTTGTTTTTGCATATTTTGGATAATATCAATGGAAAGCTTCTAAAATGGGATGAGAATTCGCGATATTCCTGGGATACAGTGCAGGATATCCAGGATCAGGGCAGTATCAAAGTCCCTAAGTATAGAATACGCGGCGGAGATGTGGTGTTTTCTGAAAACATCTACAACGAACGCATTTTCCTGATATACCAAAATTTTCTTGTTCCTCAGACCCTTTATCTCGTCAAAGAAAATGGCCTGGGTGCAGACAAACTAAGGGTCATGCCTGAAGGCTTTGACAGCTCGAAATTCCAGTCAAGACAGTTCACAGCCCCTAGCCAGGATGGCACTCTTGTTCCTTACTATGTCATATCTCACAAAGGTATGGGATTGGATGGTAAAAACCCTACGTTGCTCTATGGATATGGCGGCTTTGGAGAAACAGAAGTACCCCTATATCGAGATATAGTAGGCAAACTTTGGCTAGAAAGAGGTGGCGTTTATGTATCTGCCAACATTCGAGGAGGCGGAGAGTTCGGGCCAGACTGGCACAATGTTGCCACAAAAAGAGGACGCAATAAAAGCTATGAAGACTTTATTGCTGTAGCAGAAGACATCATCAAACGAGGCATCACATCTCCTGCCTATCTTGGAATCAAAGGCGTGAGCAATGGAGGGAATTTGGTAGGCTCTGTCTTTTGCATGAAACCTGAGCTTTTTAATGCCATGATTGCAGAAGTAGGGTTGTTCGATATGCTTCGCTTTAAAGTCTTGGGTGGAGAAACCTTTGGTTCTGCCTATACTGCGGAGTTTTGCGATCCTGACGCAAGCCAGGAAGACTATGATTTCCTAGCCAAATATTCGCCCTATCATAATGTTCCTTCCATAGAGTCATGGCAGACCATTCCCCTGACTTTTCTGAGTACACGTAGCGATGATTACAACGTTCATCCTGGTCACAGTCGGAAGATGCACGCAAAACTACAAGAAATGGGTTATCCTGCCTATTTCATGGAACATGCCCAAGGCGGACATTCAGGCTCTTCGTCCAACGAAGAAAGAGCCAAACGGGATGCTATGGAAATCTATTTTCTGATTATCCAGTTGATGGCAGAGAAAAAATAGATAAGGAATCAGAATGAAATAAGTTCCCATTTAACGATGAGAATTAAATAATAGGAGTTACGCAAAGAGATTTTTATTTGGGGGAAAATTTTTGTAAAAATTTTCCCCCAAACCCCCTTTAAAAACTTTTATA
>JABWCH010000313.1 GCA_013359215.1 Candidatus Brocadiia bacterium | reverse complement strand
AAATAAAAATATAAAAGTTTTTAAAGGGGGTTTGGGGGAAAATTTTTACAAAAATTTTCCCCCAAATAAAAATCTCTTTGCGTAACTCCTATTACATAAATTATTTTCCAAAAGGCGATTGCATAGCACTTAATTTTTCTCTCTTCTCTGCGTCCTCTGCGACTCTGCGGTGAAATCTTATGGGAAAGTTATTGAATTCTCATTGTTTATTGCGGAAAAAGAACCAGGATAACAAGGTTAGAAATAGCATTGCGAGGCTGGAAGGTTCGGGGACAGTGCTATTGAATTTAAATTCACCACCCCAGATCCCACTCCCTGCGCCGCTAATGGTTACTGTCTGTAGCAATGTACCAGTGCGAGAATACTGGCGGAAGGTTTCGCCACCAGAAACACTGTACCAGAGAGTGCCATCGTTATAATCCATAGCCAAACCACCTGTATTGTAGTCTGCAACGCTAAAAGAAGTAATCAAAGAACCTGATAATGTGTAGTTTTGCATAGTATAAGAGGCATCATTATATCCAGAAAGCCAGAGAGAGTTGTTGGTGGGATCATAGGTGATGGCAAGCCTGCTTTTTCCAGAAAGACCAAACAGTGCTGTTCCATTGGCCCAATTTTTGTCGAAACGATACAAAGTCTGGTTGTGCCAGGCCCAGGAATAAAAATAAGTACCATCTGTAGCACCATCATGGAAGCCTATACCACTGAAAGGGTTAGTGTAGCTTGGCCCAAGAACCGTTCCTGATAAAGAATATTCTCGCCCATAAGCATTATAGTCATAGCCCATGGTTTTAACGCTATTTCCCTCGACAACAACCGCTAATTCCCTGTTTCCTCCTGTACTCCAGGAACGAAGGACGCTATTGTTTTGGAGAACATGCATTCCATTATTCACCCAGTTAACCACATAATATTCACCAATCGGCCCTACTGCAAAGACAGGGATAAGGCAGGCCAAAAAAAGAATTAAAAAGAATTTTCTCATAAAACCTCCTTATGTTGTTTTAAAGAATTTTAAAAGAAAGGAAACATGATGTTTATTTTACTAATCTGGTACGCAATGTCAAATTAAAAATCATGATATATTCTGCTTGAAGGGACTTGTGATCTTTAATGTAGTATTGTCAAATTATTGTGTTTTTTACTTCTTCTCTCAAAATTGTTTGGTCTTGTATTGTAATATTTGGTACATTATTGAATAAATATATCTTGTCGATGTCAAGTAGAATAATTTTTTTACGACAGCATGAGCGTGACTGTTCTTATGACTTATCCGTTGATTATCTTTGAAATTTCGGAGGCATTATGAAAAAGAATATTTCCCCATACCAATGCCATATCTTTGTTTGTGTCAATGATCGAAAAGGTTCTGGCAAATCTTGTGCTGATGGGAAAAGCATGGAAATGAAAGATGCGTTAAAAGAAGAAGTATCCAAAAGAGGATGGAAAGGCAAAGTTAGAGTTTCTCATAGTGGTTGCTTTGGGTTATGTGAAGAAGGCCCGAATGTTTTGCTTTATCCCCAAGGAATTTGGTTTAGTGGTGTCTCTATTCATGATCAAGAAGCGATCTTGGATGAGGTTGCTAAAAACCTTTTTTAAGGTGGTATTTTATGAAATTTCTTTTTACACTTTTATTATGTATTTTTGTTTTCTTTTTTAGCACATATTGTAAGGAAAACAACATGGAACAAAAACCTCAGAAAATGCAGAAAGAATGGAATCCATTAACTCCAGAAGAAGAGCATATCATAGTTCACAAAGGGACAGAGCGTCCTTTTAGCGGTAAGTACTATAATCATAAAGAAAAAGGGCTTTATGTCTGTCGGCGTTGCAATGCTGCTTTGTATAAATCGGAAAGCAAATTCGATTCGGGATGTGGATGGCCGAGCTTTGATGATGAAATTCCCAAAGCAGTGAACCGCGTTCCCGATGCTGATGGTAGAAGAACAGAAATCCTTTGCGCCAACTGCAATGCCCATTTAGGACACGTTTTTTTGGGCGAAGGCTTTACAGCAAAGAATACAAGACACTGTGTAAACTCGATTTCCATGTCCTTTATTCCTTTGGAAAAAGCCTATTTTGCCGCAGGTTGTTTTTGGGGAGTGGAATACTATTTCGCTAAAGCAAAAGGCGTGATGGAAACCACAGTGGGCTATATGGGCGGAGAAAAAGAAAACCCAACCTACCAGGAAGTCTGTTCTCACAATACAGGCCATGCAGAAGCCCTGGAGGTAGTTTTTAATCCTGCCTTGGTTTCCTATAAAGAGCTTGCCAGGCTTTTTTTTGAAATCCACGACTTTACCCAGGTAGACAGGCAAGGCCCAGACATAGGAGATCAATATCGCACAGAAATTTTTTATACAAGCGAAGAGCAGAAAAAAACAGCCGAGGAAATTATTTCCTTACTTTCAGCTAAAGGCTACAAAGTAGCCACCAAACTAACCAAAGCATCTGTTTTCTGGAAAGCAGAAGACTACCATCAGGACTACTATGAGAAAAAAGGTAGCTCCCCTTACTGCCATGCTCGTAAAAAAATTTTTGATTGAGATCTTTAAGCAGGAATTACTATTTGAAAAAAATTAATATTTTTTGGTTTCGTAGAGATTTAAGGCTCTACGATAACCATGCATTGCATCTTGCATTGCAAGACAGCCTTCCTGTTTTGGCTATCTTTATTTTTGATCCAGAAATTTTGAATCCCTTAGAGGATAAAGAGGATTCCAGAGTCCAGTTTATTTATGACAGGCTACAGGAAATATCACAAAATCTGGAAAAAAATAAAGGCACTTTATTGATTTTTCAGGGAGATGTTTGTTCTGTATGGCAAGATTTGGTTCGTAACTATAGCATACAGAAGGTATTTGCTAACCATGATTATGAACCGTATCCCATGGCAAGAGATTTGAAGGTAAACAATCTTTTAAAAGAGCGCGGTATTGATTTTATTACCTGCAAAGACCAGGTGATCTTTGAAAAAGGCGACATTCTTAAACCAGACGGATCTCCGTATATCAAATATACGCCATTTGCCAAAAAATGGAGAGCAAAGCTCAATAAAAGCGATTGGCAGGGCTATGATTGCCAGCCACTTTCAGGGCGATTTTTGCAAATCCATGGATTCAGTTCGCCTCTTTTGCATGAAATTGGTTTCAAGCCAGGAAAATTTCCCATTCCTTCTGAGATTATAGACAAAGGAAAAATTTCCCATTACCACCTTTATCGAGATATTCCTTCCCAGGAAGGTACAACACTTCTGGGAGTCCATCTACGATTTGGTACTATCAGCATAAGAGAGCTAGTCAAAGTGGCTTTGGAGGAAAATGAAATTTTTTTGTCAGAGCTGATCTGGCGAGAATTTTTTATGCAAATCCTTTACCATTTCCCCAAGGTTGTAAATCATAGCTTTTGCAAAGAGCGTGATTCCATAAAATGGAGTCAAGATTCTGAACATTGGGATAGATGGTGCAAAGGCAATACAGGCTATCCCCTTGTAGATGCAGGGATGCGCCAGCTCAGCAAAACAGGGTATATGCACAACCGAGTCAGGATGATCGTTGCTTCTTTTTTAACAAAGCATCTTCTGATCGACTGGCGTTGGGGGGAAGCGTATTTTGCAAAGAAGTTACTAGACTACGAACTATCGTCAAACAATGGCAACTGGCAATGGGCCGCAAGCACAGGATGCGATAGTGTACCTTATTTCCGCATATTTAATCCTATATTACAGCAAAAGCGGTTTGATCCCCAAAATTCCTATATCCAGACATGGGTAAAAGAGTGTGGAACTCCTTTGTATCCCAAGCCTGTTGTCGATAATAAAGCAGCAAGAAGCCTTGCTATGAAAGCCTATCGCTCTTGAAAGCGGCTGCTCCGTGTAAGCATAAGAAGTAGGGTGTAATCCAATTATTTCGGACGCTCATATATCCTGGCGTACACCTAAACCTAACCCTCAACCTGAGCGTCATAGGTGTTAACTTTTATATAATTCTTTACCCCGTATGGGTTTAAAATACCAGCCCATGGGTATTGGGACAGGCATCATCAAGCCATGAAAGGGCGGAACATACCTGGAAAATTTTATGTCACGCCCTTTCATGGCTAAAATTTATTATCCTTTTTACCCATGGGCTAGTATATAAAACCCTTTCAGGGTAAAGAGTTGCATCGAAAAGTTAACACGCATGACCTGAGCGTCATAGGTGTTAACTTTTATATAATTCTTTTCATTATTTAACGCCCTAGGTACAATCATTATTTTATATAAAGTAGAGAAATCCATCAATGAAATCTCTTAAATATTCTACACTCCTTTTTGTTTTCTTTTTTGCTTTTCTATTTCGCTTATTGATGCTTGTTTATGCCCCTGCTCCTCAGTTCTTTGAAAAATATCTGATACTTGGGCAACAGCTTCTGGAAAGCGCGTTGGTAGCGGAAAGACCTTTTTCTTATAGCCCTATTTATTGCTATTTTATAGCATTCTGCAAGGCAATCTTTGGAAATTTTACAGATGGGATTCTATGGATGCAAATCTTTTTAGGGTCGCTTTCTTGTTTATTTCTTTTTTCCATTGCCCATCATCTATGCGGTTTAAAAGCAGCATGGGGTTGCTTTATTGTATCATGCTGCTATCATAGCTTTGTGTTATACGAAACCACCTTTCTTTCTGATTTTTTAGGCATGTTTCTCTCTGTTTTTATTGTCTGGAGTCTTTATTGGATATGGAAGAAAAAAGGAATTATTTGTTGGCTTTTACCTGGAATTCTTCTTGGGTTTGCTATTTTGCAAAGAAGCAACTACGTTTTTCTTGCTGTGCTTATTCTTCCTATGGCCTATTTTCAGGAAAGATCCTTTTCTCTTTTTCTTAAAAAAACTGCTCTTTTTATTAGTTCTTTGCTTATTATACTCTTTCCTGTTGTTTTGCAAAACATCTGGCTCATCGGAGAACCAGGCATCACAGTAACAAATCCAGGGTATATATTTTATAGCAGCAACAATTATAAGAATGTCGGTGTTCTATACCATCCGCCTCATGCTCTTTTGCAGAAAGAATGGGTTTTGCAGGAAAATCGTAGAAAAGGCAAAGAAGCCTCTCGCTATACTGCTCCTTTTCAGGGCGATGCTGAAATCGCTATGGAGATTTCTTCCATTATTGAAGGCAAGCCCATGAATCTGAAAGAATCTTCGTCGTTTTATTGCGAATATGCCTGGCATTATTTAAAAGAGTATCCCCAGGAATCTTTGCTTCTTTATTTGCAAAAATTGTGGTTTGTTTTTCATGGGTATGATGCACACGATGTCATCTCTGTTATGTCCCATGCAAATGTGCTAAAGCCTTTCACTCCTTTTGCCTATTGGTGGATTGCGCCTTTGGGAATTTTGGGAATTTTTTGCAGTTTTAAAGAATGGCGCAGGTGGATTCCTTTGTATTTGATCTTGATACATCAGACAACCTTGATGGTACTTTTTTATGTTGTTACAAGGTTTCGTCTTCCTGTAGAGGCCATGATGGTCGTGTTTGCTGTTTTTGCTTTAAAAGAATTTTATCTCAGCCTTAAAAACAAACAATTAAAAAAATCTTTATGCCTTTTTACAGGCGGAATTTTTTTATTTTTTTTATGCAATACCATGAATGCTAGTATGAAAGAGCATACAAGAGAAACCTATCTGGATTCCCAGTTTTCTATGGGAGTTCAGGCATTTAAAAGCAAAAGACCTGTAGATGCCTGCAAGCACTTTGAATCTGTTTTGGCCCAGGAAGACAAATATTCTCAAAGGGCTATGGATTGCTACCGCTATCTCGCTCCCCTTTATGCTCATTTAGGCAGCAATATACAAAGCCAGAAAGCGCAAGCCAATGCCAATCTTTCTTTAGAAGAAATCATAAATGCCTTAGAATCCTATAGAGCCAAGGGCCAGATGACTTTTAACCAGCGGCTAGGGCTTGCTGATCTTTATAATATACAAAAGCAGCCTAAAAAAGCTCAGATCCTTTTAGAGGAAGCACTTAGAATAAAACCATCTCATCCTGATGTCCGCTATGAATTGGCTTGCTTACAACTACAAAATAATCAGATAGCGGAAGCACAAAAAAATTTCGAGATTGCAATCAAAAATGGTTTGCTTTTCATGGAAAATAGCTTGATGGCATGTTTTTATCTGGCTGAAATTTACGAAAGCCAAAATAATCCACAAAAAGCCAGAAAATATTATACACAAGCCTTGAGGCAGAAAGAGATTGTGGTTTGGTATGGAATGGATGAAAAAATAAAAGGTGTTTTGGAGAAGATCAAGGCAAAAAATTAAATTTACTCATTACTGCCTGGCTCGAAAATCAGCTCAAGGAGTTTTCAGCTTTGGTTTCCAAAGATTTAAACAAACCCTTCAAAATTATCTCTATTTCTCTTTTCGCTTTGTTTTTCGCAGATCGCTTTCCATAGCGACGATCGATTCAGATAGCTTTGTAGGACTAAGAGCCTATCCGAAAAATAATTTTAGGCGAAAATTTTGAGGCACTCGGAGAGCGAGGAGAAAGTGACAAAATTGCCGCAAGTGTAGCCGTAGCTA
>JABWCH010000312.1 GCA_013359215.1 Candidatus Brocadiia bacterium | reverse complement strand
TTAATAGCATAACATATTCATAAAAAAGCGATTGCATTTCTATTATTCTTTCTAAAGCTTATTTTTTTTTGATTTCCAAAGATTACGGAAACTTCTGTTTTATGAAAAAGTTCGCTTTTTAGAGAAAGGATTGCCTATGATGTTTCAAAAAATTGCTATCATCGCTATTTTATTGATTGCTGCTGTTCCTGGATATGCGTATGAAATAGCTTTAAAAGGATATTGGAATTTTGATTCCAATGCCAATGATTTGTCTAATTATTCAAACCATGGAAGTGTAAGCGGAGCAACATGGGTTTCTAATGGAAAATTTGGAGGCGCATACAACTTTGATGGAACGGATGACCGTATAGATTTAGGCGATAAAGATAGCTTGAATCCCTATAAAAGCGATATGACAATCGCTGCGTGGGTACAGGCAGATGTAAACAAGCATTCCAGAATTTTTTCCAAAGGGACGCATGGCGGCCCTCAGCCAGGATATGCTTTGTTGCAATATAATGGCTATGCTGGCTACACAGGCCAGGGCATGGGAATTCTTGGTGTTGCAGGACACGAGCATATGGCACCCACAAATACCATTATTCAAAATTCTAATTTTATCCATATAGCCGCAACATTTGACAGAGATGGCGTTGTAAAAATGTATGTTAATGGCGTTCTTCAGAATACAACTGTCAATATTGCAGACCATGCCAATGTAGATATAGCTTCAGGAACTTTAAACGCTGCCATTGGTGCTTCTTATTCCTATGCTGGAAGCCCAGGATGGAATGAATTTTTTGATGGAAGGCTGGATGAAATTGGCGTATGGAGCAGGGTACTTTCCGATAGCGAAATTAGTTTTCTGGGGAGCGGAGACGGACATACCATTTCTCAAATGTACAATGTTCCAGAGCCAGCAACATTTCTATCAATGATGCTTTGCTTTGCCATGATAGCATGGAAACGATGGAATAGATAGCGAACCTTCGTTATTCTTTAAATACAAATTAAAAGCTTTACCGCAAAGCCGCGGAAAATATTGAGAAGAAAGATTGGATGCATTGCACAAAAGTCCTTCTCTTGTTAATCCAAGTCTTTAATCCTTATCGTAATCTTAATCGTAATCGTAATCGTTATCTTCATCTTAATCATTCTCTTTATCCCTATCCTCTATGATCATTGATAAAGATAAAGATAAAGATTAAGATTAAGATTAAGATTAAGATAACGATTAAGATTAAGATTACGATTAAGATTAAGACAAAACTATAATTTCCTATTTAATTCCGATTCCTTAGTTATATCTTTTGCAGTTAGTTATGTCTTTTGTAGTATATATTACAGAAAGAAGAACAAGATGAAGATTATATCAATATTAAGGATTTCTATATTGACTATCCTTTGCTTTTTTTCTTACCTGTTAGCAGAGGGAAACATTGTAGGTACATGGAAAGACCCTGTTTTGAACATCCTGGTAACATTCTATCCAAACCGAGAATATACTATTGTTTCCCCTTACCAGGGGACAGGAGAATACAGTATCGAAGGAAAAGTTCTCTATATGAAGGATAAAATAAGCCATCAAATCGTTTATTATCATATTGTAGAGCAAAAAGAAAAACTGTGGGTTCTTATGGATATGCAAGGAAATAGGATTGCACTACAAAAAGAAACTGCGCAGAAGCAAGACAGGATTCTTTTGCAGCATGAAAATTACCAATTCAAAGAAAGCGATTTTCAGGCAGCTTTATTTTTTACAGAATTTCTCATAGAACGAAGCTTGTCAAAAGAAGAGAAAAAAGCTTTGAAGAATGCCTGGTTAAAAGAGTTTCAAATCAACCCCATGGCCTTTTCTAAAGATCTCCAAGATATTCAAAATGCTATGCAGACTCTTTTGCATTTAGGCGATCCCTTGAAAATAGGTTTGGTTCGGCAGGAAATTTTATCTTTGTTGTACCAAAATACAAAAAGCATAAAGCCAGAACAACAGTCTGCCTTAATCCGTTTGCTATTTAGTGAGGTATCTGTAATTTTGTTTGATGAAAAAACAAGACTCATTTTAACAGAAAAAGACATCCATTCTCTGGCAAGCTATATTCAATTTTTACAAAAAATGGCTGGAAAGAATATACGGATAGATAGACAGGAAATATCTTTATTAAAAGAGCAAATAAAAACCGAGTTCCCATCCATGCCTTTGGAGCAAAAGCAAATTATATGCTGTATTTCTTTGATCTGGAGTGTGGTGGATAAAAATTTAAAAAGCATGTCAGAATCGCAAAAGAGGCAATTTTACCATCAAATTCTATCGCAGAATCAGCAACCTGTAAAAAATCAGCCTGACGCAAAAGATATTGCTCAGCTACAGGAGAAATGGCAAAATCAAAAGCTATTGCATGAGACGCTAAGCCAGATTTCGCTAAATAGCCATGTAAGCATGATGAATGTGATTGAAAATATTGGCGGAACAGGAAACTACTGGACAATCAAGCAAGAAAATCAATAAGAAATCAGCATTAAATAATTAAATGAGACTTAAACCTCAACTTAGACCTAAATGTAAGCCTTGTCTTGTGCTTGAACTCTGCTTAATTTTTCGTTTAAGTTTAAGTTTAGGTTGACAGCAGTCTCACTTTAATGCGACACATTTTTCTTTTTTCTTCGTGCCCTTCGTGTTCTTCGTGGTTAATGATAAATCGAAAAACTGTCGTAAGTAATTGCTAATCAACAACAGTAATTTAACATTGTCAAAGTATTAAATAATTAAATAATTAATTCTTGGAATGTCTATTTTTTGCTAGACTTTCAAAACCTAAGAAACTAAAATATAGTTCTTGAAGTTTGCTACACCATTATTTTGTAAACAAGGTGTTAAATGTTTTAGGATGAACTATATGGATCAAACCTTCAATTTCCTTGAAATAGAAAGATATGGACATTGTACGATAGGGAGAATCGCTATCGACCAAGGTCTAATAACTGCCAAACAATTAATGGAAAGCTTAAAGAAGCAACATGAAAAACCCTCACAAAAGATGGGAGAAATCTGGATAGAGAATGGCTTTGCTACTCCTTTCCAGGTCGAGGAATTGTCTGAATTTCAGAAAAGAATACTGCAAGGTGTTACCCACTGGGAAGCGATTCCTGATACCATCATCCAGGGATTCGTTCGTTTCAAAAATTTGGTTTTGGATGAGCTAATCAGCCTTGACCAGCTCAAAGATGCAGAACGCGCCAGGGAAAGGGAGCTACGCGGAGAAGGTGCCAAATTGCTCCAGGAAATCCTTTTCTCTGAATTTTCTCCTCAGCAGCAGGAAAAATTCAGCAAGATCCAAAGCGAAATCCAGCTTTTTTATAGGCAATGTCCATGCTGCCAGAGAATCTATCGTCTTTTTGATTTCTATCCTATACTCACTACAATCCCTTGTCCTGTCTGCTGGCACTCCCAGATCGTACCTTACCAAAAGAATGGTTACCATGGACTCCCATCCTGCGAAACGAAAAAAATGGAAATCCTTGTACCACACGAATCTCCTGAGTTTTTAGAAATTTATGAGATATTGAAAAAAATGGACCCGCTCAGAGAAGTTGGCAAAACATGGAAATGGAGCAAAGACCATCTTACAGTAAGGCGTTTGTTTAGTGAAATGACTAAAAAATTGGTTAGGGAAGAGCTTCAGGATTCACGCATTGATGATGAAAAACAGGATACTCCCCAAGAGAAAGCCGTCCAGGTAACCAGGCAAATCAACAAATCCTCGCTGCCCATCATGGCTACAGATGAAGCCAAGCCTAATCCAGCAATTCAACCTGATCCATCTTCTTTGATCCTTAAGGAAGGTTACACAATAGTGCCATTGGTTTGCGACCATACCCAGACTCCAACTTTAAGCAAATCTCTTGTCAGAAAAAAAATCATCCGACAAAAAGTCATCCAAACAAGGCGGGTTCGACGCAAACCCAATTATTTATGGCTGCTGTTTGCTTTTGTGGGTATATTTATTGTAGTTTACAGTATGAGCCAGGATGAATCTGAAATGCAAGAAGATATTCCCACAAAAAGTGTTATGCCTTCTGATCCACAGAAAAATATAGGTGTTAATCCAAAAGATCTTTTGGCTGCTCAAACTAAGGAGAATTTGATTCAAGCTCCTGCGCTTGTTAACACAGAAGAACCCAAAAAGGTTTATCAACAAAATCTGACACCTTTAGGGGTTGACCTCCTGGTCGTAGAAAATTTACATCGACTTTTGCCCGCTTTCTCTGAGTACGGGAAAATGCTAAGGGAAAATTGCCAAGATTTTTTGACTAAGCAAGATACTAAAGAATACAAAATGAAGCATGAAAAATGGTTGAGGCTATTTGAATATCAAATCAAGCAAAGACTAGCACCTCTCGATGTTCCTTATCAGTCATCCGATAACCAAGAAAAAGCCGAAAAATTACATAGATTAGCAGGAAATATCGAAAAAACGGCAATGGCGATTATGACTTATCTGGAAACAAAGCAAGGCGCGATTGCAGAGAAGAGCTTCAAGGATCTGGCTGTTGCTGCAAACGCGAATGCATGTATCGTTCTTGCGGATGAATTGCTTACAGAATTGAGCGGAAAAAAATACAATTTATGGTTGGATTGATACCTGGGTAAAATATTTTTCTACATCCG
Organism: Candidatus Brocadiia bacterium; assembly: GCA_013359215.1. Classification (GTDB taxonomy): domain Bacteria; phylum Planctomycetota; class Uabimicrobiia; order Uabimicrobiales; family JABWCH01; genus JABWCH01. Next base: position 4,554 of record JABWCH010000312.1, on the reverse strand, counting down.
CAGCAAAAAAGTTTGGGTTAAAAGTGCATCAATCTGTTAGGAGATTTTTATGCGTTTATTAGTGTTGCTTTTGTTGCTCATATTTTTTTATGATGCTTCTCTGGTCTGGGCTGCTCAACCTGTAGCCCAAAAGCAAATAGAACAAGGAGAAGCGGAAGATAATTCTGATTTCCATGTCGAAGATGCAGTACAAGAGTCGGCTACCTGCCGCAGCATTGTCAGAATCGATAATTTAAGGCAATTTACTGCTCTTGGTATAGCTGTAGCTCACGCCAAGATTGTTGCTCCTGTGGCCATTTCTATGGCCAAGCCGCAGTTGTTTTATAAATCTAGCTATGCAACATCAGCCATGGTACGCAGGATTTATCCAGAAGGTGTCCATGTTGCTAAAGTCGCGATACTATCTCGACAGGGTGTTTCTCAAGGAGTACTTGCTTCTCAAATTAAAAGGGCATCCGCGCGGACGATTTTAGGCAGTGCTGCAGGGGTTACAGCAGGGATCGGCCTTAGTATCATGATCACCGCTGTGACCAGCGAGAGTAAAGAAGCATTGATCCGCGATATTATGATCACAGTGATCTCCGAAGTGATTGCTTTCGCTTTGACAAAGGCAATCATCACAGGGATTGCTGTAGGATGTGTTAACCCTCCAGCCGGTCTTGCTTTGTTTGCCATGGAGCTGGTACTTGAGACAGTGATCTCTACTGCTACTACCGCTATCTTGTACGTTTGCCTGAAAAGCGAAGATTTTTAGCAATCACGAGAAATCTTTTATTAAGAGGAATCCATAATGAAGCGAAAAAATCTGGGAATTGTAATTGTGTTTTGTGTGATGGCACTGACCATGGTATCAGTGATAGGGGTGTTCTTTACTAAAAAAACGTTGCTTGACCGCGCAGGAAGCCAATATGTAGCAGATTTGACTGCTGCTAAAATGGCTGCTTATGCAGGCGTTGACTATTGCTTAGTAAGACTTCGCCAAAGTTGCCAGGAAGGTGCTTATGCCTTTTCAGACTGGGCAGCAGGGAGTTCTAGCCAGCCATTAATATCTTTAGCTGAACCGTCTTACCTTCGAGGGCAAATCAAGACTACCCAATTGCCAATTTTAGAAGTAGCATACAGTGGAGCTTTACGAGAATACCAAAATCATGAAGCTACAGTCTATACCTGTCGCATTACCGACAACTCTTGCAAAATCAATATCAACGAAGCCAGCACTGAGAGGGTGCAAAGCATGGTGACTCGGTTATGCCAGCAACTTAAAATCAAGGATATGGGAAGCGAACTTGTTAGCAAGAGGGGAATCGGTTATTTCAATATTCAGGAATTGAAACAGGCTCTAGCTATGGAAGATGAAATCTTCTTGAAAATTCGGCCTTATCTCTGTACTCATAGTTATAGCGAATCCGTGTACGACCCAATCTCGAAGAATCTTCAGCCTTGCTATCCAATCAACCTGAATGCAGCTTCCAGGGAAGTTCTGCTCGCAATCTTGATCGGTGTGACTGGAGCTAAGACTTATGACAATAGCACTTACATCTTGGGCGAAAGCGACGCTGCCATCATTGTTGATGCCATTCTCTCCCGCCGACCATTCTTTTACTGGGACGAGTTAGCCAATTTTCTCAGGGCATTGGCTGAGAAAGAAAAGAAGGTATCGCCCGAATCAGTATCTCTGGCATTTTCATCTATGTGTCCCCTTCCTTTACCCAATGCCCAGAATCCCAACTCCTATGTGCGATGGTCTATTGACAGGCTTCATCTCACCAAATATTATGCCCCCTGCACTCTCGCTCCAGGAGGACTTTTCCATATCGAGACTTTAGGTCTTGTCATCCAGGAGGACAAGATTGTTGCCCAGGCTTTTGTTGAAACCGACATACAAGTCTTTCGCCAATTCATTCACTGCACACAAAAAGATTTTTGCAACGGGGGATTCAATCTTAAAGCCATTACCAGTCAACTTGTCCCTGCCCTCAGTGGCCCTAATCCTCTATATCCCAATAATGGGAAGAGTGAAGGAGGCAATTCTATAGAAGGAGATCGATTGCCATCAACCTATCCCCATGAAGCTTACGGGGCAATTTCCAGGGCAAATGGAATAGTAAGCGACTATAACCTTCATACGAAAGAAATGCATACGAACTTGCAAGATGGTGCTCTTTCTGATGCACAAAGCCTCCGCATTACACCTTGGATTGAAACCGACAATGAAAGCTTTGATACTTTCGCGCTCTATTTTAAGCCAGGTCCTTTTTTCAACACAAGCCAGGAAAGCCCGATCTTCCGTAATTTTTCTTTTGTCGATCAATTAGGACGAGGAATCGCTACGGAAATCAACTGGCATCAGGAAGGATATATTTCAACGAGTAGGACCCTTTGTAGACCTTGGGAAGTTGATTATTATGCACCAAGAGCACAAGAGTTTTTTGTATATAAAGGAATCCTTGACCCTGAAGGCAATAAAAAAATCCATGCACTGGCAGCGGAAATTTATAGCCAGAATTTGGAACAAGATGGGTCAAGTATTGAGTTTTATCTGTACTCGGAATTAGGAACAAAAGAGAGCGTTGGCTTGTTTGCCCACCAGTTAGCCAAGGCAGTTTATGGATCGGTTGCTGTAGGATACCCTCCTGATCTGGAAATTGAACTCAAGATGGTCTATCACTATGTGGAATTGCGTGGCTTCTTATTCTTCATACCGCCTGTACCGCCACTTTTTATTACGGTTCCGCCTACGATTATATGGTATATCAATGACCATGGAAGCAGCGAAAAAAATATTGTAATCAAGCTGTCTGATTATCTTCCTCTCCTATTTCCGCAAGGCTTTGAAACTTCCAAAGTAAAGCGTTCTCCTTTCCAGGGATCGCTTTTTGATCCTGGTTTGCATTACCTTTCGCCATTTCCAAACCCCTGTAAATTGGGGCGCAGCGAATACCGCGTACCTGTGCAGTTAGAACAGGGTAAATGGTATCGGCTGCAACTAATGTGGAATGGAGTGGAAATCACCAAATTGCACCTGGTTGAAGGAGGGACAGGAGAACGACATTTGGTTGAGAAGCCCACTAGTCAAATAAATGGCCCCTTAGCTAAATGGGGAACAGAAGACCCGAATGGCGCAGCGTCTCCACTTAGTATATGGCGGATTTTTGACCCTACTATGGACAATATCGGGGAATTCGTCATGCAGGGAACTTATTTGATCGCTGACCCTATGGATTTTGAGCGATATAAAAATTCATACTGGCAATCGACTTTCTCGCTTCCTACCATGAAAAGCCCTATTTTAGCGAATCGCCTGGTCACGGCCTTTGTTCCCTATGGTTGTAAAATAACCATCAAGGATATATCTCTGGAGGGCTATACGCTTTTATTGAGCGGTAACCCATATTTAACACCAATAGTCAACGAAGTCAGGATCAGGGTGCTAGAACAAAATTTTCCATTTTTATTTTTTTCTGATGGGCAATCCAGTTTTTAGAAAGGCAAATCATGAAACGAATTGGATGGTGTCTGTTCTTCCTGCTCTGCCAGATGGTCGGAGCAGAAGATTACAAAGATGAGCAGTTTAGCCTCCGTTATCCCGAAGGCTGGAAGGTAATAAAAAGCCAAAAGCTAGTCGTGTTCGCTCCAAAGGAAAACTACCAGGAAAACACGCAGCGAATCATGGTAAAAATCGAAAAAATCATTCTCCCAGATGGGCAGGATTCCAAGGAAGAACTATTGAAAACCTATGTTCCTCATGTCTTAAAAGATTATTATCGCGAGCTGCGGCAAAAATACGAAAAAAAAACTCCAGTTACTGTTGTTGTGGATAGTAAAAAGGTAGCAGAGATGATCGCCCGCATGAAGCAAAAACAGGGCAAAGAGGAAAAAGCAGCACCAGAAATTCCTGAGTCCAAAGACCAGGAAAAAAGTTCAGGTTCGGACCAGGCGCAGTTGCCGAAAGAAGTTGCAAAACAAATCCAGGACTCAGAAAAACGCTTGGCTGAAGTCAAGAAAGTTGAAGAAAGAATACATTCACAAAGCCAAGATCATCAAAGGCATGCATCAGAGCGACGCAATCGAATTGCTGAGGAAAACAAGAAAGTTAAGGTAAAGCCCGTAAGCAAAGAACAATTCATGGAAAGTACAGGATATAAACTAGAAATCGAGTTTACCCCTGAGATGGAAACCATCCAAAAAATTGTCTACCTTGGCATTTATAAAGATTGGCTGATCACTCTAACCGTTTCCTATCCTGAGAAGCAAAAGCTATCATCCGAGATGGTGGCGAGCATCATAAAAAGTTTTACCTGCTCACTATAACTTTTAATTTTTGTGTTAAAGTTTAATGGTATAATTTATTGGATTATAATTAGTTAAAAAAATCTGCAAAACTATAGTTAGTATATTTTTTGATATTTATTTTGACAATGTTAAATCTGATTTCTTGTATTTCAAGGCTTACCATGAATTTTAGGTATTTATTTTAGGAAAAATTTAACCACGAAGAACACGAAGAACACGAAGAGTACAAAGGCTATATTTTGAATTTTTTCTTCGTGCCCT
>JABWCH010000311.1 GCA_013359215.1 Candidatus Brocadiia bacterium | reverse complement strand
ATTCGACTCTTGGGCCTGGCGCAAAAAGAAAAATGGGATACCTGTTTTTTGGATTCCTGGAAGAAGGCTTACACGAAGCGATCTCTTCAAGTAGAACCCGCTTTTTGCTTGAAGTTTCATAAGAGTTGAATGAGCATTCCTTTATCTGAACAATCGAGGGTTTTGTTATGGCCGACCTATCTGGTCTGTGGAATATAGATTTTTTAGATTCTCAATATGAAATTTGGAAGAAAAATCCTGAAAAAGTCTCTCAGGAATGGCAGATTTTTTTTAAAGGCTTTGATTTAGGACATTCACAAAAACATGTTACTCCCAAGGCAGGCCAGGAAGATGCGCTACAGCAGGCAGGAGTAGAAAGCCTGATCTTCCGATATCGAAACTTGGGACATCGCATTGCAAACATCGACCCTTTAGGAAAAGAGAGAAAAATTGATGAAAAGCTCTGGAATTTAGACCAATTTGGTTTAAAGGAAGAAGATTTAGATAAAACATTCCATAGCCTGCCTTTTTTTTCTAAAGATAAAATGAGTCTGCGCGAGCTGATAGAATCGTTAAAAAAAACATATTGCTCCAGCATTGGCATTGAATATATGCATATCCAAAATCCAGAAGAAAGAGTCTGGTTGCAAAAGCATTTAGAATCATGCAGAAGCACCCCTTCCCTTAGCAAAGAAGAAAAGGTTTTTGCTTTGAATAAACTTTTGCAAGCCAATCTTTTTGAGACTTTTTTGCATTCTCAATATCTGGGGCAAAAAAGGTTTTCTCTGGAAGGCGCGGAAGTTCTCATTATGGCACTTGATGTTGTTTTAGACAGGCTGGCAGAGAATCAGGTGCAAGAAGTCGTGTTGGGCATGGCCCATCGTGGAAGGCTGAACGTTCTTGTAAATACATTATGGAAACTCTATGAAGAAGTCTTCTGTGAATTCGATGATAACTATAATCCAGAAAGCGTGATGGGCAGTGGAGATGTCCGCTATCATAAAGGCTTCCTTGCCAAAAGAACCATGAAAGGCAAAAAAGAAATACAAATACTCCTTTCTCCCAACCCCAGCCATCTGGAATCCGTTAACCCTGTTGTTGAAGGAATAACAAGAGCAAGGCAGTTTGAATGCCAGGATAAAGAACGAAACAAAATCGTCCCTATGCTGATTCACGGAGATGCTGCTTTTTCTGGACAAGGAGTTGTGGCTGAAACCCTAAATCTCTCTGATCTGAAAGGCTACCAGACAGGCGGCACAGTTCATATTATTGTAAACAACCAGATTGGCTTTACAACCTCCCCAGAATCTTTCCGTTCTACTTCGTATTGCACCGATATAGCCAAAATGCTTATGGTGCCTATATTCCACGTCAATGGCGACGACCCTGAGGCTGTTTTTTATACAACCCAGCTTGCATGCGATTATAGAATGGAGTTCCATAAAGATGTTGTTGTGGACATTCTATGCTATCGACGCTATGGACACAATGAAAGCGATGATCCTCTTTTTACACAGCCCCAGATGTACCACTTGATCCAAAAGCGTCTTCCTATTTCCGAAATCTATGCAGAAAAGCTCAAAACTGAAGGAATTATGGCTGAATCTGAAATCACCAAGATGAAAGATTCCATCTATACCTGCCTCGTAGAAGGATTCAAAGCAGAGAGAGCCAAGGTACATGACATGGCAAAGGAATCTTTTTATGGAATGTGGTCTTCCTTCCATGGAAAATACGCAGAAGAAATCTGCACGACATCGGTAAAAGAAGAAATTCTCGTTGGCCTTGCAAAAAAAATAAGCCAATTCCCGCAGGATTTCAATGCGCATCCCAAAATCAAAAAACTCTATGAAAAAAGAGAACAATGCATCCAGGAAGGAAAAGGAATCGATTGGGCCTGTGCAGAGGCTATGGCTTTTGCCACTCTTCTTAGCGAAGGGCATAGTATACGAGTGAGTGGACAGGACAGTGGACGAGGGACTTTCAGCCAGCGGCATGCCATTCTTTATGACATAAAGAATGCGCAAAGCCACATTCCCCTAAAGAATATACCAGACAACCCTGATTTCTTTAGCATCTACGATAGCAGTCTGTCCGAATATGCAGTTCTAGGATTTGAATATGGCTATTCTTTGGTCATGCCCGAAAGTCTTGTGATTTGGGAGGCTCAATTTGGTGATTTTGCTAATGGAGCGCAAATCATTATAGACCAATATATATCAGCAGCAGAATCTAAATGGCAAAGGCTGAGCGGCCTTGTTCTACTGTTGCCTCATGGCTATGAAGGTCAAGGGCCAGAGCATTCCAGCGCAAGGATGGAAAGGTTCTTGCAACTATGCGCTCAGGATAACATACAGGTTGCCAACCCTACGACACCATCTCAGTACTTCCACCTTTTGAGACGACAGCTCAAAAGAAATTTACGAAAGCCTCTGGTGATCTTTTCGCCCAAAAGCCTTTTACGCCATCCTATGGCAATTTCTTCTCTGGAAGACTTAAGCAAAGGCCACTTCCAGGAAATCCTCTTTGATCCTGAAACTTTGCCCTCTGCAAAAAAGATCCTCTTTTGCAATGGCAAAATTTACTATGATCTGCTCCAGAAGATGCAAGAAAGCCCCAAGGAGGGAATTGCCATTGCCAGAATAGAGCAGATTTATCCCTTTGCTAAAAAACAATGCGAAAAGGTTCTCTCTCTTGCGCCACAAGCAAAGCTGTTCTGGGTACAAGAAGAATCGAAAAATATGGGTGCGTGGAAAAGCATAGAAGAAAGTTTTAGTACTTTCTTGCAAAAGCCTATCCACTACATAGGCCGAGATTCCTCTGCCAGCCCTGCTACAGGAATTTCTAAAATCCACCAGCAAGAGCAAGAAAAAATTTTGAAAGAAGCCCTGTCGCTGTAGGAGTTATGCAAAGAAAATTTTATTTGGGGGAAAATTTTTACAAAAATTTTCCCCCAAACTCCCTTTAAAAACTTTTATATGTTGTGAACATAACTGACTCTTTACACACTAATATTGAAAAACCGATATTAGACGCACCCATTTGTGTTTATCCTTGATTCTTCTTTTTAAATGAGTTAGGGGAATGCGTATTTTTTTTAAAGTGTGTAAAAAGTCAGCATAAATCGGATTTTTCTTTGACAATCCCTTCTATTAAGTTGGATTTGAAATTTTTTAAGAAGGTATTGTCTAGCTTTTCAATCCCAAAATCATTGATAACAATTTGAAGAAGAACCCCTTCCAGACAAGATACAATGTATAATGCTGTGGAAGGGATGTCCATATCTCTGCGGAAAAGACCACTTTCGATTCCTTCCGTTAGAAAGCCTTCCAGAATTTCTCGAAATTTGATATGCAGGTCTTTAAGCTTTTGGCTTTTTTCTTTTTTTGATGGGTCTACTTGCATAAGCCAATTGATAAAAATACGGACATAGTGAAAATTTTTCCGAATAAACTCCCAATAGGTGTCGATCAAGCTTTCTAATTTTATTCTTGGGTTTCCAGCAGGGCCTTTTATATCAAGGCTGGAAATGCAATAGCCTACAAAGCGATCTACGAGCGATTGGAATAAGGTAGCTTTGTTTTCAAAATACCAAAAAATAAGAGATTTGCTAACATTGGCATCCTCTGCTATTTTGGATATGGAAGCTCCTCGGTAGCCATATTCAGAAAAGTGATGCATCGCAGCATCTAAGATGATTGCTTGAGTTTCAGCAGTATTGTCTTTCATAGTATTTTCATGGATAAAGTTCTGAAAGGGAGTATCTTCTTTTATAAGAAGGGAAGTTCTTTACGACCTCTGGCAGCATAACTGCTAATTTAAACACTTTTTCTTTTTTTAACGCCAATACAGGGTTTGCATTTTTTTACAGTTGTAGTGGATGGTAAGCTTTTCTCTACCCAAATCTGCACAAGATGAACCATTGTATCCACGGCTTTTACCATAGAGCTTACTGCGACCCATTCATATCTGCTATGGAATATTCTTCCTCCAGCAAAGAGATTAGGTGTTGGCAAGCCCATAAAGCAAAGGTGAGAACCATCAGTGCCACCCCGTATTTGCTTTACTTTAGGCTCTAATCCTGCACGTCTGACAGCCTCTATTGCATACTCCATAACATGGGGGTGTTGATCCAAAATAAATCTCATATTCTGGTATCTCAACTGGTCTTTCATGGAAATCTTAATGCCTGGATATTTTTTTTCTGTTTTTTTCTGGTAAGTCGCTAGTGTTTTCAGAAAAAGTTCTATCCCTTGTTCTTCAAAATCTCTTAAAAGCACCTTGAATTCTAATTTTTCTACATCCCCTGAAATCATGCGTGGATGCATATATCCTTCTCGTCCTTCTGTTCCTTCTGGTGATGTTTTATGCGGAAAAAGGCTTACAAAGTAAGCGAAAGCCTTAATGGCATTAACCATTTTGTCTTTGGCATACCCTGGATGGATATTCACTCCTTCAAAGGAAAAAGTAAGATCATGGGCACAAAAGGTTTCGTTTTCGATTTCTCCAGGTGCTTCTCCATCTAATGTATAAGCGTATTGGCAACCAAATTTTTTGGCATCGAAATATTTTGTTCCCTGTCCTAATTCTTCATCGCATGTAAAAGCAATTCGTATTCTCCCGTGCTTTATGGACTTATCGTTTTGGAGTCTTTCTACCATAGACATGATTTCTGCAACGCCAGCTTTATCGTCCGCGCCTAAAAGACTTGTACCATCGGTTGTAATAATGGTATCGCCAATATGGTTTAAAAGCTCAGGGCTTTTTTCTGGGGTAAGCGTGTGCTGGTCATTCAGGCTCAGTGGTTGTCCTTGATAGTTGGGATGTATCTTTGCATGGACATTCTTTCCACTCATGTCAGGAGCTGTGTCTACATGGGCGATAAATCCTATTGTAGGAACTTCATACTCTATATTGCTTTCTATAGTAGCCATCAAATAAGAGTGTTCATCTACTTCTACATCTTTTAGTCCTAATTCTTTTAGTTCTTGCGCTAGTTTATTCTGAAGAATCGTTTGTCCTGGACTACTTGGTGTAGAATGAGATTTTTCATCGGCTTGGGTATCATATTCTGTGTATCTTAAAAAACGAGTTACAACAGAGGGGAGCTGAGACATACTTTCTTTTGCCTTTACTAAAAATTTTTAATTTTGCAAATCCTATCTCGGACAAGCCGAAACCAAAAGGTATTATCGCGAATAAGTGAAATTTTACAAAAACTATTCGTGCCATTCGAGCATTCGTCTTATTCGTGATAAAAATCTTTGCTTTTTTGGCAAACATTTTACTTGTTAGATTCTATTATATAATTCTTTACCCCGTATGGGTTTAACATACCAGACCATGGGCTAGTATATAAAACCCTTTCAGGGTAAAGAGTTGCATCGAAAAGTTAACACGCATGTCCTAAACCTAACCGATTTTAAGATTGCTTGCACTATTGTTTAAGATCATTAGGCGAGGGTGGCGCAGTTTTCTTTTTGGCTACAGGCTGCTTGGCATCATATTTGATCATTTGCTGCTTTAAATTTTCCCATAGATCTCGAATTTTTTTATCGGTGTTAATTTTTTGGTCGTTTTTCTCTAACATATCTTCCCCTAATTCTGTAGAAACAAAAGGACTGGGGGTGTCTTCGAGGCTACTATTTTTGGAAGTGTCTTTAAGAGTGCCAATAAAAGCTTGTAGCATTTTTTTTGTGTCAAAACCCATTGCGGGTTCGGAATCTTTATCTTTTTTTATCATAAAACTTTCCATTATATTATATTACCCAACTTGCTAGTTGTAAATTTTGTTGAAAACAAAAAATAAAGAATTATACTCCTATCAAATCTCTTTATTCCTATCAAAAATTCCTAAGAATAATTCCACCCATAAGGTGGTTGGTCTCCCTGAACTGGATACAGGATACTGGATACAGGATTAGCGTAGAGCTACAAACTGGAAGTTCTTTTACAGGTACTACTTGTATCCTTGTGTCGCGTCCATACTCGACTAGCAAGTAGGGTTACTTTTGTTTTTTTAGCTAACACAAGCCATAACTATTTTTGCTGCTGCCTGGCGATCCAGCTTTGAACCTGGCTTTTCAGCTTATCAGATGCATCATCTTTAAGAAATAAAGACTCAAAAGCGGAAAAATGGATTTTCCCTGTTAAGGAGCGAATTTTTTCAGCGCAGTGAGAGATGTAATGTTCTACAATAGCATCAAAAGTCCAGATTGATTTCACTGTGCTTTCTGCTAAAAGTTCTTTGGAAATTTGTGTTACTTCATCTAAAGCAGAAGTAACAATCAAATAACGAGATTTAATCAAAAAATAGCAAAATTTTTTGCAAGCAGCAGAAGAAATGCTGGAGAATCTTTCGCCTTCAAATTCACTAAAAAGCTCTTTTAGACTAAGATTTTTCTTTTCTTTTAGAAGAAGATTGATTTCCTGCACAAACATATCTAATTTAAATAAATTACAGTATACATCATATTTTTGTAAAAGTTTTTTATAATACACATGATAAAAAAAAGGATGAAGCTGCTGGTCTAATTGCAAAGAAGAAAATTTTTGTGTTGGAACTAGATAGTATTCATTTTTTTCTTCTAAGTATTCTAGCTCAATTAAGCTTTCGCTTTCCATATCCATGAACATAGCTTTTAAGCCTGCTTTTTTGCGATAACCATACTCTGTAATCATAAAATCAGGCTCAAGCTCCTTCATATTAGAGGAAATAATATTGATTGTGGGTGTAGTATCAGAAGGGTTAAGCAGTTGATAAAGACGTATCGCACTCCATAGCAATTGTTTAAAAATGTCCATAGACTTTTCTGCAACAGGTGCTTCTTCTTCATTTTCTTCTCTTCTTTTCGGAAAGCTTACAATGTAGTCGCCACCTTTATCCATCATCTCCAGGTGGATGATTCCTTCTTTTTCCGCTTGTTGCAACAAAGATTTAAACTGGGTAAACCCATAATTGCTTTCATCAAAAGAGCTGTCAAATTGCTTCATCCATTGTTTTACCATAGAACCGCTAGAAGGAATGCCATTATTTTCCAAAGCTTGTACTGATTTTGTTAAAAGCTTATATAAACTTTGCCATTCTTTTATATCTATTTTTCTACTAACAGCAATGCTCGAATAGTATACAAGTTCATCGCAGTATCCAGAAATCAGACTGCTGGTGTTTGCCTCTGTTCCAATTACAATAACATATTTATTGTATTCTCTAAGTTTTGATATTAAAGGAGTATAATCGCTATCGCCTGAAAGAATGACAATTGTATCAATATAGCTTTTGCTCATTGCTATTTCAAGTGCATCTACTGTTAACTTGATGTCTGTAGAATTTTTTCCTCGTTTTGCATGAAAAGGCAGTTCTATCAATTCTATAGAATTCTCCAACATGGCAGATTTATAACGTCCAAATCTCCCCCAATCTGCATAAGCCTTTTTTACGATCAATCTGCCGCGTTCTTTTAATTTTGTCATAATACAAGCAATATCGAGAATTTCTTCTCGAAAATTCTCTAAATCAATAAAGACTGCGATATTCCTTGATACCATCTCGTTCATCATAAAATTAATACTTTCTTCTTGAATTTTTACTAGTTATAACAAACTTTGGGGGCGTGGTCAAACCGTATTTCTTTTCATGACCACTGAAAATCTTAGTCTCAAATTTCGCTCAAAAGGATATGCTAAGGGCATTACCTAAGCAGTGCCATGGCAATACCCCTTCTAACTAAAAGCTATATTTTTTCAATACCAGTTGTTCATGCAAATCGATTCCACTCGCTGTCAATCGGATGCTTTTGATTTTATCTTCTACGCATGTTAACTTCAATGCTCCATATTCCATCAAATAGAACAAATCAGGAATTATGTTGGCATTTTTGTTTTTTGCCTGGACTATTTCTCTGAGTTTTTCTAATGGCATTTCCTGGAAAGCATGCTCTTTCCATTGAGCGTAGAGCGCGTCGAAAATAGCACGGCGAAGGGAAAAATCAAAAAGATTTTTTGCTGGTGTTCGGAATAGTGGTTTGCCTAGCTTAAAAAATTCTTTTCCTGCAATTGGGTTGATTAAGCCAGCCAAAGATAGCCAAAGGCCGATTAAACCCAAAATAGCAGTGAATATAGCAACAGGCCAATCCATCAAGTTTGTACCAGTGGAAGATTTGATAATCTTACAAACGTACATAAAATCTATATCTAAAAGGAAATAAAACAAAAGCTTGCTGAAAAAACCAAAACCATAAGTTAGAAAGAGAAAAATGATAAATAAGACAATTTCAGTGGCTAAAATGACTTGATGGTCAGGCATAAAACCAAAGGCGAGGCCGAACAAAGAGAGGCCAGTAATCAACCAATTGAAAGCAAAGGCAGTAAAAATTGTACCACCATAAGTATTGCGGTTTGCAAACTCCATGAGACCTGTTAAAAGATGGCAGGCAAAGCCAAAAAACAAAACAAATGTTCCCGAAGTAATGAGGGCTGATTTTGTAATGGTAAATCCCATGGCTACGGGAAGCAGTGCTGCACAAGAAACAGCTAAGCCAAGCAATCCTAGTGGTGCAGGATTGCCAAAAACGCCATGAAGAGGCTGTCCTAAATCTACTTTTTTTATCATAAGACCCTTCAATAAATTAGGCTATTTTTTATAAAGACATAAAAACAATATAACGCCGATCATAAACATACCCACGCAATGGAACTCTGGAACTGTGGAAATAGCCAGCAATTCCGAAGAAGAAAGGGTATGAGAGTAAATTCGAATATCATCCATCATTCCAGAAAAATATTCGCCGTATGTCACGAACTGGCTACCAAATCTTGTATTTGTCCCCCCTGTTGTAAAGGACAATGCTCCAGTAGAAGCCTTTAAAACTCCATCAATATAAAAGGAAGTGCTTGTTGTTGAGCTAACAAAAGCATAGTGATGCCATTGGGCATCTCCTGGCATAGCAACACCAGGTGTCCCCCAGGCATCGCTAAATCTCATATTTCTGGATGGATCGTGTCCTATATAAAAGCCTGGACCGCCAGAATAACCTTGAGAAATCATTTCTACATATCCACCAGACTGTAAAGCTGTTTGCCTGGCAAAAAAAGCAACAGTATAATTTCCTGAATTGGGGATGATCTTCCCTGACAATTCTACATAATCATTGCTTCCATCTAAAAGCAATGCACCATTGGATATGCTCGCTCCATTATAAAGCGATCCATGCACTCCGCCAACTATATCTGTTACACTAGAGGAATCAAAAATATAGTGGTGAACCAAGGAAGCAAAAGAAAAAGAGGTAAAAAGGAGCATGAGAATAAAAAAAAGGGGAATTTTTTTTGTATATACCATTTTTTTCTCCTTATTCTTATAGGTACATAAAATGTTAGAAGTAGGAATAATGGGCGAACTGTAAATTATTATAAGGATTTAGAAAAATGAAGTCAATATAAATTGCACAAAGAGCAAGAGAAAGTTGTATTTTTTGTTGCATAAAAAGTAAATAAGTATTATAATATTAAAATATAAGATATGGAAAAATTTATAAGGAGATAATGTTATGCGTCAAGGGATTTTTGCTTATTTATTTACTTTATTATTGCTTTTATTTTGGCCTTCTACTGCTTATTGCGCCCCTAAAATAACAGGAACTGTCTCTGGTACTATCATGGATGCTGCGACATATACTCCTCTGGCAGGAGCAACAGTAAATATCTCTTTTAAAATGGCAACCACAAATGGGAGAGGAAAATATTCTATCCCTAATGTAAATGTTGGAACAGCCACTATAACGGTAAAGATGACAGGCTATAAAACTTTTATGCAAGTAATCACGGTTTATACAGGCCAGTCTCTTTTGAATGTATATGATATTTATTTGCAACAAGAATCAACAGCAAAGACAGGTACTGTCGCAGGGACTGTTACCGATGCCATTACGCAGTCGCCTGTTGTTGGTGCTAATGTCATCATTGGCACCAAAAGTGGGATTACCAACAGCACAGGAAAATATTCTATTGACAATCTTCCTGTTGGAAACAATAGCATATCTATATCATATAGTGGTTATCTTCCCTATAACCAGCAAATTGCTGTCTATGAAGGGCAATCCTTTTTAAATATTTACGACATTTCTTTGCAAAAAGAAATTATTGTTCCTGAAAATTCGGCAAATGGCATTACCATTACGGCAGAGGAAGATGCTGTGGACTATCCTTTGCAGATTGCAAGGCCCTTCCTCCCAGGAGAAATTCCTAACTATCCACAAGCAGTAGTTGGTTCAGCAGGCATACTGACCCAGGCCGATGTAAAATGCAGATGGCCCGATGGAAGCGTACGCCACGCTATTTTATCTTTTGTAATTCCCTCTATTACAAAAGGAAGTCCGTTTTCTGTAAGCTTTGTCAACCAGGAATCTGGCAACAATAGTGCATTTGAGACAAAAGACAGAATGCTCAGCGACTATAATTTCGATGCTGTCATAAAAATCCAAGGAGATCTTGCAAGCAACCAAATAGCATCTGCATCAGCAAGACAAATGCTCCAATCAGACCATTTTAGCTATTGGACGCAAGGTTCTGTTTGCACAACTATAATCCTGGCAGACCATTCTGCCAATGCCATTTATGATATGGGTTTTCCTGATGCCAATGGTAACAACTATAGAGCCTTGCGCCCTATTTTTCACGCGAGTTTCTGGCCTACTCTAAAAAAGGTCAGCGTTCGCTATATCGGAGAGCTGTCTAATACAGAAAAACTTCAAGGATTTTGGACACCGCCATCTGGCGTTTCCATCAGCCCCTCTCCCTACTGGCCTTCTCATTATGATCTTACTTTACTTTTAGGCTATTCTTCGCCTACTGTTGTTTACACTAAAGCTTATGTGCAACATCGTATCATGACAAGATGGACAAAAAAATTCTGGATGGGCACTACACCTCCTGCTTTGTCCATTAATCACAATTTGAAATACCTGGCCAGCACAAAAATGGTTTCTAACTACGACACAAGCATACAGATACCAGAAGAAGAGATTGCAAACCAGTACTATCATTGGTCAAAGCCTGAAACCAAAAAAGAAATCTTCGATCCAGGCAACTGGACAAAAGCAATGCCAACAACAGGAGGCCGTCCAGACATTGGCCCATATCCTGATTGGGTAATCCAATGGCTGTACACAGGAGACAGGCGACTATGGGAAAAAGCGGCTGGCAATGCTGAACTTGCAGGAGGATGGCAAGGGCATATCCGCGAAGGAAAAACAGACAGATTTTTTGATTCTGCAAAGCAAGTCAATGCCTTGGGAAAAGTTCTTTCTGTATATGCAAGACCTTCCATCATGACTGATGAAGGATATCTGTTAATTTCTTGTGATTCGGATACAAACAAAGCTGGCGACAGGATAGAACCAAAAGAAGGCGTTCGTAACCCATCATGGCCTGGTTTTTGGAATGATGGATGGGTTTTCCAGCCAGCGCATTGTCCAGACCCTTTCTCTGCCTTATATCTTCTTACTGGGGATTTCTGGTACTTAGAAGAATTATATTTCTGGGCAGCCTATCAGGCAGGGCATGACCATCCTGTAAGGCGCGGGCCTACCTTGGCTGGCGCAGGGATTAGCACTGAAGTCCGAGGGCAAGCATGGCTGTTTCGTATAAGAGCCAGAGTTGCAGCCCTGGCACCCGACAACACACAGGAAAAAAGCTATTTTACAAAACTCACAGAAGATCTTATTGCTATATGGGAAGGTGAGCGCAACATCACAGGCACTTCCTATGAAGGCAGCATAAATTGGAGTTGGGCAAATACAACAGCAAAAGGCTGGGTCTGGGATTCTTGTGCAGTGCCTAGCTCTCTTTGTTTCTGGTATCCTGGGAGCGAAGGGCATGTGAACTCCGATTCCGTGATGGACTACACACAAAGCCCACCTAAGGCTTTTACCAAAAGAGCATTAAGCCCATGGGAAATATACTTTATGCTTTTCTCTTTAGGGCAGGCAAGAGACTTAGGGTTTAAAACAGATGCTTTGCTCTATTGGACAGGAAAAACCATTGTGGATGCCATCAATGGGCTTCCTTCTCCCTACTATATGGTAGCATCCAGAATGCCAACCATCAATCTTTCCAATTCTTATTTTAGCAGCATAGAGGAATTAAAAAATGGCTATAATCCTCTTTATGACTATAAGCTTTCTTACGACTACCAGGTGAAGGATGCTGTACACGGTTATCCTAACATCATGATACCAGCCGTTGCCGCTGCTTACGATGCTGGAGTCCCTGGCACAAGCACTGCCTGGAACTGGATATTGACCCATACCATCCCTGATTCAGGCGAATATACAAAAAGGCTGCCCAAATGGAGAATCTTCCCTAGAACGCCCTAGAGTCTATCCGAAAAATCCTTTTGGCTGCAAATTTCGATGCATCTCGGATAGCTTCGTCGCAAATTTCGATGCATCTCGGATAGCTTCGTCGAAAGTGACAAAATTGTCCTCAGAGTAGCTACGGCTACACTTGCGGCAATTTTGTCACTTTCTCCTCTTGTCTCTGGCCACCTCCAGAGGACGTGGTTTTCTCGGTCTGAATAAAAAAATCCAAAGGAATCTCTTCTCCATACTGAGGAGTCAAGACATTCCATTTGGTATTTTCTTTCAGAAAACTGCTGAATTTCGAAACGGTTTCCGATTCGCCATGCACAATAAAAATGCCTTTGGGCGGTTTTTGAAAATTTTTAAGCCAATCTAAAAGTTCATAGCGGTCTGCATGAGCAGAAAACCCCGGGATACGAACCACATCAGCATTTACGTGATAGTTCTCTCCATAGATTCGGACTTCTGGCTCACCATCTAAAATCTGCCTGCCCAATGTTCCGCTTGCCTGATAACCAACAAACATAATAGTACACCTGGGATTTTTATCTATATTTCTAATGAGATGAGACTTGATACGACCGCCTGTACACATTCCAGAGCTTGCTATGATGATTACAGGGCCTTTATGGTTTTGGATTTTTTCCGATTCTGAAAGGGAGCTTACCATTTTCAGATTGGGCAGGGTGAATGGAGAAAAATCGCCATTCACAAGCCTGAGCATGGATGTATCGTAGAGATTGATGTTTTTCTTGAAGACTTCTGTGACCTTCGAGGCCATTGGGCTATCAATAAAAATAGGAATAGAAGGCAAAGCATTGTTGAGATAGAGCTTGTTCAAATGATATAAGACTGCCTGAGCGCGTTCCAGCGCAAAGCAAGGAATCAGTACATTCGCTCCTTTTTCATAGGCCATATTTATGGCTTTTCCCATCTTTTCATGAATATCCACTACATTTTCATGTGTTTTATCTCCATAAGTAGACTCGATCAAGATATAGTCAGCTTCCTTGAACATATCAGGGTCTTTGATGATAGGAGTGTTAGGTCTTCCCATGTCTCCTGTAAATAATACTTTACACTCTTTATCATCACCTGGAAATCTGACTTCAATGATCGCAGAACCCAAGATGTGTCCTGCATTGTAAAAACAGGCATGGATATTTTTAGCGATCATGACACAAGAATTGTATTCTACTGGAATAAACAACTTACAGCAAGCTTCTGCTTCTTTTACCGTATAGAGAGGAACTTCTGGATAAGGTTTGCCTTCACGCCCTTCTTTCCTGTGTCTCAATTTTTTCTTCAGCGCATCTTCTTCATAAATATGGGCAGAATCAAGTAAAATGAGCCTGGTAAGGTCTGCTGTGGCAGGTGTGCAGTAAATTTTTCCCCGAAATCCTTCCTGCACGAGTTTAGGCAGGTATCCACAATGATCCAGATGGGCATGTGTCAGTAAAACAGCATCTATATCTTTTGGTGGAAAGGGAAACTTTCCCCAGTTTCGATTCTGAAAGCATCGTTCCTGGTATAGGCCACAATCCACAAGAATATTTGCCTCCCGCGTCTGTAAAAGGTGCCGTGAGCCTGTAACATTCCTGGCAGCACCTAAAAATTTTAGTTTATTTATCATATCAAGCCTCATATCCTGGCAAAATAATTTATAAGTCAGGTAAAATTTGAACCACGCTGCAATTTACTATGATAGGACATAAAATGGGGCTTTTCAAGTTTTTTTAACAAAATATTTTGATCTGTATATTGCATCTCAGACTTCGATAGCCCATTCCGATTTTCCCCCTTTAAGATATTGAAGAAAAAGTTTTTGTAATTTTTGTAGTTTAATGACAATATGCTAGGACAGCGTATCCCTATCGTTATCTTAATCGTTATCTTTATCGTCTAAGAGCCTATCCGAAAAATAATTTTAGGCGAAAATTTCAAGGCACTCGGAGAGCGAGGAGAAAGTGACAAAATTGCCGCAAGTGTAGCCGTAGCTA
>JABWCH010000020.1 GCA_013359215.1 Candidatus Brocadiia bacterium | reverse complement strand
TTTTATCTTTCCCAACTTCTGAAAGACTACGAAAGCTATCTAACTCCTCCTTGCAAGTCTTTGAATACATGCAAAATGGAAATCATCCATATCAATCATCTCAGGAAATTCCTTGAAAACGACTATCATCGTGACCCTCTTTTGGAAGAGGTCAGTGTGAGCTTTTTCAAGCAATATAAACAATTCCGGTATCGGCAAGGCGTGTGTTCTGATACGGTCAACAAAGAACTCGCTACTTTTCAATATATTTTTCAGGGAGCAGTAACAGAAGGTTTGATTACCCAAAACGTGCTGAAAGATGTGAAAAGAGACAAAACAAAATTTTCCTGCGACCGCTTTAGAACTCATTCGGATGTGGCGGAATTTCTTTCTACAGAGACCTATAGCGAGAAAGAAAAGAGGGATTTTCTTCGCTTTCGGTATTTCAAGCCAAAAGAAATCCAAGAATTGCTTATTCTGGCAGAAAATAAACCTTTGTATCCCATCTTGGCGGTATATGCTTATACCGGCATCCGCCGGAGCGAATTGATCAACCTGGAATGGGCGGATGTGGATTTCAAAAGCAACGTTATTGCCGTTGGTTCTAACAAACAATCCATGAAACGCCAGCGGGTCAAACGATCCATCCAAATGCATCCAAAACTGGCGGACATACTGAAGATGCAAAAGTATCTAACTGGTAAGTTTCGATGGGTTTTTGCCAAAGAAAACGGTAATCAGTTGTCGGTGAACTACCTGCGCGAAGCCTTGAAAAGCCTGGTAAAGGATACAAAATTCGAAGGCATTGGCTACCATGCCTTTAGGCATTCGCTCGCTAGTAATCTTGCGGCGGAAGGAGTGGATCAAAGGATCATAGATGCGATTATGGGACACCAAACCAAAGAAATGCGCCAGAGGTACCAGCATCTATTTCCGGAAATAAAACGCCAGGAGATTAGTAAGCTCAACTATTTGTGATTTCGAAATTTATGGTAAGCCTGGAATATTGGGAGGTAAATGAGAAAAGCTGAGGCAGACACAGCAAGTTTTCCTCAGCTTTCAAACAAGCTCATTTTATCTCCTAAATTTAGGGGATATTTTTTTATACCATAAATTTCCCCTGGATTCCAGACTATTTTTTAAAATTTAGGGGAAAAAATATGATTCTCGAAAATTTTTTAGCCTTACTCCAGAATGTCAAAAAAAGTGGTGAAAACTGGATCGCTCGTTGTCCCTCTCACGATGACCGGCACAATAGCCTTTCCATTGGCCTTGGGAGTGATGAAAAAATTCTGATCAAATGCCATGCTGGTTGCAGAGGAGAGGAAATTTTACAGACATTGGGTTTATCCTGGAAAGATTTGTTCCCTCAGACAGATTTCCGAAAAAGCTATGGAATTACCGTTGCTGATCTGGCCTTTGCTAAAGGTTTACCTGAAGAATTTTTGCAAAACCTTGGCATCGAGCCGAAAGGAAACTGGCTCAGGATTCCTTATTATATGGAAGACGGCACACTCGCTCCTCGCCAGCGCAAAAGATGGGCATTATCGGCCAAAGAAGGTAGCGCATGGGAAGCAGGAGAAGGGCATCCAGTGCCCTATGGACTCTGGAAACTCAAAGAAGCCCGAAAAGAAGGGTATCTCTTTTTGGTCGAAGGCGAAAGCGATTGCTGGACGCTTTGGTATCACGGTTATCCCGCTCTGGGATTGCCTGGGGCAGATATGGCAAAAAAAATTGCATTGGGACATGTTGCAGGCATAAAGAAGATTTATATCATCAAAGAACCGGATAAAGGAGGAGAAACTTTTGTACATGGGATCAGAAGGAGGCTTGAATATATTGGATACAAAGGAATCGCATTTGTTATCGAAATGCAGGGAGTCAAAGATCCCAATGAGATGCACCAGCGATCCCGTCATTTTAAAGAAGATTTCCAAAAGCTGATAGAGCAAGCAAAACCACTGCTTCTGGCCGAACTGGATATTATAATAGAGTATGGATCATTAATCCCTGCATTACCGGAACCTGCCAATAAAACGGTCTTGGAACTCATGAAAGAAACAGTTGGAAAAGGGGAAAGCTTTGCCATCCTTGCACCACAAGGTTCCGGTAAATCTTACACCAATGCGTATATAGCTGTATCCGAACTCAAAAAAGGAAGGTCTGTTCTTATTGCCTCTCGTTCTCATGATGAACTCAATCAACTGGGGCAAACCATCAAATCTTTACTCTTCAAATTCAATTTATCGGCGGGTCATTTGTTCCATCTGAAAGGCTCGCCTAAAGAAGGAGATGAAAATAAACGCTCTAAGAAAATCCCGGATATAAGGCCCATTATTGTAATTGCTCCTCATGTGTATTTTACCTTTAAAGGTGAAACCCCTTACCACCATACTTTGGTCAATATGCTCTTTAACAAAGAATTCGGAGAATCGCCTTTGGTCTTGATAGATGAATTTGTTTCCTTTTTAGAATCAACTTTTTTGTCCAAAGAACTCGGCTCCAGAAATTCCTTAAAAAGCTTTTTTGGACAGGAATTATGGCTAAAAAATAGCCTGTGCCCTTTGTTTACAGCTTCAGGGAATTGTCTTAATTGTTTTCCCAATAAGCTGTTGCAACTTAGAAGCGGGAAAGGAGGAATGCTCAACTATGCTCCTATCTCTCAACATCATAAAGAAGATAAATTGAACGGAGAAGAGGTAACAATAGATCATCTCGTAAACCCGGATATGTACATAGAAGATAATACCATGCGGGTTTATCAAGTCATGCCGGTTAAAACCTTCTCGGATCGCCAGTGGTCAACTGGATGCAAAGATGCTATACAACTGGAAGTAACCTTAAAAGCCTGGGTCGAGGATATTCTTACCAGGTTAATAGAACCAAGCCTTGTTATTTTCTACCCTTACGATAGCGAGAGTAAAAAAAATCTTGGCCGGGCTCTTACAGAAACAGAACTCAATGACCGAAAGAAAGACAAAAGAAAAAAAATCCCTCCACGACACGTTTGTGGTGTACCCATTCTTCAAGGATGGGATCTGTCAATCCTCAGAAAAATCAAAGAAAATGCCCAAATCGGTCTTACCGGGCCGAGTGCCAGCGATGCAGATAGGTACGTGCTTTGTAATGCACTGGGAGAGATAAGTTACCATATAGCGAAATCCCCCTACGTGTGTTTCCAAAATCTTTTGATTGTCGCCATAGAAAAAGAGCTACGTTTCGAGGATAAAGAAACACAAAACTTTCTTCTTGCTCTAACGCAAAGCACAAAAGTACTCTCTTTCTTGCCCACATACTACGAAGCAGCCGAGGCAGAGAAAGAAATCAGCGAAAAAGTGAGAACCATGTACTACGATGGTGCTCAGAAAATCCGCAATGCACCCATTCAAGGTACTTCGATTGAATTTGATCTTTGCATCAGTTGTATCCATGGGCCTCTTGGGCAGGGACTTGACTTAGGCCAGTTTAAAATTGCAATGGTCTCTACCAGTTGTGAGAGACCCAAATGCCTTTTTGTAGGGCGTCCTGCTACCAAAACCAATAAGGAATACATTGTGGATGACGTGGCAGATAAATCCCGCCAGGCGGCCATGAGAATTTTGCGCCTTACATCAGGGGAAGATGAGAACACCATACGAATTTTCCTTTTCTACGGGAGATATGCTCTGGACGTAAGCCATAGAGTCGAGATGGAACTTACCAAAGTCGGCCATCATGTCACAGTCATAAATGCTCAGACTTGTGTACGCTATGCTCAGGACTTTATTTTGAATTGGCTCAGAGGACTGGATACCTCCAGCCTGAAAAGCATAGGAGTAGAGCAATACGAAGAAGAGCATATTATAAATGAAGCGAAGACTGCCATAGAGAATTACCTTCAGGAGCATCCCAATGCAGGTTGGAGGGAGCTTTCTCACGGCCCAAGAATTATTCGAGAGTTGCCCGCTTTGTATAAAGATCAAATAAAAAATTGGTTTCAAGAACATATCAATGCTGTTCGTTTACAAGCCAGCATTAAAAAAACTATCGAAGAAATCAAGATATACCAAGAACATAATCCATCAATTTCATGGACAGATATACGCCATAAATTCCATCTGGAACGTAAAACAAAGGAAGAGCAAAGATTGATTAGACAATATATTGTTCTATAAAGACTTATGAGTGACCCAAAAACGGTGCCACTACCTCTTATATATGAGGTAGTGGCACCAAAAATGGGTCATTTTTCTTAAAATATTATTTAACATAAGGATAAAGACGATACAGAAAGGAAACGATTATGTTAGTAGGTTACGCAAGAGTCTCCACATCAGAGCAATGCCTGGATATGCAAAAGGACGCTTTGCTGAAAGCAGGATGCGAGAAAGTTTTCACCGATATTATAAGCGGGAGCAAAGCGGAAAGAGAGGGGCTTGGAGAAGCCATGCAATTCATACGACAGGGCGATACCCTCGTCGTCTGGAAATTGGATCGACTTGGTCGCTCTCTGAAACACCTCATAGAAATTGTAACACTCCTTCAAAAAAGCAATATCGAATTGCGAAGTCTTCAGGAAAATATTGATACTACAAGTAGCTCAGGGAAGCTGGCGTTCCACCTCTTTAGTGCTCTCGCTGAATTTGAGCGGGAACTCATCAGAGAAAGAACAAAATGATAAAAAAATCGCTATGGCAATCGCCCTTTATCAAAATTGTAGCAATGATATAGGCGGTATATGCCGTACTTTAAAGGTTTCCAGATCAACATTTTACCGTTATCTCAAACATAATGGAAAAAACAGCCAAAATCAAACACCTCCAGAAGTATCAAAGCATTGATCTGCTTTTTTATTCATAACAATCCATGCGATAGAATCATCAGACTCTATTCGCATGGAACAACAATGGTAGCTTTCCATAGTCACTCAGCCTTATATTGAGCATGCTCATAATTTTTTTAGGCATACAGAAATATTTTATTGCAACAAAAAGGGAAAAAGATAAAATTAATTATCACTCACTCTCAAAAACGTATAACAATAACAATCAATCGGCGCAAAAGCAAGTAAATCGGGAAGAATTAAATTTTTGGATTGAAGAAAAGGCAGTGTCATAAACGAGGGAAATTGGGACTTATGGACTTTCCTAAATATCAAACAATAAGTACGACAGAACGCCTTGGTGTCAATGCCGTTGCAGAAGCTGTCGCAAAATTAGGACTGATTTGGAGAGAAACACCAATGGCCAACGTTGGTATAGACGGCCAAATTGAATATGGAGAATGATTGTTGTTCAGATCAAATCTGGAAAATCGTTCCTTAAGGAAAAAAACGCATCATGGGTATTCTACCAAGAGCAGAAGCACAGATTTTATTGGGAGAGGTTTCCGCTCCCAGTCATAATTATTTTGCATGATCCAGAAACCAATCAAAGTTACTGGCAAGATATAAGGCAGGCACTTAGAGTTTCGCCCGAAAACGAAAAAGGCATACTTGTTCCAAAAGAAAGCGTACTTCAAAACACAGATGTCAATACGCTATTTGAGGGCTTTGCCGTTCTGGATCAGAGCTTTATGCCTATCGAAGAAATCCTAAACTATCTAATAATTACAAAGTCTGGCAACAGGTCATTTCTTGTTTCATATTTCAGCTTTTTTTGCTCTGGCCTCACAAACATATGTAAGTATTTGTATTTCGGCATGGATATCGCCATGACGGCCGCCGAAGAGTCACAGTTTTTTTCATCGCTTCGCCACTTTTCATTACTCAACTCTTAAACCGCCATAACTTTTTCATATAGCTCTTAGAATTTTTTTTCATATAAAATTAATTTGGAGATGTCAAGTATTTTTTTGCTATAAGGTGGTTTTTTATGCGACACCTCCCATATTTTTCTCCTTCAACTGCAATCTTTAGCCGACTTCAGGCGGAACTCTCGACTTTCAACCAGCCTCCACAAAGTATGTACTTTAGTGCATAGTAATTGATTCTCAAATAATCATTCTCCCCCTACTTGTATTATATATTTTTGTAAATTATCTATATTGTCAAAAGGCTTCCAGTGGATGTTTTTTGTTTTTCTACTCCCTTCCAATTCGAACTCTATTTGAGCAGTTGCATCAAGACTTTTGGGATTTCTATATAACTGTTCCCATACATATTCCAAATCTTCCCCCCTATACAATATTCGAATCTGGATGCTGTGATCGGATGTGACTAAAAAAAATTTATCTTGCAGAATAGTTCGGTCTCCGCACATGAAGGTAAACCGTGCACGGGTGATAGAGGGAGATTGTATTTTTTCTTGTATTCCGGCCTCTTGAGATGCCTGCTCTAGCTCTTTTGCATCAGGGAGGGTTGAGAGATGTATATATATATAAAGAGAAATATTATTTTTATAAATTATTTCTATATTATAAAGATTTTTTTTTCTATCAATAACATCAAAATAGTTTGGAATAAAATAAAATTTTTCTTTTCCGAACTGCCATATTTCACCATGATGAACAGGTATTAATTTTAGTTTAGATGGCTGGATTGATTCTATATCCCATAGTGTTAGAACTATTTTTGTAATATCTATTTGGATATCATCGGTTATGCTATTAATATTTAACTCTTGCTGCTTTTTTAAAAATTTTTTTTCTCCTTTTTTTTGCACCCAAACTATATAATCGATTTTGCATAAATGATCGTTCTTAATAATTTTTTTCTGCTTCTGTAAAATTTTACATGTTCCCAATTCAAGAGGCGAAAAATGTAAACGAAATTTTTCTTTTTTATTCCCTTTATATAAAAGAAAAAAATCAACATAAATATTTTGAATATCGTTATGAATTTTTTCATACAAACTATTTAATAAAACAGTAAAAAAAATATCAGAATTAATCGAAGTTATATATATTTTATCAAAATAGCTATATGAATTTTGCTGATAAATTGTATATTGGATATTAGTAATAGAATTTGTAGTAATATTTCCTAAAAAAATATTTTGTTCTTGGGGTTCGTTTTCAGAGCAACTAGGAAAGAATAGAATACTGCAAACTTTTGTTTTTGGAAAAGGTGAACTATCTAGGCGGTAAGAAAATTGCGATAATTTAACCTCAAATTCACAAATATTTTTAAATGAAATATACCAACCTTCTGTTTTTCGATATACTCTCCATTGTAATGCATCTTTAGGCATAGATATAGAAAAACAAACATTGATCTCATTTTGATTATTACTATTAATGGATAGGCGGCCATTGATATTCGAAGAATCATGTAATATATTTTTCAAACTATCAAAGTCATCCAATTCCATAGTCCACCTGAAATGCATTTCATTTTTTAATAATTCATTATTTTGATTATATAAAATAATTTGTTTTCCTATGAAAGAATCAAATTCTAGAGATCGCCAGGTGACAGGAATAATATTTAAGTGGATGTTGTTCTGAATATAACCATGTTCGACTAGTTGAGTAATAATGTCTCCTTCTGTCACCGACATTGTAAGAATGCAAGTAACAATGAGCTGCCCATGGTTTTGTCCATCTCGTTTTGTTTCAAATTTTATGGCATAGCGACTTGCATCTTTCTTCATAAGTCGTTTTAGTTGAAATTTTCCAGGGCAATACCAAAAATCAGTTTGATTTTTAGTATCTATTGATGGATAAACAGAAATTATTTGATCTCCTACTTCTACCATCATTTGTCTTTGCCAATCTGGTTGTGAGGCACTGATAACAGAGGATATAATTAACAATAAAATGATAATAATAAAATATATCCGCATGATATTTCTCCCAAAGAGGGCAATCAACATATATAAAGTATAAACATGAAGTTTGCCCTTTTATGAAACTTCGAATAAAAGTTGTTTGAAACCCTTGTAAATAAAGGGAGTATTGTAATTTGCTTAAAAATTTTAAATTTTATTATAAAAAAATCCATGTTTATTGCGCTTTTAATGGGGTAAAATTCAAAAGTTAATTGGCCTTGTTGTTCTTGTTGATCCATCTTTTGAAGGTATTTTTCTATCATTAAATCGCATTCTAAAATTTGCTGTTGGGTAAATTTATAAGCATCAAGGTTAAGAAAAACAATAAAAACAAAGGAGAAAATCTGGCATATCTTGTCATCAGGGCGGAAAGAAGAGCGTAGAAGACCAAAAGTATGTAGTTTTTGTAGCCACTGACAATCAAGCGCATCAGATTTTCCGCGGCCAGGGACATTTTTAAAATATTTGGCATTGACCAGACAAACATTGATGCCAGAAGATTCAAGGATTTGCAACAAGGGAATCCAATAAATTCCAGTAGATTCCATAGCTACAGTGGTAATGCCATGCTCAAGCAACCAATCACGGATTTCGTATAAATCGCAGGTAAATGTCCCAAACTTACGAACATTATTTTCAGCCATTTGCCGAGGAATACAGACCCAATGTTCCCTGGAAGCTATATCAATTCCCGCAGATTTGGGATTGACTACTTCAATTTTTTCTCCGCTTTTTTCTTTAGACAAAAAAGCCTCAAGTAATTTTTCGATTTGCATTTCGCTTAACTGAGAGACAAGCTCATCCCAGGATATTTTAGTATCTGTGATGGTTGCCTGTTTATTATCATTTTCGCTTTTATAAAACTCATTTAAGATTCATTAATATCAACGTTACTTTTGCTGTTCTTCGCCATATTCCAAAATTCCGGGGATATATTTTTCGTTGATTGTTTCGCCGTCGCCGACAATAGATTTATCAAAATTTACTACTTGTTCTTTAGTGATTATCTTTCGATTATACTTATAATCTGCAATAATGTTAATTTTTTTGATAGTCCCTTGACTTTTTTTATAGAAAAAATATCGACAGGTTTGGCTTGTATCGTAGCTGAATCGGACTGGTTCTCTATCTGGATTCTCTGGCGTTACCACAACTTGAAGACCTATCAGATTAGGATATTCACGAAATAACGAAGGTTTAAATCTAACAGGCATATAACTAATTTTATTGCTGATATAGATTGTCGGCATATCGAATTCCCAGTTACTATGATTAAATTTATCCCAATCCGACTCTAAATCCCAACCATTATTACCTGAGACATTAATTCTATATTCTAATTTATCTAATGACTGCCCTTTTAAAATTCCATCTTTATCAGCTTCAAAGTTTAATTTTAACGGCATCCAAGTTGCATAAGTGCTATATTCATCGGCATCGAAACTGACTGTTCGACGCAACATATCCTTGCCAGCTTGACCTCGAATAGAAACATCAATATTACTGAGTTGTTGCTCTTTCATAATTGCTCTATCAAATGGTTTTACTACTAAAGCAGTATAGGTAAAATAGCTATTATTTACATCGACAAATGTAAGATTATTAGGTCCTAATCCCTGGAATACTGCCTTACAATGTATAGGTAATGTGGTGGTAGTGCTAACTTCATAATTGAAATCCTCTGTGCGATCAATGAGCTGAGAAATTTTAGTTTTACTATACGATGTTGAAAGATCACCCCATTTCCATCCTTCATGCCAAGTCTTTTTAGTATCTTCGGCCTGAGCTTGTTGGCGACTAGGTAACGGTAAAGGGGGATTGGCTAGCTCTTTCAAAATAAAATTAGTCACCCAGTTTTCGGCGATAGACTGAGCTTGCTCCAGAGATAGTTTGCCGCCATGTAATTCGATCTTCGTTTTTAGATATCCATTCGAAATCAATTTTTCGCTAATTTCTTTAATATCGGTAGCAAACGACCAGAACCATATTCCCCCTTTGGACTTAAAATGTGAAGAAGTGTATTCATAAGTTTGCTTTTTGTTGGCGGTAATGGTAATTTTATCCGATGGTAGCGCGATCCGATAACGAGCACTATAGAGAATATCCAACATAGAAGTCATTCCTTCTCCCTTAGGTTTATTCAGTGCTTCTTGCATAATCAAAGCGTCCAACATAGATAGGCGAAGGCGGACTGGCATAGGTGAGCCTACCTCTGTACCGACCGGTCCTCCACTGGTATGTGTCTGTATTTTTTCTTTTTCTTCGGTCGATGCTGTGGGTAGCTCTCTATCCACCATCGCTGGTAATGCTGAAATAGTCAAACCTCCACTACCACTTTCCAAAGGCATATAAGCAATCGAATAATCTGAATATTCAGGTGCTAACTTTTCTTTTAGATCATCTAGGTTCTCTACCGGCCCAGATAGCTCTAAAATTGTATCAACCAATCCTCCTGATAGCTTATCTGCTTGGCTTTCCTGGAGTTTTTTTCCAACGGTTTGATTTAGGATACCACGATAAAGAACACAGTTAAACATCTTTTTTCCATGATATGTACGGATTCTTAATTCTGTAGGCAGCATATAAAGAACTTTGACATTTGGATCATGATCCCTATACAATGTTACTTGTTCTGTCTTATCTCCTTTATTTATAGTTACCGATACTACTGTCTGGGCAGAAGGATAGCAATATGATTGTTGTATCCCTAGAAATAACATAACAATAAAAATTGTCAAAACGATAATCTGACTTTTCATTAATCTCTTCCTAAATTAATACAAATAAAAACATACATAAAAACTATTAATATGGTGTACCCCATTGTCAAGACCATTTTCAAAAAAAATTTAAAATATTTTTGTTTCTCAATAAATACCTCCTTTTTCAGTGATGGTTCACTTATCTTTTTATGATGAATCCTTTCGTTGTTATAAAATTGAATATAATCTTTTATAGATTCTTTAGCTTCATTGACAGATTCATATTCTTTGAGGAAGACCTCTTCATACTTGAGACTTCGACAAAACCTTTCAGTACGAATGTTATCTAAAGCTCTTCCTTTTGAATCCATTGAAATTTTAATTTCTTTTCCTTCCAGAATCTCAACAAATTCATTACTGGTAAACTGAGAACCTTGATCTGAGTTGAATATCTCTGGCGTTCCTCTTTGTAAAGCTGTTTCAAGAGCAAGGAGACAGAAATCAACTTCCTGAGAAATAGAAATCTCAAAAGAAAGAACATAGCGGCTAAACCAATCCAGAACTGCTACCACGTACACCCATCCTCGCCCTTTGATCCGCACATACGTAATGTCTGTAGACCAGACCTGATTGACACAAATAATTTCAAGGTCTTTGAGCAAATACGGATATTTTTTATGATCCTGTCTTGGCTTGGAAAGATTTGGTTTAGGATATATTGTTACCAACCCTAATGCTTTCCTTAAGCGTTCAACTTTTTTACGATTTACTTTCCAGCCCATACGCTTAAGATTGCTTGTAACTTTTCTATGTCCATAAAATGGATGTTTTATGTGAAACAGCCGGATCGCATCATTAAGCTCTATTTCCTGTTTTACTTCCTTGTGTTCATAATATACTGGACTCCGATTTACTTCCAGAATTTCACACTGTTTTCTTACTGATAGGCTAAAATCATTTATATCTACCAGCGCAAACCTTTGATTGTAACTAAATTGATCCAATCTTTTTTTTTAACCATTCGTATTCGACTTGAATTTTTCCTAATTCTCTGTATAGCCTCTCTATTAAAACCTCCTGTTGTTTTGATTCTGGACTTTTGCCGTTACTGAAGACTTTCGCAAAATTATCTTTAGCATGCTTTTTCCATTTGGTAATCTGCATTGCTGAAACCTGGATAAGCTGCCTATTTCCTCTAACGTCTTTTGTTCCTTTAATGCCTCCATGGCTACTTGGGCTTTAAATTCATCTGGATAAGTTTTTCTTATTGCCATATTTACCCCTTACTTACTTGGCCTATTTTTTTTCGTTTTACTACCACGTTTATTCTACCTTATTTTGAAATTTTTTTGGTCTAGTTTTCGGGGGACATTATAAATTCTCAGATGCTTCAACGGGAATTCTCTTCAACGGGAATTCGCTTTATTTCATCTACTGTGCCTCTACCTCTACAGACTGCACAAATCATTTTACCTGTGCCATCGCAATGAGGACAGGGATAAATAAGCCATCCTTGTCCTTGACACTTTTGACATGCGATTACCCGGGGTCCCTGAGGTGTTAGCACTTGCACAATTTTTTGGCCTCCACAGGCATTGCATGGACCTTGTACCTTTGTATTTCCGTTACAATGTAGACATGTATCAGATAAATGGCCGGTAGCATTGCATTTATCACAAGGAATTTGTACTGTTATGCGTTCATAAGTTTTACCATCAGCTCCTCGTTCATAGGTCTTACAACCAGATATAATTAAAACAGAAAAAAATAAAATGAATAAATTTTTTTTCATCTTGAAAAACCTTTCATTATAATTGTTGGAGAGCATGTAAAAATTGTTGTTTCGTCCAGCGAATACCGCTGAAGCACGTAAATTTACTTTTCATAGAATCTTTACCCTCGAAGCTCTGCACAGTCTCTCTTTCTTCTTTCCAATATTCTTCTACGATATAAGATGCCATTATTTCATGATTAGAAGAAATTTGGATGACATATTTATCAAAGGAATATTTGGATTTATAATGTTGATCATAACAATTTTTAACTGTAGTCAAGTTTTTTAAAGAAGTTACCAGGCATTGTCGGGCATCCAATCGGGCTTTTTCTTTTGCCTCTTCTAGACTTGCACCTTCACCAATCCCTACAAATATAAGAGCATCATCATTTTCATGGCTACCCTTAGATAATTCGGGAGGAGGATTAAGACTCCCATTACTACTCTGAACAAATTGTTTATCCAAAATTTTGTCGCGAAAATCGATTGTAGAAGTACAGCTGATTACAATAGATATTAACAAAAAGAATAGAAATACTTTCATGATGTTCCTTTCTAAATTGTTTCCATAAGAGGAGCAATGATGTTTGTGAGCGGTAAGATTGCTTTATTTTGCCCAAATTTTCCTTCTTCCAACTCTAGAACAGGCGTAATTAATTTTCTACCTTTTTTAGTAATAATAAGAACTTTATAATAAATTTTTTTAAATATAATTTGTTGAGAAATTTGTATTTTTCTCTTGGTAATACGATTTTTAAAGTCCTCAAATGTAATAAAATAGTCATGCACAGCATCATTTTCATCGAGAATCCGGATATCTACATTTACATTTTGGATTTTTTGGGTAGATACACCAACTCTATCAATGCTAGCCACCACTTCATACTCTAGTGGTATATAATGATGCCTTAAAACCCAATTAATAGATAGGGGCCAGTTTGGAGAAATACTATAATCGAATTTTATCAACTGGAATTGTTCGGGTGTATCTAGATCACTTAATGGAATAAAATAAGACTCAGGCTCTTTGTTATCTTCAGCATGACCAGAAAGATGAATATCGAAATAACGCTGTTTTTTTCCCTTATACCGGCCTGAAGTAAAAAATAAAGCTTTTAAATTTATATTATGTTCTGTACGATTTTTGATTTCTAATGCAACTCCCGATTGATAATACTTACAGAGAAATTCGAATGGGGTGGGAATTTTGGGCAAATCCAAATTAATAATCACCGGCACGCTTATCTGTCTATCATGACATTGCACTTTGAGAGTGCCTATAGTAAGAGTTTTTCTCTCTTGTAATATACGAGCTAGTACACCAGCATTTTGGTTTGGGATAACAATGCTTAACGGGATAGGATGCGTCATATCAATAAAAGAAGGGATTTTGACTCTATCTTGTTGAAGAGAACCAAGAAAATCAAGTTGAAGTTCAAATGCAAGCACTTTGAGAGACGTTATAGTAGATAATTGTAACATTTTCCACTGTCCATCGGGTTCAAATGGATTGAATTTACCATAGCCTCGTTGTGCTAACGCTTGACGAATTAGTATAGATTTTGCTTCCGGTAGAGCTGGATCCAACTGTAGACGCAATAAGGCGGATTCAGGCTGTTCCGTATCGTGGAGTAAATAATCTTCTAACGAAATGGATAGCCTTGAAAGGCTACCAAACCTGCGGCGTTGAACATATAATTCGCTGGGCAAGTACCAAAAACGTTCTTTTTTATATTTTTCTATCTTGTCGATATCTCTGGTATCTTCAAATAACAAAACTTTACCCAATTCTTCGGTAACCAATTCTATAGGTCTCTGAAAGTTGGGATCTCCTAAAACAATGGAATTCACAAATACCACTAAAATAAAGCAGAATATATATATATACTTTTCCATTACAACTTTCCTGTTTCATAGAAAAAAGAAAAATGTAGAGAGACGAGGAATAATTATAAGACTCAAGCAGATAACTTCCGTCATGGCAAGATAGAAACAAATATTGTCACTGCTGATTGGAAATTCGTAAAGCTTTCTTTGTAGGATTCTGTTTCTTCTAATCAAGCATCACAAAAAGCATCCCTTACATAGCATCCTTATTATTTATTAATAACATAGAAAAGCGTTAGAGAAATGTGTAGTTTTTCCAAATCTGTAAGGGATCTGACATTTTGGAGATGTGATATCTTTTTTTGATTTGGGATATGAATTTCGGAACATAAACACCTATAGCATACTTTTTTTTGCCAAATGCTTTACTTATAAGGGATGAGTTACTACAAATAACAAATTTTTCAAGGAATTGGGGATTCATATATTTGTATTCTAAAATCTATTTGTTTCCGAAAGGCAACTACAGCCAAGTTGCAAAAAGCTATGGCGAAAGTCTGAGATGATATCTTTAAGAGATTGGGATATGTAAGAACGGCAGGTACCAATCTACCAAGAAACTTTAATACTATACTGCCGTCTAAGTAATATCGTAATCAATGTTAATCTGATATTTTTAGTGCAAAAATTGATGAATAAATCAGATAGTATCGCAGCTTATTTTGCACCTTAACTTGATAAAAAAGATTACTGTGTAAATAAGGATGCTGTTCTTGATCATAAAGAATTGTTAAATATTGAGCAAAGACGCCCCCAGGTGCCATTAATTCAGCAAGAGCAGAATGGGTAATCGCATTTTTGTGTTCTAAAGCACTTATAGCATCCATTAGGAGCATAGCATAACTAAATTCACTGAAAACAAGACCAATAATAGAATATACAAACGGAACATTGTGAGACTCAGAATGTCTATAAAAAAAACCTTTCCAAAAATCTGCAGATTTCATATCCAAAACTACTTCGTGATAAAGATACATCTTGGAAGTTTGAATTTTCTTCGCTTCCCGCGAACCCATGATGACATACATTCTGAGAGAAGAAGGATCGCCTTTTAGATAAAAGCTTCCCATGATTCTTTCGTTTCCCGAAGCAACGCTATGGAAAGGGCCTATATTGAAATAATCCGCCGTTTTAATGGGAATTTTTGTATACCATGGATCAGCATAAAGAAAAGGAATGAGCATTAAGATGGGCAAAATAAGTTTATTCATTAAATTGTTCCTTACTATACTTTCGCAGATTCTGGGCGAAGGAGATAACTTTATAAAGTAATTTTATACAATATCCAACATTTGTTCTTCTAAAGATTAGAACTGATTTTAGCACAACGAAGATTCTAGGAAATGATGACGATTGCTCCCTTTTTGATGCCAAGATGGTTGAAAGGGCCGGGAGAACAAAAATCTTCGTTCTTTAAATTCGCATTCTAACTCAATAGCTATAAGCTTTAGATGGGTTTTCGTTCGGCCACTAATTATAATATAAAATTGATAGAATACAAATAAAATTTTTAAAAATTCTTCTTGCATTTTTATTGATTATATTTTAATTTGACAATGTTGTCGATTGGGATGAACTCAAAGGTTACTTGACGTTCTATGTCTTGCTTATCCATTTTTTGTAGATATTTTTCGATTTCGAGGTCGCATTCTGTGAGCTGCTCTTGTCCAAACTTGTAAGCATCGAGAGCCTGCTTAAGAGAAAACAAGTGTTCTTCTCGATAATCACCCTCTAAAGACTTGATTATTTCTTGCTTACTGGCCTTAGCCCGACAGTCTTTAAGATCAGCGAGTTTAGCGAGATTACGTTCGCCTTTTAAAATGGCCTGAATGCTATTCAAACCACTGGTACCAAAGATGTTGGTAATGACATTGCACAATTTAATGTTCATCTGTTCCAGTGCCTTTTGTATGTGACAGATATGAGTAGCCCCCATTTGAATGAGGTTTTCTCTGTGCCGAACAAGAGAGCGTATCTGGCATATCTGGTCCTCAGGTCGAAAAGAAGGACGTAAAAGGCCAAAAGAATGCAGTTTTTGCAACCATTGGCATTTATGCGGTCTGTCTTCCCTCGGCCTGGGACGTTTTTAAAATATTTGGCATTGACAAGACAGACTTTGATACCAGCAGATTCGAGAATTTGGAACAAGGGAATCCAGTAGACGCTGGTTGATTCCATAGCGACGGAGATAATCCCGTGTTGAAGCAACCATTCTTTGATTTCATTCAAATCACGGGTAAAAGTTCCAAACCTTCGAATGTTCTTTTTTTTCATTTATCGAGGAATACAGACCCAATGCTCTTTTGAAGCTAGATCAATACCTGCACATTTGGGATTTACTACTTCAATCTTTGTGCCTTTTTGCTCTTCGACCGAAAGGGCTTCAATCAATTTTCGATTTCTATTTCGCGTAAATGAGATGCGATCTTATGCCAATATTCCTTACTACCTGGAACCAATCCTTCGAATTCTTTATTTATATTTTGCGATTTTTCTACTATATTTTCTGTATTTTTGACCGCTATATTTGTTATCATAGGATAATCCTCCCTCTTTAAAATTTTTAAAATTTTTTTATTTCTCAAGTTCCTGGATGTAAAGACCCCGGCTTTAGTCGGGTGAGTTGAGTCCATTGCTTGAGCATTTATTTTCTCCGTGCGCAGTACAAGAAGAATTCTTATTGAATTTTTCGAGCATCAGTGAGGAACGTTTTTAGGATAAGCAAACAGTCTCGAAAATTTTTTTTACTTTTTGCCATCCATAATCGCAAAACTCATTCCAATAGCAAAATCCCATGATGGGATTCGAGAGATGAGTTTTGCGATTTATGCAGGTTGGTAGATGTTATTTACGATGAAGATAATTGAATTTGGTTATTAGTTTTTTTATAAAAAGTTTATATGCTTATCCAGTTAAAGCACATAAAATTTCTGTAACATGTTGCTTCATAAGATAATGCGAAATTTATCTTTAATTATTTAAACGAAACACAACATGCTGATAGGAAAGCTCTTATAAAGTTTAATGTGCGCTAACTGGGTAAGCATTAAAGTTTATATGCCCATAATGGCATAAGTGATCCAGTCTTTGATACGACTTCTTCTGCAACAATAAGCATAACTATATTCATCTCTGCATAATCAAGCCATATATTGCCAATAGCACCAACTGACTTGGATATATAGCCATTTATAATATCTTCTCTAGTTTTTTCTTTTATATCCCAAGTTTTTTTAGAAATGAATTTTTTAAATTCTTTTGAATAATTGAAGTCGGATGGTTCTTCATCAAATGTTCCTTGTTCAAGGATATTCTCATATTTATCTATTATACAATAATTCAAGAAACTATTTTTCCCTCTACTCAGTCCCATAATAATTTTAGGAGCGTTTTCTTCAACTTTTGTATCAATATTTACTTTAATGATAAGTGGTTGATCCATATAAAAATATTAAATATTATTTGCTAAATTTTTTAGAGAGGCGTTCATTTGCCTCATTAATCGCATTCCTGTTGATTTTATCATAAAATGGAGACTCGTAATCTATATTTTCACTGTAGAGATAAGGAATATTAGTATCAGAATCAATACTGGAATGCACATATCCTGTATCTATTGATTTCTTAATCGAAATTTGATACAGGAAAAAACCTGAAAAGGTTTTTTCCTGCTTTTTTCTTTAAAAAAGCTTCTGATAGCTTCTATTCTCATTGTATTACTTTAAAAAAAAATGTCAAATATACCAGGGAGGGAATTTTCATTTTTGAGTCTCCCTGCTTCTTATTCTAAAATTTTTTCAAGCACTTTTTCAACATCGGAAACTACAGAAAGGCAGGCTTTACCGACATCCTTTTTCATTTTGGAAGCGTAGTGCTGGATATATTCATAAGTATTTCCTAACGTGCTTTGAGTTTGAGTACCTACAAGCTCTGAAAGAACCTGTGCGGAAAGCTCTGCAACGATTTCCTGCAAGGGCTGTTGGCCTGTTTTTAAACTGCCTAAGACTCGTGCATGAGCAGCGTGAGCGAGTTCATGAAAAAAAATATTTTCATGAGGTGATGCCAGGCGAATTTCTTCTTTAGCAGAGGATCGATAAGAACCATATGCTCTGCCTTGAAAAGAGATACTTTTTACATCAATATTCCACTCCCTTGCTTTTTCCAACAAGGGTAGATTGGGTAGCTCTAGCTTTTCATATTGTAGAGGCTCACCTTGGGTATCTTCTACTGCAAAAATGGGAATAGAAAGGAATCCTGTACATATATACTGTGGATTTTCTTCTTCCTTGTTTTCTTCCTGTGCTTCTTTCTTGCAAAGCCGCGGAGCAAGAATATAAAAAGCTTTTGAGCCTTTCTTTATATTTCTTCCAACTTCTTTCCATTGATGCCAGCCCCGCCCGTCGGATGTGCCAAAGGCCATCATAATCAAGCGGTTGAGCAAAGACCATTTTGCAGAAGGCACATCGAAGGGAGGAAACGTTGCAATGGCAATAGCTTTTGGAACATTTCCTTCTTCAAAAAGTTGAATAATCTTTTTGATAGTGGATGCGACTTTCTCTAATTTAGACTCTGATGTATTGGTTTTCATGTTGAAATTTCCTTAAAAAATAAAATCATAAAAAAGAGGCTTCCTGTTTTTATTTTTTCTTCAAAAAAAATATTTTTTTAGGATATATCGCAAAAGAGATTATGCTTTTTTTCCTAATTGCGCCGGCGCAATTATTCATAAGTCTTTTTATAACAATGCCCCATTTTTTAAAAGAGTATTTTGTGCCACGCATTTCCTTAAAAAATAAAATCACCCAAAAGAGGCTTCCTATTCTTTCGCTCAGGTAGCAAAAATTCGGACTTACCCAAATTATAAAAGCAATAGCGTCATAAGATGACAATAGTCAGAATCTTTGCTCCATGCTCTCTGGAAACAAAAAAGGCATCCGAAATGGTTTTCAGATGCCTGGTCAAAACTAGGATTTTTTTCAAACGCATTACACTGTCGTCATTTGAGCTTCTTGAGGCTCTGCCATATTCTTTCTTTCGAAGGTCTGGAAACATGAGGTAAAGAGTTCCCGATCCTCCGGCTTGCTGATTTCTTCGATTTTTTCGACCACCGGGACGAAAAATTTGCCCTTCTCGTTGATTTGGAGTTTCAAGCTCAATGTCACGAAAAAATCCCGTAAATACAAGGTTCTTCCTTGAAGTAGAGCTTGTTTTTTCTTGAGGTAGATTGAAGCCAAAAGGGTCTTGATAGGGGGAATTGCCTTTCCGTGAAAGATGATGATAAAGGGGAAGGCTCCTTGGTCTATCGCTAAAAAAGCTATGGTATCTTTGCATTTAGGCGCGATGTTGTTGTTTTTCTCGTCTTTGAGCCATTCAGCCAGAGGGCAATGGACAGTTTTGACACTGCCTGATTTGCTTACGCATCGATCGTGTTGCGGTGGTTGCCCTGTCTTGAAGAGAATTTCTTGAGCAGCTGGGAACAGCCCATCGTAAGACCAACAGGTTCTTTCCCCTGAATAATCGTCTTTGGGAAATAAAACCCTTCCCGTGGTTCGTTTAAGCAGGACAATGTTTTCCAACTTCTCTCGCTCTTCTCCGGTAATAGTGTTGAGAAACCTACCAGTGGTCGCTCCCTCAAGGCGTGTACTTGGCTGAATTATTTTAAATCTCGGAATGACGATGTTCGTATCTTCGAAATCCGTATCGAGTTCTGCGCATTCTTCCTGAATAGGTTCTGGAGCTGGAGGTGGAAGCAAAGCTACTGGCCTGCGTTCCTGAAGTAACCTTTCTTTTGTTTCGTTCACACTTTCGCCTTCTTTTCTATTGGCCTGTAAAAGTTGTAGTTCGTTCAATGTCATAGCGTTTCTCCTTTATTTCGATTCGACCAGTTCTAAACTATTTTTTACCGCATTATCTATCGTTACTTCATGGCATCCGTGGGAAAAATGGCACAATTCACAGCCACCCGGTCTGCTAACATTCATCGGGTAAAATCCAAGCTGGATGCCAGATGCTACATAGAGAATTTCGTATTCGAATTGCAACAAATCCGCCTTGCTTCGATGGACTGGAATACAGGGATCGCCTTTCAGATCGCCTTTTTGGGATTTCCCATTGCTTTTTTTGTACAACTCCAGGTTGGGAAAATAGTAAAGATAAACCGCAGGGATTTCGCCGATAGAGATTTTTTCGCCATTCACTTCCAGCAAGCCCTGCCACAACGCATGGGCATAAAGAGATATGGAAAAATTTCGTTTCAGATATGCAAAGCCAGGAAGCTGGCTGCAACTATTAAAAACAATGACCTGCCAGCCTTCCTGGGGATGCTTTCTGATTTGTGAGATGGTTCCCGTAAAAGTCGTATCCCCAATGGTGTCCTCAAAGGGAACGTCACTATAAATGACCTGGGCTTCTTTCTCTAGTTCGGCGTAGTGAACTGCCCAGGTTTTCAGATTTTCCAAAGCTCGCTGGCCTTTGGTAATCGCAGGAGTGGCCTCTTTTTTGGATGTAGCTGGTTTTTCCTGAATGACGATGGTATCGAGTTCTTCCTGATCTGTATTGGTGATCTCTTCTTGCCAGATATTTTCACAAAACAGCTCTATGTCTTCTGCCTTTACATTTTCCAAAATCCCTCCATGAATTTGCTGAACCACTCTTTGTATTGCATTGGATTTACATAAAGACAAATTTTTCTTTTTCGCTTCGATACAATCATGATACCGAAGCTTATATGCTCTTGGACAGTTCATATACAGTTCAATTTCGTTTATGGAAATTTGCATAAAAGCCTTCCTTCCCTGAATCAGCCGATCATCCAGCTTCTGATTTTACGATACCCGACACGAGAGATTTTCAGTTTTCCACCATCGTCGTAGAACACGCCCAATTTCGCATTTTGCAAGGTTGCGATGTCTCTCTGAATCGTCCGATTGCTGACATTATATTCTGCAGATAGCTCTTGCACCGTGACTTGTGAATGAGGTGAAAGAGTTCCTAAAATACCGAGTAGCCGACTGAGTTTTTCTTCTGGTTCTTGCATACTTTAGCCTCCTTTTGATGACAAAAAATGCGATTAAAAACAAATAAAAGTCAAATTAAGAGGCTAAAAAAAATTTAAGGAAAGGCTTCTGAAAGGAATACCTATCAAATAAGTTGGCATTGCTTTATGGGAAACAATGTTTTAAGTTATAGATGTACAGTTTTTTCTATAAAAATGTTAAAATCGCAAGCGAGTAAAAAAACCGAATCTCAAAGAAAATGGCGTGCCAGAAATCCAGATGCGGAAAAAAAATATAATCCTCAAGTAGCAAGAAGATATTTAGAGCGATACCACACAGATTTAAAATTTCAGGCTGATGAATTGGACAGGCAGAGGGAGTATTATGATAGGAATAGAGAGAAAGTTTTAGCAAGAATCAAAGCGAGGAAAGCGAGGGAAAAACGTGTAAAGAAGATTTAGATGAGGTATAAATTTATGACAGGCTTTTTCCTATGGCTTTTACTCTAGCTCTCAGCTCCTCACTTTCGCCTTGAGAAAATAAAAATTTTAAAAATGGCATAATGTTGGGGAATTCCTTATAAAGCATTGCGTCATAGATACAAGCAATAAAATTGGGAATAACACGTTAGCATCTTTCAATTCATCAATAAGGAAGTCTATTGATAGTATCTTTCCCCATTCCCGGCTCTCTATGGAGATAGTTGAGAGTGGTTTTATAGCTACTATGCCCCATATAATTGCTCACTACCGTTAAATTCACTTTGGCATCAAGCAGATGAGTGGCGAAGCTATGCCTTAAATTATTAAAACTCCATTTCTCTACATTAAGTTTGCCTTCAATAGACTTATCGAATTGTGCTTTGATTCGTCTTATCTGTTTTTCTGAAATGGGCTTAGAGGGGGTTTTCGCCCAGAATAAATATCCCGTAAAGATACCTTTTTCTTCGAGATGTCTCAAATATCTGCTGAGAGGATAATAGAATTGATCGTTAAGATCCATGTCTGTGTAAGACTTTGTTTTGTGTCTAAAGAGCAATATTTTTCCTTCCTCTAATTTCAAATCCTCTCGTTTTATTCCCCGTAACTCGTTAAACCGCATTCCCGTATAGATATAGCTTAAAATAATGGCACGATTTCTCAGGACAATAAATTCGTCTTCACTTTTCCGATAACTCATGACGAGCTTTTTCAACTTGGCAATTTCTTCCGAAGGTAGAGATTTCTTTTTTTTGGGGCCAAGTGCAGGGAGTAAGTCCCTTAAATTCGTAAAGGTATTCAAAGGAAGACCTGATTTTATATATTCGTTTGGTTCATTTTTTTCCCCGTAAACTTCGATGTTTTGCTGACGTACCATCCACTTATAGAACGCGCGTAAAGAACGTATAGTGGTTCTTATTGTTTCCGGTTCAAGTTGCCTATCGTTTTGAAAATCAACCAATTTTTCAATGTTTTTATGATTGAAATCCGATAATGAGTTTATGAGCTGAGTTTCATTACAAGTAGCGAACTCCTCGAAAGGAATACCGCTTGCTACTTTCCGAAAATAAAGAAGCGTTTTACGATGCCATTCTCTGCTGGAAAGCCCGAAGTTTTTTCTTTCGTGGTAGCGATAGAAATGTTGGAAGGCGGTTTTAAGATCAATCATAATGTATAGGGGTAAGGATATATTGGATGACCGAAAGTTCGGCTTACGGACATACCCCTATAAAATTCATGATTTTTTGGCTTACTGGTGGGCGCGCTGGGATTCGAACCCAGGGCCAATAGCTTAAAAGGCTATTTTCACAATATCAGAGCGGATTATTTCGCTTATTGATCAAAAAAAATGAATTTTTCTTTCAAATTTGAAAGATAGGGTATGTCCCAGAGCCATTTCAAGAATAGTGTTTTTTTATAAAACACCATAGCTCAAAATACAAGGGAACTTACGTTATTTTTTTAATATCAAAAAAAACAATTATATGCAAGACTTTATTTATCATAAAATTTATCAATAAATTAAATTTCAGTAATATACACTTCTGGAATACCGTTTTCTGAAAACCGAGCTATGCAAACAATTGCAGAG
Organism: Candidatus Brocadiia bacterium; assembly: GCA_013359215.1. Taxonomy (GTDB): domain Bacteria; phylum Planctomycetota; class Uabimicrobiia; order Uabimicrobiales; family JABWCH01; genus JABWCH01. The sequence continues at coordinate 10,242 of JABWCH010000020.1, read as the reverse complement.
TTTATCCAGATACACTGCGCATCAAGATTATTACCTTTCTATAGAATATTCGGTATTCAAGAATTTTATGCCGATTTGATTGAACTTCTATAACTATATGATCTTATCCTGCTCAAACCAACAAAATAAGCAACTATTCCTAAAAAAAAAGATAAAAATACATTACATATTTTAAAGTTAGGAAAAACATCATAGGTGGTGAGAAAATTGAGTAAATGGGAATATGGCATTATTTCCCCTCTGATCCATAGTCCCAGAATAAAAATTATACAAACCAGCCAAAAGCCCAAGATTTTATTACGCAGTCTCCAACTCAGCATCAAGGCAATTACGGTTACTAACCAGGGCGTACCCCAATACAGTAAAGATACCAAGATACCTTCGGCTGGTTTGAGCGAAACTATTAACCAATCGCCGGGAAGCCTTTCAAATTGTTTTTCCCAATACCCTTCCGTTAATTGATAACGAACTGGCTCTCCTTCGTCATAAGAAAAAGGCATAATCACAGCTTTCCATTGAGGAAGAGTATGAACTCTAATGCATAGTTTACCAAAAGAAGACCACTCTTTTGCGGGCTGAAGGAAATAATGAATAGAAAGAGATTGATAAAGCTCTGGTGTCCAATAATGCCATAGAGTTGCTTTGTAGCTCACATTCAATTTATGTTTTCCAGTAGGAACGAAAATTTGAAACCTTGCACCATCCAGTCCCTTCGGGTTAGATATAGACCTATGTATACTAAAGCTCAAGTGGTTACTGGTCAAATATTTCTCTGTGAGTTTGATTAATTCTTCATGGGACATGCTATAACTTTTTACGGGTTCCCCGTCAAATAACACATTTTCTTCAGAGATGCCCGGAGTTAAAAAAACAAAAGAGACATTTTCTGACTTTCCTTCATGCTCTATGATATAACTAGCTTGAATAGAAACTTTTTCGCTTTTCTCAAGCGAACGAAGATCTAAAGTCAAAGTTTCATCAAGGATCTTTAAAGTAGGAGGAGTTAAAAAAGGCGTTCCGATATGCTCTCCATATTTTTCAATGCCGGAATTCGCCCACCCTAAAGACAACGTACAAAAAGTAAAAAATATATTGATTCCACATCTTTTTGCAAGATTATAGCTAAAGTAAAGCGATAGACGATAGCTAAAGTTACGCATAAATTTCCTTTCTCTATCCAACATTTTATGACAACTATAGAACGGTTGAGCCGCACTTTGTGTACTTTTGTATTTCTCTATAATATAAAGGGTTAATTATACCAACAGAGTAGAAAGTATATTAAAAAAAAATTTCTTGTTTACGCTAAAAGAAGAGAAGAAAAAAGGTTTTTTAGGGGTATGTCCGATTTTCTTCTCTTCTTTGAACTTAAAAAGTACTAAGGTGTTACAGTTTTTTTACGCTGATGGAATCGAAAATTTTATCCAACGAAGCTCCATTTTGCCTGTATCTTTTGAGAATATAAAAATATTTGGGGTATTTGCCGTGTTCCAATCGTGAGATTGTCGATTGGCTTCCCGCTTCCAGGATGTATTCAACAAACTCTTTGAGAGAATATCTATCGTATTTCACACGTTCATGCCGAAAAGGATTCATAGATTATTTGGTTATTGGGCAGAACCTATTTCTTTATTGGCATTGATCCTTTCAAACACCCTTTCCAATACAGGCACGGGGCACTGTTTCCCATGCAGTTTTACACCATTCCCGCTACAGGAGCAGAAAAACTGGAGTTTCCCTGCCTGGATCGCTTCCCTGTATTTCTGGAATAAGGCGGGATTGTGTCGCCATCTAGCCCGCAGTTCATCGGTGAAGGCTTTCTCCCAAGAGGCAACATCAGAGAATTGCGTACTCAAGCCTTCTGACGGCATGAACATCCGCTCTTGCTGAAAGATAGCAGGCAACTTGGGATCTACCGATACTCGGAATTTTTTGGGTATGCTGACAGATTTGCCTTCCCTCTCCTCAATCACGATCCCGCCAATCTTACGCATCCATTCCGGAAACCAGTGGGTAAACTGACTTACGAAGCGAACAATAGCATTTTCGTTGTTGTTCAAACGGTCCCGGATCAAATTGACGATAGAACCTTTGGCGTAATTTCCATACCCAGATCGGAGCGAGAGGAAATAGGCACGGATTTCATCCCTATCGGGAAGTTCCAGCACTTCCCGATACAAACGCAGAGCATTATTTTCACTAAGGTCATTCAGAAACCCAGTCTGTTTCTCCGAAAGCGTCACTCCCAGACGGTCGAGAAAGGTGGCAAGCTCTTTGATACTTCCGCCTTTACGGAAGAATCGTTTCTTTTCATGGGCGTATTCTGGAAGCGTGAAGGCGACTTGCAGGTATCTGGCTGCGCCTGGTGATTGCTTGAGCGGAATGATTTGAAATTCAGAAAGTGGAATCAGGAAAATAGCGGTCTTATCTGTGAATTTCATCTCATACCCACTTTTCATTCGGTATCGTTCTTCTCCCAGAGTCTCCATCTCATCATAAATTGGCGACGTTACCAGGTCATGGCAGTACATGAGTACCTGCTGGTACGGCGATGGGGTCTTATCTTTGCGCTCTTCGAGATACTGTTCCCATTGCTCTTTGAGGCTCCACTGCTTTGATGAGGAAAGGGCCTCGAACTGTTTCTTCGCTTCTTCTTCAGAAACCTGCCAGATTGAGGCAAGATACTGATTAAACGTGTATTTCCGTGGTGCGGTCTGAAAAAGATCAAAAATCGTTATATGTCTGATTTTTCCTTTTGAGCTGTAAGGTACTGGCCTTCGGTCAGAAGTAAGAATTTTGATGGACTTGAGGTTCAATCTGCCCTCTTTAAGGAGGCTTTGGTAATAGTGGTTGACGCTGGATACCGATTCTTCTTCATCTTCGACCTCTCCGCCACTATACTCTTCTTCATGATAGCGATCATCTCGCTTTGTTTCTAAAGCAGAGACAAGCTGGTCTTTTTTATCTGCCACTCCCAGATTGTAAGGTGCAGCTCTTTCTTCTCCGACAAAAAGCCCTTCTAAATTTTCTAGTTCCAAGATTTCATCAAAGGTAAGCCCAATCTTTTCTCTTAAATTTTCCACTCGCTGGCGGATAAGATAGAGGGAACCTTGCTCGGAGAGCAAATCCATATCGGGGATTGGTTTTTCGGATTCCGAGGATTCTGGAAAAATAGAGATTGGTAAATCAAGGATTTCGGGGATACGGCAGATGGTATCATCGTAAGGTTCATTGAGTTTGCGCATAGTGATAAAATTAGAAGATAGAAACGTTCCTTGTAAGAGAGTAAAAAAAGATATATTGTCGGGGCTAGAATGGAGAGGTGACTGCTTTCTTTTTTTCGCTTATTCCAGTCAATCGTATTGATGTACCTGCCAAGCTATTTGCGTGTTGATGCGTGCCCTCAGAAGTGACCTGCCCATCACAGGGAAGGTCACGGGAAATGTGGGGAAAAAACAAAGGATAGGCAGTAAAAAGATCCATATCTTTCGGAAAATTGGCAGGTGTTAGGCAAAGTATCCTTTCTTCTTGGATTCTCTTAGATTGCAGATAATCATGGATTGTCTGGTATATATTCTCTTTTCGTTGTTCTCCGACTGTCAGGAACACAATCCGACGGTGAGGTTGTTCCTTAAGACATGGTACGTAGGCTTCGAGTTTTTCTCGGATTTCACGATGATCGTGAGAGCCAGTGTCGGTTTCCAGTAGCAAGGAGCAAAGAAGCTTTTTACGGTTGAACAGAGCGATACCTCCATCAGATTGCTTATCTCCGATTGGAAAAGGAGGGTACCAGCGCAGGGAGATTCCATATTTTCGGCTGACCCGAAAGAGGTGCGTCAAAAATAGTGCGGTAATGGAATCGTGGGTGATCAAACTCTGCTGGATTTCGTGATAGGGTAGTTCCGGGGTTTCTGAGAGTTTGTGGTAGTATTTCTGTCGTCCTATTTTCGTAGGATAGGAAAAAAAGCCCACATACCCGGCTTTACGTAGGCTTCTCAGATACTTTTGAGCAGAGCAGAGATCGTGAATAAAAGATTTCCTTTTGCCCTGTACAATTCCGCCCGCTACGAGAATATGGGCTGTGACCATCGTTAAATTTAACAATTCCATAATATCCAGGCGTTTAGGCGTATGAATGACAGCAGTGTGAAACATGGGAAGGTGGATTAAAGAATATATGGTTTATGGTAAAGCGAGTTCAGATCGGAAAAATTTTTCAATTTCCTCCTCAACTTCTCTTCTTGGGCGGGCATATTTGGCACGGGAATTTTCCTGTATTTGAGAGGAAATATCATGATTGATCCCAGGTTTGGCAGTGCGAAAAGAGAATACGCTATGCCTGCCGTCGCGTTCTGTTTTCAGATAGGCATGATAAGCAGGCAAATTTAGAAGATCGTCGCTTTCCACATCCCGAAAATACCCGGCGAGTTTTTGAGCATCCTGGTATCCCAAGGCAAAGCTTGCCATTGTGTTGACATTGCCGAAGATGGTTTCGGTCAATCCGCCAAGCTGAGAAACATGCTGGCAGGCCAGGATCAGGTGCATCCTGTATTTTCGTCCTTCCGCTAAAATGGTTTCGATGGACCCTATGCTTCGGGATAAAAAATGCTGTAATTCATCTACTACCATATAGAACGGTACCCTGTTTGAAGTTTTTTCCTCAGCTCGGCTCAAGGCCGCCAATTGCAGATGAGCAAGTAGAAGATTGCCTAACAGAATCGAATTTTCTTCTCCCAGAATCCCTTTGGGCAGGTGGATCAGCAAGATTTTCCTCTCGTCCATGATTTGCCGAAAGTGAACCTTGTTTTCCTTTTGCCCCAGCATATTGCGGATCATAGGAACCATCAGGAAGCGATTCACTTTGTTGAGAATGGGCGTGATCGCTTCCACCCTCAATCGGGCCGGCATAGAGGAATATTCCATTGCCCAGAAAGATCGGATTACCGGGTCATGAATATACTGGACGCATTCTTTGCGATATTTGGCATCTATCAATAGCCTTGGTACTCCCAGCAGACTGGCTTTCGGCTGTTCCAAAAGAGTATATACCGCCTGGTTCAAAATATAGTCTGTTCTCGGCCCCCAACTGTCGGTAAAAATCGTTCGGAAAGAATCCACGATAGATGCCGTGATGCGGTCTTTTCTCCCGGCTTCTTGGGAAAGGAGATTGATGGAAATCGGATATTCAGCGTCCGCTAAATCCATCAAAACTACATCGTTTTGGCGATGCTGAGGGATAATTTCCAAAATATTCTGGAGCAAATCCCCATGCGGATCTAGTAGTCCCACCCCCTGTCCCTTTTCCATAAGACCATGGAGAATCGAGAGCAGTAACGTGGATTTCCCTACCCCTGTTTTCCCGAATATAGCCAGATGTCGGGAAAGTTCCTGATACGATATTTTTATTTCTTTCTGGGAACCAATCGAAGTGCCGATGGTGATGCCTCGCTTCTTATAGCAATCGTGATAAGGGAGTACCCGAAAAGATGCTCTGGAAAGCTCTGATATATTGGTTTGTTTCGTGGGAAGCACCAGAATCCCGGCTAGTTCTTCCAGCGAAAGAATCATTCCCTTGCCCTGCTTTCTTGCCTGGGCAAGCTTTGAACCGTATATTGGGTGTTTTCCTTTCAACCGAAATTCGTTTAGTTCTGGAATTCCGAATTGCGCAAAACCGCTCGCTATCTCCTGAATTGCTTCCTTTGAATCTTGCGCAGAGCAAATCAATCGAATCGTCACCCGAAACCCGATTTGCGAGAGCTTGGAACTAATCGCTTCTCCAACGGATTCCTTGCCGTGTCCTCGATGGTCAATTTTTTCGGGCATTCTCTGGGCTTGTCCTCGAATCAAAATCAAACAAAAGACTCTGAGCCAAAAATTACAATACACTGCTCTAAAGAACGCATCCCGCCATTTCCAGAACCTCCGAAAGATCCAAATCGAAGAGAAAGCTTCATAGATTGATAGGGTGTGCTTGCCTTTCTTGCGCCACGAAGGGTTTTCCGGCTCGAAAATAATCTGGATAAAACGGCTACCACGAGTAAGGCTAGATAATATTCCTATTGAAGTATCCGTCCAGACCTTTCGTATCCAGTCCGCCGTTTGAGAATATCGCCGAATCGGAAAAATTGCCACAGAAGCCAGAGTCAATTCCTGCATAGATAGTTCTCTTGTTTGAGGTAGGGGATTTTTATCCTCTATGACCAAGATACCTGGATAATGTTTTTCCAACACATTTATGACAAATTCTTTCTGAGAACGTTGCAAGACAATTGCCTGTCGTAACGTACCATCTTCTCCCCAATTCTCGAACGACAAAGCACAACCTCGTCCATGCAGTACTAAAAGCACCTGCTCCATAGTGAGCGGCCCTTGCTCGTTGTTCCGAGGCACTTCGATTCGTAAGAAGCAGAGTTCGTTACCTGTGTTGTCTTTTTTGAAAAATCGCATGAGGTGTGTTATCAAATTTGATTTTGGAGCTTGAAAGCAAGCTTTTTGCGGAAGTCCTCACCTTTGACCTCAAGGATAAACCCGCGGCACATCTCGTATATCCGAGACGTAATCCTGCCTGGCCTGGCTATAGATGAGCTTTGGAGGTTTTGCTCATACCCCTCTGGTGAAAAATTGGACGTGAAAAAAGTGGGGAGACGATGATTGAGGCGATAATCCAGAATCCCGGTCAGTACCTCGTTTTTCCAAGGCGTTATCTTCGTCGCTCCCAGATCGTCCAAAAACAGGCACTTTGCCTCCATAAATTTCCGGTACTGTTTCTTTTCTGATACAGCAGGGTTCTGATATGCCTCCCGGATGCGAAAATACATCTGCTCCTCAGTCATAAAAATACATGGAACCAGATACCTTTGGATGAGTTCGTTGCAAACCGTGCTCAAAACATGGGTCTTACCCCGCCCTGATCCCTCTGACCACAGATACATGCCTATTCCCTGTTCCCGAAATTTAGGAAAACCGTCCAGATAGCGATTGACAGTGAGTATAAGGTTTTCCTGGCCTTCCAAAGATACCGGCGTCTTTTCTTTCCAGTGCGATGGGATCTCTGAAAATGCCAATGCCTTATTTACTTCTTCTTGCCGAATAAAGCAGATGGCTTTCTGGACTTCTTCACTTCCGCACCACCTCCGAAAAGCCTTGTCACCTGTAGCGCACAAACAGTATTCTTCCCCGATCAGACCACAAAACGGATAATAAACTTTTTTGTCCAGCAGACCGGTATTCCCGCATTCCAGGCAATTCGCAAATTTCGAGATCATAAGAGCAGTAAAAAGAAATAAAAACGGGGCTTTATCTGAATTTCACTGGAGGAAAAACCTTGTATGGCGTTTCTCCTACTGATAAAGCTAGTTTTTGCATAGTAGCAGGGTGAGGACGCTTGATAATATTTCTCTCGTTCCGAGATATTGTCATCGGATGAATTCCTGTATCATAAACTTCAATCCGGTTTTCCAATAATTCAAGTACATATCGTGTCTTCTGGATGCTCCATTTCTTCTTGGTTTCTTTCAAAACAAGTCGTGATTTGGGTGCAATATTATATCCTCGTCTTTGAAACTCATGGCGCATTCTTGACGAAATGCTACAGAGGGATAGTTCCTTGCGATACTCGATACCAAGGGAAAAAAGATATTTTTGTGTTTTTTGGGCAAGTTCTTCCTGGGATAGTCCCAAACGAAGACGGTAGTACTGAAGACGACTGCGAACTTGTAGGATAGGCATAGCGGAAAAGTTACAAAAATGTTTCAAAATAGAACACAAAAATCATCATAAACTACTCTTTTTGATCGTGCAACCAGAGAGACTTGACTATTCTTGCAAGCCAAAATATAATGTTGGCAATTTGATTAGAGATTTGTTTAAAAAATGTTTGGGAAAAGTATCGGCCTAAGTCCGAAATTTGGCCTTTTCACCTGGAAAATATCGGGTATAATACTTTGGCTCTTGCGATCAATTATTCTATAAACTTAATTTTTTGTGTATGTCAAACGAAAATATCTTAGTGAACGAAGCCCGCTTTAAAATCAAAGAAGCCCGAATCAGCACTGGAATGAACCAGGCCGATTTGGGGCAATATCTATCACGCAGCCGTACCTGGATTATTTTTCGTGAACGGGAGGAAAAGGATCTTTTTTTAGCTGATCTACTCAAAATCTCCCAGGCAACCGCCAAGCCCTTGGCCTGGTTTTTCCAGAGAGATAGTGAGCATTTATGGGAAAACCGATGCAAAAAATTGATGCAGGAATTGGAATTTTTGATCGAAAAGCATTACCATGATGGAAACAGTAAAAAATAAGGAAAAAAGTACGACAACGAAATATTGCAAGGCGATAGGGGAATTACGCCTTGCGTCGTAAGTATTATATGCTAATTTTAAATATAGCAATAGCATATATAGTTAAACTATTTTTTGTACTTAAAGGCCATTGGACAAAAATAGTTTATTTTAAAATTTTGAAATTAATTTTGTAGTTCGCTTATACATTCTTGAAGTAGATCTATGGCTTCTTGCAGGCATCCCAACATTCTCTTGTAGTCATTATATTTGGATGGTTTATATAAATCATGAGATAGACTGCCTCCGAATGCCTCTACAGCCATAAATTTAGAATATGCGCGGTCCAAGCAATACTCGTTTTTTCCCAGAATTTTAAAAATATTGCGTAAATTATTGATCGCATACTTGGCGCACTGGGCTGCCTGATGCGGCTCATTCCATCGTATAGTAGTATTTCTTTGCATCTGGTTTAAATAGTTATTCATTTGTCCATATTGGTATTTGAATTCGTTTATATTTTGTTCTATCTCAGCTTTTTTTCTCCTATTCTCTTGTGCTATTCTTTCATTTTCTTGCTGTATTCTTTCATTTTCTTGTCTAATTTTTTCATTCTCTCGTTTTATTTCTTCGGCTTTTTTCTTTAGTGCTTCCAGCCTATTCAACGATTCTTCATGGCCAAGTTGAGCTGCTTTTAAATACCAGGCCCACGCCTCTCGATAATTCTGGGCAACGCCTTGCCCATATTCATATTGGTAAGCGACGCGATACATACAATAAGCATCTCCTTGATCCGCAGCTTTTTTAAATAAATCCAGAGCCTTTTTATAGTCTTTTGGGAATTCTTTGGTTCCGTCATAATAATTCTGTGCTTCTGCTGTAATTTGCTTTATATTGTCCGTATTGTCTAGCGATTGTTGGCTATAGCTGTAAATAGAAAAAAGTATAAAAAATATAAAAAATATTATTTTTTTCATTATAAAATCTCCTTTAGTTTTTTTGAAAATATACAAATAGATAAATCATGTTATCTGATAAAAAATATAGGAATATTGATTAATTGTTGCTATCGTAGTAAAGAGAGATCAAACCATTATAATCGTATGTTCGAGATTTATGCATAAATCCATTTTTTGTTAAAAGGATGGTATCTCCTTTGTACACCCCGAACCTCAGTGTCCTATATTGACGGATATTCAATGCTAAAGCCATAAGAACACTTTTATTTGTATATCCCCAGGTAAATTCTGGCATAGTTCCCTTAGAATAAACTCTGAATATTTTAGTAGTACCATCATAAACAATAGCTGCATATTCTTCCAAAAATAAGGCAAAGACTAGATCTCCAGCTTCTTTTCCTTCATCGTCACCATCATTAACAAGTTCATTGAGTAAATCGACGATAACTTTATTATGGTCTAATACCAATTTATACCCGCCAAGTTTTATAATTTTGCATCCAATTGGCTCTGAACTATATTCACCATATCCTGTACTTACATGCAAATAGACATTATCTTGAGCATAAATAAAAATCACTTTTCCGAAAAAAATAAAAAATACGATAGTACAAAATAATTTACGATTCATTACTTTCTCCTTAAAGATTTTAAAATATTCACAAATACAACTTCTGCACCGCCTCGATTTTTTGGGAGGCGAAGATGGAGATATACATCTGGGCGGTGACTTCCACACTACTATGCCCGAGAAGCTCACTAACGAGCTTGATATCTTTTGTAGCTTCATACAGATGGCTGCTAAAAGCATGCCTTGTGCTATGAGGATGAAACCGCTCTGGTTTTTCTATTCCGGTACACAGCGAAAGCACTCGACGAAAAGCGGCATAAAGCCCTGAGCGGCTGTAATACCCTTGTCCAGAAGGCGGTCGCAGGAAAGGAGCATTGTTTGTGGTTGGTTCATCCCAGAGACGCTTGTATTCTAAATATTCACCGACAGCT
>JABWCH010000310.1 GCA_013359215.1 Candidatus Brocadiia bacterium | reverse complement strand
CAGGAAGGAAAGCTTTTCCAAAGCCTCGGCGGACAGGGAAAGATCGTGGCGATTCCCAATGGCGTGGATATAGATTATTTTAAACGCCAGGACGAAAGCATACCCATGGAAAATGCCTTTATCTTTACAGGAGTGATGAACTATTTTCCAAATGTAGATACAATCCTTTGCTTTTATCATGAAGTGTATCCTCTAATCAAGAATATTATGCCTGAAATCCGATTCTATATTGTAGGTTCGCGTCCTGCCCCTGAAATTGTAGCCATTGGACAGCAAGATCCTTCTTGCATTGTTACAGGATATGTCCCCGATGTAAGACCTTATATGTGTAAAGCAAAGCTCTTTGTTGCCCCCATGAAAGTGGCCCAAGGAATGCAAAATAAAATCCTGGAAGCCATGTCCATGAGCGTTCCTGTAATAACATATTCCCAGATAGCACAGCCTTTAGGGCTAGATGAAAACGATGGGGTTGTCAAGGTAAACGACCCTTTAGAAATGAGCCGTGCCATCGAAAGGCTCATGCACAACGAAGAAGAACGCGCCAGGCTTGCCCGATCTGCCCGCAAGTCTGTCGTAGAAAAATACCATTGGAAACCTCAGCTCCAAAAGCTGACAAATCTTGTAGAAGAAATCACAGCAGCAAAGCCAGTTTAGAAGCTTTCTATAAAAAGGGAAAACGCTTATTGACTTAGCTCCTAATTTTAAAATCACGAATGATACAAATAACACATATAACACGAATAAGATGATCTATTCGTGCTATTCGTTTATTCGCAAAATTCGTGATAAAATACTTTTCTGGTGTATCCAGATTGAAAACTAAATCCATAAGCATTAAAGGGAAAAACTATATGATAAAAGAAGCAATTGTTCTTGCTGGTGGTATGGGAACAAGACTAAAATCTGTCATAGCAGACATACCAAAGCCTATGGCTGAAATACAAGGAAAGCCATTCCTCGCTTACTTAATGCAGTATCTTATACAGCAAGGAATAGAAAGAGTTGTGCTTTCTGTAGGATATAAACATGAAGTGATCCAAAACTACTTTCAAGCCAACCCAATGCCTTTAGAAATCCTTTACTCTGTAGAAGAAAAGCCATTAGGAACAGGAGGCGCAATCCAAAAGGCACTTTCTTGCCTTGCAGGGAAGGAAGCCTTTGTTATGAATGGGGATACCTTTTTTGGCATTTCTTTAGAATATTTAGCCAAAAAACACAGAGAATCCCATAGCCAGCTTAGCCTTGCGCTCAAAGAAATGAAATCCTTTGACCGCTATGGAGTCGTGACAATAGAAAAAGATTGCCGAGTAAAAGGCTTTGAAGAAAAAAAATGGAGGGACAAAGGACTTATCAATGCAGGGATCTATATCCTCTCTAAAGAAATATTTTCTGATTTTAGAGAAAAAGAAAAATTTTCTTTTGAACAGGATTTTCTTCCTGTTCAGATGCCCAAGATTATCGTAAGTGGCTTTGCTTGCGAAGGGTATTTTATTGACATAGGAATACCAGAAGACTATTCTAAAGCACAGCAAGAATTAACAAAATTTTGCAAAAAAGGACAATTTATGCTTTCATTTGATAATATTGCCAAAAATTTACAAGAACACGCTCAAGAAGTTTCTGACCTAAAAACTCTTTTTGACTCTAACGACCAAAGAGGAAAAGAATATGCAATCAGTACAGAGCATGTTTATTATGACTATTCCAGGCAAAGAGTAGATGAAAAGACAATCAAAATGCTTTGCGATATAGCAGAACAAAGCGGTTTGAGGAAAAAAATCCAGGCTATGTTCCAGGGAGAAAAAATCAACCGAACAGAAGACCGAGCCGTTCTTCACATAGCTTTACGCCATTTAAAACATCATCCCAAAGAAAAAAATACATACCCTGAAAGCATCCAGACTCTTGTGCAGGATGTTTTAGAAAAAATACAGAAATTCTGTAAACAAATCCATGGGCAGACAACACCCAAAAAAATAAAAAACATTCTCTCCATTGGAATTGGAGGATCTTATCTTGGCCCAGAATTTCTCGCTGTTGCCTCCAAACCCTATTCTCTGCCAGGCATGAATCTTGCCTTCTTAGCCAATATTGATGGAACAGACTTTGCCGAAAAAACGCAGAATCTCGATCCAGAAGAAACCCTTGTCATTGTAATTTCCAAAACCTTTACCACTGCTGAAACCATGCAAAATGCCAACACTGCTTTGGAATGGATGCAAAAAAAGACACAAAAGACCAAAGAGGAAATCCTGGCAAAACACTTTGTAGCCATTTCTAGCGATGTGGAAAAATGCAAAAAATTTGGCATAGCCGAAGACCGCATTTTTGCGATGTGGGATTGGGTTGGTGGAAGGTTTAGTGCCACATCGGCAGTAGGTGCTTTGCCTCTTTCTCTGTATTTGGGATTTGAAAATTTTTGCCAGATTTTAGAGGGTGCTCATTGGATGGATCAGCATTTCCTTCATGCAGAATGGAAAGAAAACATCCCTGTTATAAGCGGGCTAATTGATATATGGAATATCAATGCTCTAGGCTGCCAGTCCAGGGCTTTGCTTCCTTATTCCCAAGGGCTTTCCAAGCTTGCAGCCTATACACAGCAAGGAGAAATGGAAAGCAATGGTAAGCGCGTAGACATGGAAGGCGATCCCATAGAGTACAATACAGGAGAAGTCATCTTTGGTGAACCAGGAACAAACGGGCAGCATTCTTTCTATCAGCTTCTGCACCAAGGAAAACAGATCGTTCCCTGTGACTTTATAGGGTTCATGGAAGCTCCATATCAAGTTACCAACAGCAAAGACATCATCAGCCACCATGAAGAGCTTATGACCAACTTTTTCGCTCAGCCCGATGCTCTTGCTTTTGGGAAAAAAAGCGAAACAGGACACAAGCACTTTCCAGGCAACCGACCTTCCAGCTCTGCTCTTTTGCATAAACTAACACCTTTTACTGCTGGATTGCTTTTATCCTGGACAGAACACAGAATCGCTGTCAAAGGTTTTATCTGGAACATCAATAGCTTTGACCAGTTTGGAGTAGAATTAGGAAAGGTCATGGGAAAAGAACACAGAGAAAGAATAGAAAAATACAAAAAAACTCATTTAGTGCCACTAGATAATCTTAATTCCTCTACCAAAATACTATTAGAAAAATTCTGTTCTGGTTAAAATGCTGTTGGACATATTTCAAGAGATGCTATACATGGCGTTTATTCCAAAACTATGTCACAACAGCACAATGGAGCAGATGCTATTTTATAGCACTGCTCATTTTGCACAGGATCATTTTGACTATTACATTATTAAAAAAATTCCTCTTAAAAAAATAAATTTTATGGATAAACCATCTATGCAAACCAATAAAATAGAATTTCCTCCAGGATTTTTGTGGGGAACAGCAACGGCTTCCCACCAGGTAGAAGGCGGGAATCAAAACAACAACTGGCATCTTTGGGAACAAATTCCAGGCAAGATCCTTCATGGACAGAAATCAGGGCTTGCCTGCGATTGGTGGAATGGTCGATGGAAGGAAGATTTAGACCGAGCTGCCCAGGCAGGCCAAAATGCCCACAGGCTTTCTCTTGAATGGAGCAGAATCCAGCCTTCTCCTGGTATCTGGGACGATAAAGCTCTACAAACTTACCAGGAAATCATCCAGGGGATTCTGGACAGAGGAATGAAACCTTTGGTCACACTGCACCATTTTACTGATCCTATCTGGTTTATAGAAAGAGGCGGTTGGGAAAAGCCTGATGCCATAGATGCCTTTGCTTCCTATGTAAAAAAGGCAGTCTCCTTTCTTGCGCCTCTTGTCAATTTCTGGTGTACAATCAACGAACCGAATGTCTACGTATATTGTGGATACCTTGGAGGCGAATTCCCTCCTGGAAAAAAGAATTCCTTTCTGGCATTCAAAGTCATGGAAAATATGGTCAAAGCCCACGCTGCCGCATATAAAGCAATCCATGCAATACAGCCCAATGCCAAAGTGGGGATTGCCTTGAACTATAGAGACATGAAGCCAGCAAGACCCGATTCCTGGCTAGATTCCCTGATAGCAGGTTTTCATTCCAAAACTTACAACGATGCTTTTCCTGTAGCCTTGCAAAAAGGAAAGCTCAAGTTTTTATTCCAAAGAAGCGCGATTCCCCAGGCAAAAGGAACACAAGATTTTCTGGGCATCAACTACTATACCTGCGATCTGGTTGCGTTTGACTTGTTCAAACCATCGGCTCTTTTTGGCCGCCATTTCTATCCTCCTGGCGTGCCTCTAAGCGAAAATAAATTTTTGGCTAGTGTTCCTTCTTCCATGAAGGAAGCCCTTCTGTGGGCAAAAAAATTCGGAGTGCCGCTTGTGGTTAGCGAAAATGGAATCGAGGATTCTCAAGATACGCTGCGGCCTTTCTACACAGTACAGCATATATATGAAATGGGCAAATCGATTCAGGAAGGATGCCCTGTCCAAGGCTATTTCCATTGGTCGCTTGTGGATAACTTCGAATGGGAAAGAGCCTGGACTCAGCGTTTTGGCCTTTGGGATCTGGATGTGCAAACACAAGAAAGGCGCAAGCGTCCTACAGTCGATATTTATGCTGATATATGCAAAAAAAATGCTATTTCTGAGGAAATTTGGAAAAAATTTGGAGATAAATCATGAAAAAAATCCTTTTGCTCATGCTATGCTTCTTCTGTTGCATGGCCTTTGCTCAATTTGGTTCTATAAAGCAAGAGCCTGTTCAGGTAGAAATCCTCATGCAGGAAAATCTCGAAATTCCAGGAATCGAGATAAAAATTCTCTTAGAACTCGCACCTGATGTTCATATTTATACAGACCCAGACCGTTTCTTTGAGATCCATGAAAACCAAAGCAAAGGCTTGGGTAAAATGCAATTAGAATTGCCTCCTCCTATTAAATACAAAGACATCGACGGATCTATTGTAGACACCTACTCAGGAAAACAAACCCTGATACTAAAAAAGCCCTATCATGGAAACCCAGGAACAGCATGGCAATTCTCTGGTCATTTCCAATACCAGGGTTGCGACAAAAGCACCTGCTACGCTCCTGAAAAAAAAGAATTTTCCTTTCAAGGCAAAATTCCTGAAGGAAAAGAAATTCTCCCCAGCGAGCCAGATAAGCCAGAAGAAACCACCCAGTCAAAGCCCTCTGTTGAAACTCCTGAACAAGCAGGAAAAGGATGGTATAATCTAATACAAGATTTTGAAATAGCAGGAAGCGATTCAGGATACAAAAATACAGAAGAATTTCTGGCCTTCCTTGACCGAGGGGAAACAGGAAAAGCACAAGGCGATTGGAGTGAAAATCTTGCAAACAAAAGTTTATGGCTTGTTATCTTGATTATTTTGCTTGGTGGCCTTGCTCTGAACCTGACCCCATGCGTTTTGCCCATGATTCCTATCAACCTTGCTATCATTGGCGCAACCGCTCAAGGGGGAAGCCGAAAGCGCGGCTTTTTCCTGGGATTGATATATGGTCTTGCCATGTCCCTTACCTATGGAATCTTGGGTATTCTGGTTGTTCTTACAGGATCGCAGTTCGGATCTCTCAATTCCTCACCCTGGTTTAATTTGGGGATTGCCATCTTCTTTGTTGTCTTATCCCTGGCGATGTTTGATGTCTTAACAGTAGACTTCAGCCGATTCCAGAGTGGAAGCATAAACAGCAAAAAATATGGAGTATGGATTACGCCTTTTATTATGGGTACTATTTCTGCCTTGCTTGCAGGAGCATGCATTGCCCCTGTTGTGATTTCCGTTCTAATCTATTCCAGCCAGCTCTATAGCTCAGGCCAAAGAATCGGCCTTTTCCTCCCATTCCTCCTGGGTATTGGCATGTCTATCCCCTGGCCTTTTGCTGGCGCAAGCCTTTCCTTCCTACCTAAGCCAGGTGCATGGATGGTAAAAATCAAATATGCTTTTGGAATTTTGATTATGATTATCGCTTTGTATTATGGCTATTTAGGAATAGAAATCTGGAGTGCTACCCACAGCTCTGCCCCTTCAGAGCAAGGGCAAAAGCATGGCTGGCACACTTCGTTGGAACAAGGTCTTGAAGAAGCCAAAAAGCTCCAACAGCCTGTTCTTATTGATTTTTGGGCATCCTGGTGCAAAAATTGCCTGGCTATGGACAAAAAAACTTTCCAGGAAAAACCCATCCTAGCGCGATTGAAAATCTATACTAAAATCAAATATAGAGCAGAAAATTTCGAAGCACCCGAAACAAAACCCATCATACAACATTTCCAAAAGGCTTTAAATTTGCCTACCTTTGGATTGCCCATGTATATTCTCTTAAAGCCTAAAAAAAATCAATAAGCGATGAGAATTAAATAACTTCCCCATTTTTAACCGAATATCAAGAAAATAGTTATGATATTTTATACTCTATAAAGCTTATTTTATAATAGATATCGTCTATAATAAAATCTGATCTTAGCATCAGCAGCCTGTGCAGGCTAAGCAGTGCTATGTTAATAGGTAACTGCTCAAAAGTCTTTGTATTAATCTTTAATCTTGAACTTCTCAAGACATAAGATTTCACCGCAGAGACACAGAGAACGCAGAGAAGAAAA
>JABWCH010000309.1 GCA_013359215.1 Candidatus Brocadiia bacterium | reverse complement strand
CTTGTCCAGAAGGCGGTCGCAGGAAAGGAGCATTGTTTGTGGTTGGTTCATCCCAGAGACGCTTGTATTCTAAATATTCACCGACAGCTTTGACTGCCCGGTCGTTCAAAGGCACAATCCGCCTGCTATGTGGTGTTTTACCATGTTCTACAAAAATATGCGGGTAAAAAGCCCCGCTGGAAACAACATGGGCGCATGAAAGATGGGCGATCTCGGAAATACGAAGCCCTGTATTCAAGCCCAGAACTATGAACATCCAGTCTTTGATGCCAGCTTTCCCCTGTTCTTTCCGAATATGAGCCGCTTTCAAGAGTTGCTTTACTTCCTCTCGCGTCGGACAAACCACAGGATCAACGCTATAGCGAGAAAATTTTTTGACGATTTTTGCACCTTTCCTTAGTTTTGGTGACTTTTGGCGAGAAGAGAAACGTTTAGGAAAGCTCATAGAATAAAGATTTGCAAAAGGAGGTAAAAAATATTGTGAAGTTGGATGATGGAAAGGCAGAAAACATAATAACTGCTTTTTAGCTTGAAATGAAGAGGATTTTAGCTGATCAGCGTGCTTTAAAAAATTGAAAGAAACTAAGGTTTTGTTTAATTTTATGATTTTATTGCAAAGAGGATGCAAAGACAAGCAAAATATAGAAAAAAAATTATCTTTTTTGAGATTTCTTAGACTTGCGCAACTCGCTGAATTATGTTATAGTAGCAACGATAGATGATTATTATATATTGATTTTTCTCAAATACGGAGTATTTTTGTTGCCTCTTCTATAACTTAACCCATCTTCTAATCTCATTTATATGGAAAGAACACCACCTTTTGAACCCGAAGAACTCCAGAGAGCGTTGGATACAGGGAATGTCCACCACGGATTGAGTTACGAGAATATCCAAAAAGCGGCTCATATTATTTTCGGCGATCAAGATAAGATTACGCAGGATTTTTATCAGAATACGATTGTCGCCGGAAACTACATCGGATTCGATCTGGAACGGCATGGATTCCCAAACCTTTTAGGCGATA
This sequence comes from Candidatus Brocadiia bacterium, assembly GCA_013359215.1. Classification (GTDB taxonomy): domain Bacteria; phylum Planctomycetota; class Uabimicrobiia; order Uabimicrobiales; family JABWCH01; genus JABWCH01. The sequence goes on along the minus strand of JABWCH010000309.1, from coordinate 5,573 downwards.
TGAAGTTACTGACAAATACATACAGGTCGGCAATGCATACGGTTAGGCAGACCACGAAAAACCGCTCCAATAAAGTGTTTTTTATGGGATGTGGGCCAGGCAGGCTGGCGATCCCAGAAATCGAAATTTCCAAGAAACTTGGGGTACGGGAGATCGTGTTTAATGATTTGCTGGCGGATCATGTGGATGCCACTCGTGAAAAAGTTGCCAAATGCTATGGAACGAGAAACCAAAAAATTGATGGCGTGAAAATCGAGTATTTGTCCGGGGATTTCCTTCAAATTGCCGATACAATCAGGAAACGGTTCGATGCTCTGTTTTCTATGTGGTTTGTAACTTCGGAAATCTGCGATTTTGAATCGGTCGAAGCATTGCAGGAAAAACGCAAACTACTTTTCTCCCAGATCAAAAAATTGCTGACCAAACAAGGCATCTTTGTCGAAGATATTCCTTTTAGCGAGGGAGTAGGCTCCTATTATTACCTCGCCAGGCTGAAAACGTATGCAGTGTTACATGAGATGGGGATCATGGAAGGCGAAAACGATCATATGCTTTTGACGGATTTCACGGACATCCAGAAAGGTGGATTCCCCTATCATATCCGATATGTTCCATCCAATGGCAAACATCGCAAGGAATTGGAGCAGGCTGGCTTCAAAGAACAGGTAACAACGATCACCACCGTTCCCAATGCGGTCAAGAACCCGACTCAATACGAGGCAGAATTCGGTTTGCCGGATAAAATCAAGACCTTGTTCGAGGGGAATACGATTGATGACTTGCTCCGATACCTGACACAGAAAGAATACGAGTTTTTAGCAACACCCAATCTGACAGAACCGTTAGCACAGCAAAAGAAAACGATCCTCTGGCGGCAGGCGTATATGGTTTAAGGCTCAACTTTTCTTGCGCCATAATTTCTGGAAAACTTCTTTCCAGGTTTGCGCTTCGGCTTTGTTTCTACGGAGTGTGCCTTGAGGGGGATTGAGAGAAAAAGACATGACTAGGTTTCCAACAATGTTGATATTGGCATTGATCGGAAAGTTTTTCAGCAGTTTGATTTTTGTGAAGGAACTCTGAAATCTATTTTGGTACTCCTTATCTTCGGTAGTATAAGGACTCAAGATATACGCCTTGATTCCCTTTTCAGTGCGCCTTTGGATATATTCATCGAAAAATTGATTCCCAATTCTGACATTTGCCTGATTATTCTCTATGGCGTAGATGTTTTGCTTGGTTTTCAGGGCTTCCTCCAAGACTTCCAGATAAACATTGCGGATACCTTCCAAACCTTCGAAGGCCAAAACACCTAATTTTTCAGGCTTGAGCGATTGATAAATCACAAATTTTTTCAGATCAGACAGTGCCTCTCTTTGTTTTTCTACTTCTTCCTCTAAAAGATCAAAAGAAGTCACCTCGTACATTTCTTCCTCTGAATTTCCTACCCTGAGAATCATATTTCTTTCCAGCAATCTATCAAGACTTTCCTGGATTTCGTCGTCTTTTTTATCCATTAAGGTTTTGAGTTGATCCCTGGTCAACTCACCATGAATAAGCAAGGAGATATAGACCTCAGTAGGGAGCATTTTCAGGTGCAACAATTTAGCCAGATTTGGCAGATCTATTTTCGACATGGTATTTGGAATTAAAAAGATTTTTCAATTTTTTTTATCTCTTGTTGCAGTTTGGATAAAAGGCTTTCCATAACTGCCAAAAAAGACAGGCATCGAACCAGCCTGTTATTCATGATTTGAGAAAATAAAGGAAGAAGATGGGTCTTAGTTTCCTCCAAATAAAGCGGCCATTTATGCGGAGGTAGTCCTTGGATCGTGCGGAGATTATGGAGTCTATCCGCCATTTTAACGAGAATAGCCTCTGGGTATTTTATCCAGGCTAACTGCATCTCGCTGAGGTTGCTTTTCATCCTGCAATAAGAAGTATTCCAAGAAGGAGATTTAGTAACCGCTTCTACGATTCCAGCGACTTGATTACCGAACCACAAAGACAGATATTCGCGAGTAATATCGCTATCTTCCAAGGTATCGTGAAGTAAGGCGGATTCCAGAATGGCTTTATCGTTAATTCCCTCTTCGATCAGGATATTTCTGACTGCGTAGAGATGCGAGGTATAAGGCTCGCCTGTTTTTCGCATTTGCCCATGATGAAGTAAATCAACCAATGCTTCGATATTCATATTTTTTAGATTAGAAAAGAAAAAAAATTTTGTCAAATTTTTTATCCAAAAACCAATAAAAATATCGTACAATCAAGTATTCGATCTTGAAGCAATGATAGACCGAATACTCTTCTATTTTTTAACCCATACTATATGTTTATATGGATTTGGGCTTTTTGCGTAACCGTTCTCCTTGTCGCTCTTTTGTTCTGGACTTACCGGGAAGAGCGTGAGTTGAACAAACATGCCTGGAAGAGAAACGGCCAGACTTGCACCCGTCTGTCATGGAAAGATGCGAATGGCCGATGGAGGACTTTGAAGTTCGATATGCCTGTCCAAGAAGTAAAAAAACTTCTGGGAATGGCTAAGAATGAAAAGCTCACCACCAAGAGGGTGTAATTCACCCTCTTCTCTCTTGTGATTCCACAATCCATTCAGCACCAAAAATCCTCCCAAAAAAGACAAAGGCCCAGGTATAACCTGAGCCTAAGAAGTGTGCCTCTTTCGACAAGAAGCTTTGTCTGTCAGGGTTTTGTGCGATTCGCTAACAATCAATTCCAACGACTGGTTCCAGGAACTCGATCCCCTGGATCAGCTCTTCGTACCGAGGCTTCCCGATGCGCCATCGTTCTTCCTCGGCTTTAGCAAACCTATCGTCGTTTTCGAACTCATCCGGCACTAACTCCCGTACTCGTTGCATCTCTGCCTGTTCGATACGGTTTTTGAGACAGTTCCATGTATTTTCCTCGTCCAATTCTTCCAAATCGTCAGGGAAAAGAACGGATGCCAAACGTTTAAGATTTGCTTGCCATGCTGGACTATCCAGGCTATAATCCATCCGATACCAGATGATTTTCGCCTTTTGTGTTTGTTTTTTTTCTATCGCAGAAAGCATTTGTCGGATCAGACAATTACTTTTCTGCATGGTGTTGTGAGTCAGAATCTCCCAGATTGTCGTGCGTAATTTCGACCACTTTTTATAATCATAGTAAGGTCGAAGCTGCCAGCACAAAGCAATGATCATCTTCACTTGCTTCTCGCTCGCGGAGCGAAACGTGGGACAAAGCGTAGCTGTGTGGTACATGTGAAAAAAGTTAGGAAATAAAAATAAACCATGACAGATCAACCGTTCTTCATTGCTTCAGAACGATCACTAAATTTTATATCGGAAAACTTGCTTTTGCCAGAATTTTTTCCGAGAAAGATAAAATATGGATCAGGCAAAGAGCGATTGCTGAACTCCGCATTGGGTAGCCTCTTCCAATTCATGCTGGTAATGAGAAACATGACACTGTAGCATAGGGCATTTGCGGAGGTAAAAATCAGCATCGTATCCCATATCCAAGTCGTATTGGCTTATGGCTGCATTGCCCCTGTCTTGGACATCTTTTAGGCGATTTTTGGCTCTTTGCAAATCTTGTTCGATTTCTTCGATGAATCGTTTTTTGGTAGTCATATTGAAAAAGATAAAATATTAGCCCGCAGAAAAAGGTATGGCTTCGGTAAAATCCCAATCTTCATGCTCGCATTCGCTACAGCACGGTTTGTACGCATTACCCACGTCTTCATCCTTGACATAGTTTTTGGTATCTTCATCCCAATCCCAAGTGGCATATACATCCAAAGGTTGCTCTATTCGGAGAGGTTTTCCGCAGAAAATACATAGTGGCTGCCGTTGTTCATGCCGGGCAAGCTGGTATTCTTCAGCGATGCTTCGTTTGTGTAGAGGTAGCTTGTTGATTTGTTTGATATCTTTCATAAAAAAATGGGTAAAAAAATAGAATAGAGTACCGGCTTTTGGCATTTAGAATGATTCTGTCATTAGAAATAATTTATCACTACAATCCATCGTCCGATCATTTCTTTGCCACGAAAATCATCGAGAGTCGCTTCAAGGCAGTTGTCGGAGTCAAAGGCTTCTACCTCTGAATATTTTTTCTGCAAGGCATGGAAGAGTTTATGGGTTATGATCGCTGCATCGTCTTCGTAGCCTAATTTGGGATACTTATCTCTTTTGTAAGGATCCAGGAACTTTAGGTCAGCTTTCTTCCTGCCTTCTTTGATGTCGAGATCATGCAGAGTTTTTGTCAGTATCCCTGAGTAGCCACCGCCGATGATGAAAGCTTCTGCTTTACCTGAGCCGAAATAACCCTCGTCAACAAAGTTTTCCTTCAGCAATATTTTTTTAGCATGGGATCGAGCTTCATGGCTGGTGTTTGCAACTTCTTTATTGAAAATCACGAAATACAGAGTATACATATAAAAAATGGGTTAGTAAATAAATGAGAAAAAATGAACAGTCTTCGTAAGATGGAAACGTTTCGCAGAATACTATTTTAAATTATGATAAATCCTCTTGCGGAGGCTTCACTCCTCCGCCCGTGCAGATTCATCCGATACCTTGCTATCGCCCCAAGTGATGGTAGAACATACTTTTCCATTGGTCTTTTCTTGGGTCATTTTTATAGCGCATTGCAACATATCTTCGTTTACTCCGAAATTTCCAGCGACTTCCTTGGTATCCACTTCGAGGCCGTCCTGGATGAAGGTATTGACTTTTTCCTTAGCCAACATCAGGTTGAAAACATTGGTATCGAAGCTTCCTTCAGAAGAGAGACAGTAAACCTGAGTATGATTTTTAGCATTAAGGCGGATGGCACGGAAAAAATACTGGGAAAGCTGAGCATAATTCCACGGATAGCTGTCAGCAATTACAAACTGTGTCTCTGGCAAGTTGATACCCGCCTTGAGAACGCCAATCGTGGAGACGAGTACCTGGCTGTCTCCCTGACGGAACTCTTGGATCAGCTTGTTACGGTTGCTGATCGAAAGCTCGCTTTCGAGATGGATGACCTTAAATTCGCTGGCAAGCACCTGTGCGTACTTTTGAGCGGTAGCTTTCCAGGGTGAGCCGAACATGACCTTTTTGCCTGGATTTTGGCGGATGATTTCGATGACCTTGCTCATTTTGGATGTAATTTCCGGCCCATCGTAGTGCGGAAAAGTCCAGGGATGACTGGAACCCTGCAAAAGGGCGACGATTTGGCGCATTATGACTAGCATCTTGGAAACTTTGCCATCGTGATCTTTCTCATACAATTTCTGAATAGTGCGTACAAACTCTTCGAAGATATATTCGTAAACCTTGATTTCCGATGCATGCATGGGAACGGTGATCTGCTGGATGTCATAAGTTACGTCTTTGGGCTTGATTTCGTTGAACCTGCGGCGTAACCGTACGGTTTGAAGCAATCGTTCGAGTGCTGACTTATTATAAAGTTCCTGGTTGGTCTTGCTCGCACCGAATACCGTGGTTTTCTTGGGTGAGAAGTTTTTGCGAAAGATTGCGTTTCCACCATAAGCGGGATAAGGAAGATGGTAGATCGGGTTGTCTCTC
>JABWCH010000019.1 GCA_013359215.1 Candidatus Brocadiia bacterium | reverse complement strand
AGAGGATTATTCCGTTGTGGCCTACTTGAGGACTTTATGCCTGGAAACGCAAAAAACGCCCTGCATTGATGGTGCGAGCGTTCTTCTGTTGATACCCCGAAAGAAGAATATATCAAATCTTCCAGGAATAAGACTAAAGGTGAATCAAAAAATTTTCAAACATAAATAAAAAGGTAGGCATAATCAGGCTAAACATAAATTTTAATAGGAAGTTATAGGAAATTATCTACTAAAAAATTAGTCTGGTTAGTCTGGTTTTTCTGGAGAAAAAAAAGAGCCTAGCATTACGCGCCAGGCTCTTTTTTTTCAAATCTTCAAATCTAACAGGCATAAGACTTATATTTTGATAATCTTGAAATTATCAATATAAAATTGCCTGCCCGCCGCCGCTTCCCCGGGCCCAAATCTAAATGTAGTTGTTTCTGCGACCTCAGTAGCATCTGGTATCGTGTTCGATGTTCTCAAAGAGACATCGTCTATTAGAACCTCTAGCGTAGAAGCATAGATCATAGTGAACTTGTACCACCTATTTACGTCCCAATCTGGAATACCATACGTAATCGCAGTATCAGGAATGTTTATTGATAATTTATGTCCTGAAAAATACTCCATATAGATATGAATCAATTTGTCCACGTTTGATTTTTTATACTGAAATCTTAATAGGCTTCTAGCCGCTCCTGTCGTCCTGGTCGGGATCTTGAACCAAAACTCAATCTTGAAATTTCCGAATGAAGGCTTGAAACAATTGGGTATTGTAAGCGTAGAATATTCAGCATTACTGCCACAATCCCAGCAGCCAAGGCCATATTTTGAATCAGTCTGAATAATTTTCTGGGCAGAAACTGTCTGCGCCGATATTAGGGCTTCTCCTGTGTTTTCTATTACTGTACTTAAATTTGAACCATCAAATCTGAGATCTAACCATGCCAGAGAAGATCTGCCATAGATCTTGCAATCCTTTGTTATTATCCTATTTGCTATCGTAGGCACTAGCATTATATATCTCCTTCCACACCAAATAGAACATAGTCAAATCCATACCCAACTGCTTTCAAATCTAATGTCTCAGGGTTTTCAAGAACACAGTCTTCAAAAAGTAACGTTTCTCCAACCTTTAGCGCACAAGAATTTAAAAGTTGAACGGTATACGAACCACCGTTGTTCTTCCCCGATACCACAGAATTTCCTGCTCCTGTAGGACACGTGCATAATTTATATGACCATCTCTTTCCGCTGGCAGGAGCAGATATTGCGACATAATCCTCTACTGCTTTTGAACCCATAGCAAGCACTGTGTCCGTTGCTCCATCTTGCCCAACCCCTATTACATCAAGAGAACCTTGCGTGCATTGAATTTGGAGAAACCAACCTGTTGGCAAGCTTATGAAATTATCCAGTCCTATTGTATCCCCCAATTGTATGGTAGATAGATAACAAAGATATTTAGCGGTAGAACCATCTGTGATCTTAAGATTAAAAATAGTATCGCCAGATGCTACCGTAGAGACAATCTTGAGGCTCTTTATTTTCCAAGTATTGCCAGAACCAGGATTAGGCAAAGAAACCAAACCAGCACCAACAGTAATGCTTTCTTTGAATAGCCTCTTATTTTGTACTTCTATGCTTCCCAGGTCGGAAGTCTTGGCTACAACGTCCCCTTCTTGGAAGTCAGCAGCATCTATAGCTCCCTTTTGTACGTTACTCAAAAGGTTTGTGGCTGGAGTAGGATAGCTAACGCAGGTAGTTCCGTTGAACCTAAATTGCTCGTTATCCCTGTCACTATAGAAGATGTCATTTGTTGCTAAGGGGTACTCATTCAGTTCTCCTAGCTCCCAAGTGTAAATCTTCAAGGTAGCCTCAAATCCTGTTTCTGTCTCGTCAGCACCATCCTCAAAGAAGACTACTCTATCGTCCTCTTCAAGATCTGCCAACTTGGCCCAGGATGTGGTAAACTGATAGATGGCGGGTGCTTCCCCAGTGACCAAGCACAGTTCACCATCTAAGGCCTCTGTACCATCTGGAATAGTAGCTTGTTTGTAGTTTACTATGTACTGGACATTGTCCTTCAGGTTGAAGGCCACAAACGTATCAGCTATTGTGGTCTGCACAAATGAGGTTGTCCAGGCTTGTGTCGCGTAGCTTGCTAGCGATGCAATTGTTGCATACGAATCAAGCACGGCTCTAGTAATTCCGCTTATTATTTTCATCGTTTCACCTACCTATTTCTTCAGGAATAGAACTAGTTTTTTTTGAACCCCTGTGGGCTGTGGTTGCTTTGTGTCCATTACTTCTGTATCTTCTTTCATAATTTCAGCTACTTCTTTTTCGGATATTCCTATATATTTCATTCCTGAATTATCGACCACAACAGGAGAGCCTATCGCGCTGGTACTGCCAGCGTCAAAGCAATATTCTAGATCAGCGTTTACGCCTTCGTAATTTCCCCCAACCTTTAGGCAATGCTTTCCAGTGCAAGAAATCACAGAAAGGCATAATACCAAAAAAGCCAAAAATATAATATTTCTCATATATAAATCCTTAAAATATTTATTAATTTAAAAAAATGTCTTCAAATGTATCTATTTGTGCAATGAGAAGTTTTTTGCACATTCCTGAGCCATTACAGCCACCAGGGAAAGCGCAAACTTTTGAACAATTAAATGCTCCAATCGCTTTTTTCTTCTCGGCAATTGCCCTCTTGAAAATTTCGCTATCTGTTTCTTTTGCTGCAGCAGGCTCAGTCGCAGGCTCAAAGGATGCAGGCAAAAACTTGCTTGTAAGCCCTTTGAATTTCTTTCCAGGCTCTTTTGCCTTTGGCGGTGGAGCGAGCGGCCTGGGTGGCTCAGGAACGGCCAAATTGCCTTGGCTGATTTCTGTAGCTATAAAATTTTGTCTTTTAGACTCGGACCTTGCCCTATTGATGAGATTCTCAACCGCGTTTTTAAAGTCCTCTGCGGTTGGGAATCTCCTGGAATCATCGTTAGACGTTGCATCGAAAAATATTTTTTTGCAGTAATCAGGCAATTTCCTTGCGATTTTAAATCTGTATTTTTCTCTATCGTCAGCCTTTGTTGCCACTCCCTCATAATCTGGGCATTCCGACATGGTCACGAATTCCCAAAACACGAAGCCAAGCGCGTGAATATCGCTGCTTTGGTCTGCGCGCTCTGCTCCTCTCATCATGTCTATGGAGGCATAGGGCATTGTTCCTAACGCCGTGCCTGTCATTGTTAGATTCCTTGAGTCTATTTCTTTCGCTAGTCCAAAATCCAATAGACCTATCTTTTCTTCATCCGTAATCATTAAATTTGCATGCTTAAAATCTCGGTAAACGAGATTGTAGGAATGCAAAAATATTGCAGCATCTAAAACCTTTTTAAAGGATTCAAGCGAATATATAAAATCATTCTGAGAATTTATAGTTGCTAACGCGCTAAGCCCATCAACCCATGCCATGAGCATATATGGGATTGGCGCTTCTTCTACGAAATAAACGCGCGGAATTACAAAAGTTCTAATTTCTTTTACGGCCTCTTCTTCTACGGAATATTGAAGCTTAGCGGATTCAATAAATCTATGGTCAGGAATAATAAGACTGGGCGTGTAGTCCCGCATGTTTTCAGATATGCGATAAGCCTGCTGAAGCACTGGCCTAACGATTTTTAGTGCTACTTTTTTGTTGCCTATGTCATGGCAACAAATTACTATTCCCTGGCCGCCAATGCCAGCCAAGCCATTATACCCTGTCGTAAGCTGTCTTTCTGAAAGATGAAGACCTATTTTTTCTGGGAAAAAAGATAATATCTCCTGAATGAGCGAAATAGGGCAAGAACCCTTTGCGTTGCTATACCCGCAAACCCGATGTAACAAGGTTTTCAGAGATTCCTTTGCTATTTTTTCTTTTGCCATTTTTCAACCTCTTTCCTGAAAACCTTGATTTTATTACCTTTCATCCATCGTCATCTTGTAAAACGTTTTTGACTGTTGTTTTTCCCCTGTGTCCGAAGCCCTTATTTTTGTAGTCAATCCCCTAATTCTAAAATCCAAGGATTCTTTCTTTTTCATGAGAGCAGCGAGGCGTTCATTGTCATTTGTCCCTAGCATTTTTTCCTCAATTTCTTGGGAAACCTCGCCAGGGGGGGAATATATCTTCCCAAAAAATGAAATGACCAGCCCGCCTAGCATGGTCAAGAATGCACCAATTTTTTCAATTGAGAACCCATACATTAGAAGCACTACAGAGCATCCAAAGACAACAGCAAAGATCAGAATAAAGCCCAACCATACTAAATCTTTATTCGCTCCAATCGTGCGAGTGATCGCCCTTGTGTGCGCCATAAGACCCTTACTCACTTTCTTCTCTTCTGTTTTTGCCCTCAATTCATCAATGGTAACCCTTTTTATTGTTGCCTTTTGGATTTTTGAATCGTACGGATTGCGCTCAGATGATTCTTCTTTCGCCGTTTTTTCCAGGACACCATCAGCCATCTTTGACAGGGACGGACCATTTGCAGGTAGCACCGTATATTTTCCATCTATCTGAATTTCATCTTGGACTTCGTTTTCAAACAAAACAGAGAATTGATGCTCTCCAGCGCGCAATGCTGTAAGCTGTCCATATTCATCAATAAAACCTGCTCCTGAGTACTCAAAAAACTTAAGATTTCTAACAGCTTCAAGCGTGCCATCAGGATTGATTTTCTTTACTCCCAATTGCACTGATTCTTGCTCTTTCAAAAGAATGTCTTTAGGAGTTATAACATATTTACATTCAATAGCTTCCATTTCTCAATCTCCTATTCTTTAGTAGGAAAATTGATATTTTTTTCTTGCTTCTTTTTAAGCTCTTCTATTTTCTTGTCAATTTTTTCTTTTTCTGAAACAAGTTCTATTTCTTTATCACGCTGCATTTCGTCAATCATGCGCGATAGATCGAGCAATTTCTCTTCATATCCGCTCATGGAAGAGCTAAATTGACTGGATAGCGTATTGCATATATCATCTAGCCTTTCTACCTGTTTCGTGGTGGCCGTGTTTACTTGCTTTGTGAGCGTGTCACATATTTCTTGCAACTTTTCTATGTGTTTCGCCGTAACCTCTTCGTTCTTTTGCTTTACGCCATTTACTTCTTGCCGCAAGGCTTCTATTTTTTCATTAGCCTGCATCAAAACAATTTGTGATAGGCTATTGAACGCACTTGAGATATCAGATATGGGCCGCGCAATAGGGTCTACGACATCAGGCATTATCTGCGCCGCTTTTGTTTGCATCGCTTGATTTTCCAAGGGTAAATCTCCTAAAATTTTTTCAATTTCTTTCTTACATTCCTGCTTTTCACAGGCGATTTCCCATTCATCTTCTTTTTTTCGATCTACTTTGAGCCAGGGCATTTGCTTCTTTAATGCCTTAATTCTTTTCTCGCACGAATTCACACGCATATTTTTTGCCTCCTTGCCTGGCCAGTTTCCACTAAGTACTCCTAAATAACGTAGCTATAATTTATTTTTGTTCCATTCGTTCCTCTAATCTTTATCTCGTCCTCATAGAGATGATTTATCTCTATGCTTGGAGATCTATATAGCGCTCCAGGCTCGTATGTTCTTGCTACTCCATCATTAATAGAAATTTCTATGTTACTACCTGATGTATTTTCTATTTCTAAAAATTTATAGTTTGTAATTCCTAAATTCTGCAATTCCCCATCTAGTTCGAATTCCCCTTCTTTCGTTATCATAAGCTAGCCTTTCTATATTGCAAAATATACGCCTGATGCAGATTCAAAACATGCTGCATCTGTTACCGTTAAAGAGTTTCCAATCATTTCTAGTATTTCCTGTGCGTCAGCCTCTAATTGAGCCCATAACGCGGGTTCTTCCACCTGATATATAGGATCATAATAATGACTCCTAAAAATAGATGCATACGCGTATGTCCCGATATAGCCGATATAGTCTATATTTTGGCTTCCAGCAAAGTTTTGCGATGTCTGTTCGAAATATAGCGTCCAATATATAGGCCATATCCAAGAGCCATTCCATCGCAAGCAAGAAACAAGCTGGATAGCCACCTTAAAGCCACCAAGGCCACTAGGAAAATATTGGGCGTAAAAAGTGTTATATTCTTCATCGCTTAGGTTTTGTCCCCAGGCCGCATTATAAAAAGATTTATTTTTTATAGCGCGAAAGCAATTAACGCGGCCTATCCTGGTTCTTGATGCTATTGGCTCATTGCCGACAAGCAAAGGCGGGTAAACCCAAGATTCCCCTTCTGGCAATGTCGATTCTATCCACCAAGAAAAGCTGCGCGGTCTGCTCCATCGCCCATTAGGCCAAACATTATTGTTATGCATGTACAACCATGCTGTATCATGCATAACATCCCAAGAAAGGCCTGTTTGCGTTATAACTATGCCATCGTGACATGAAGTTGGTTCTTCTGGTTCCTGCGAACAACAAATATATCCTACTGCCAATACCGATTGATTTATAATACAATAGCAATTTTCCTTAATTCCGTCATGCTCCCAGATTGCAGGGAGCATGCTTACTGAGTACGCCTTTCCTATTTCTCCACCAGAGCACCCAGAAACAACGCCCCTAGATGCTATTATGTCTAAAGAGTTATCAATAAATATTGCTGTTTCTGCCTCTGATACAATAGAAATCCTATTTGATTCATTTTTTATAAGTTTATAATAAGTTATAAACTTTAAATTTGTCTTTCTCCATATCTTGCTATATACGCCACAATAAAAAAATCCTGTGTATTCTGTTTTTTCAAAAGCTTCCCCAAGAGAATAAACATAAGCACCAATGCCAGAAAAAGAGCTTGTATTTTTCATTAATCCTAAAAATTGATTATCTGGTATTCTTGATATATGAATCAATTGATTTTCTTGCAATTCATCGTTATTTATATTTGTTCCGTCAAAATGTTTTATGCTTGCAGAAAAATCTTGTGTCTTCTCAATATCCCATATTTTATTGATTGTTAGTGGAGAAACAGATTTAATTTTTGCCACAAATTTATAATCTTCGTTTAAAGGTTTTAAGACAAGATTTTCAGAAGGAATAAAACCTTGTGTTCCCTTTGTGAATACGTTTTCCAGTTCGCTCATTTATTCCCCGCAACAGTCAATATCTATTGATAAATTAGAGAAATCAACACAAGCCAAAGCGTCAACACCGTCAATTTTGCAGGCCAAAAGAGAAGCTCTATAAAAAAAATTAGTTTCGCTTACTGTGCCTTCGCAAGAATCATTCAGATTTTTATAGACACCCAAAGAAAGGCTAGAAAGCCTTATTATTTGCCTTGCATCAGAAGTTAATATCTTTATATCTTTGTTCGTATTCGATATTATCTCAAATGTTCTGGTAAGCTGTAAATTGGTGCTTTTCCAGGTTTCTCCATTTGTTAATTTTCTAGCACAGGCAACTTTTAAAACATCTTGAGAGCCTTCTAAATTCCCCGACAGAAAGGCGCTTATGGGGAAATCAATTAAGCTGCGAAAAAAAAAAGATACAAAAGAAAAATTAGTGCTATTTTCTATATCGTGCAATTGTGGCGTTTCAGAAAGAGCGGCAAAGCTATTGTTCCCATCACCGACGCGGTGAACTAGTATATTTTGTCCTATTTCAATTTCTGATGTGCTAGGAGTGCCTTGTTGGCCAAAATAGAGGGCACGAACGTAAAACGTCTTGGTTGCTTCTGTATCAAAAATTTTTCTGCAAAGAATTTTTCCGTAGGCTTCATCATAAGAAATAACAACCGCCACAAAACAATAATCTTCATTCATGGGCACAAAAACAAGGGTATCGTCAAGCTGCAATGCCTGCGTTCCCTTGGTGAAAATATTTTCTAGCTCAGACATTAATAGGCCCTCGTATAAGTTGCAATGCTTGCCGCGCTTATTTTTCTATTGCTTGCCCATAATTTTGTAGCACTATTTTCCAGACATGGTTCAATTGGCACGCCTTGCCAGGGGAAAGAAACCTTTATAGGGGTTTTTCTCGTATAAAAAAAATTACCATCTCCATAAACATTCCATTCATTGGGGACCTCTACAATCATTATATTTTCTGTAGCTATAGACGCTTGGCCATTGGAAATTCCTGTTTTTATTATATTATCAGGCAAATTTTCCCAAGGATTTTTTTCTACATCCTCAGAAACCAATGGTTTTACAAGCAAATGATTAAAGGCTAATTTTTGCACTAATTTAAAAAAACCCACTCTTTGGCCTCTATCATATACAACCCGAACAGCCTTATATAAATCCCTTGTAACACCATTTCTTGTAGTATCTTTTTTAATTCTCTCGACCTCAAAAATCGCATTATCCCCAAGGGTGTCAGCCCTACATCCCCTACAAGCTATTTGATCTATCCAGCCTAATTTTGAAGTCCCAATCCATGAATCATCAGCTTGTTTTTCGCAGAATTCACATATAGAAAGATCTTCTATATTGTAATCCCATAAGATTTTTGCGTAAATTTTAACAGATTCAATTTGATTTATTGGGTCTTTAAATTCAATAGCTTTATCCTTATTTTTCTTTAAATTCCTTTGTTCCTCTTGCCTTTGCAATAGTCTGTTTTTTTCTAGGAGATTTTTAGAAAAGCCCGAAATAAGCCTAACCCCTTTATATTGTGTTCTATTCTCAGATGGTTGTAGGCCAAAAGACCATTCTATAGAATCAAAAAGAATTGTTTTTCCTTCAAGGGAAACCTTTTTAATATTGCTAAAATTATTTCCAGCAAGCGTTATATCTGTAGCAAATCGCAATGTATCATAATGCAAAAGAGCTTTTTCTAAAAGCCCTGTCGCTCTGCTTTCACCTTCCTCATCTATGTACGTTCCTGAAAGATCATGAGACCAGACACCGTTACCCTCATCTTTGGTTGGATCTAGCATTCCTTCAGCCCCGCCATAGGTCATGTCTCTATATTTTTGGTCAAAAACATCATAGGATACTTCAATTTCTATATGGTTTATAGCTGACAGCCGTTGGCACGCAGCAATTCCTCCAACTTCAACGCTGAAAGGCTTTATTTCTTCAAGATACCTTGCCCGAACCCAACATTCTTGCTGTTTTGGTTCTGGCCCCCAATCCCCAGTAACGCGCGGCAAAAGAATTCCATGCGCGAAGTGCATGTCAACATGGCATCTATTTTTCTTTTCGGTTTCTGTGCCTGGAATATTGTTCCCGCCGTTACCCCCCTTTTTAATAAGCGTCTTTTTATCTTTCTTTTGATTGATTGACGCTGACAGGCTAAAATTGTCTCTTTCAGGAGTGTTTGCATTTGCCTGCGGGTGTCCTTTGATGAAAAATTTACACCCCCCCACAGAGGGATTTTCTAAAATTTTTTCTGTGTATTCCTTTGTTTTGTCTTCTATCTGCATGATCTTGAAAACCCTGCCATACTTCGCAAAGGATGGATCTTTTTTGATTTGTTCCATGGTTGGCTTGATGGAAAAATCAAAATCAGGGACAACGGGAAAGCGTTTTTCCCTATATTTTCTCACTTCGATTTTTACATGAGAAGGCAACTTGTTTTCTTCTATTTCCCCAATGGAAACGATATTTTCAGGCATTGCAACAGGCTCGCTTGTATCATCATATATTTCAAATTCTGCTCCTGTAGGAGGCCAAATTACATGCTTATTTGGATTTTCTCTTATTAGCCAATTTTGATATTCCACGCCATTTCCAGAAAACTCATCGTCTTTGTCCCCCACTCCTGTAACTGTTATATCTTGTTGGGAATACTCATAAAAGGCCCTGCAAATAGCTTCGTAGCTTCGCATTATAGCTTTGTTCTTGTCTCTGCTGCGTTTTTTACTTATAACATAGCCCTCAAAGCGGGTAGTTGATTCTTCCTTAGCTGTTACAAAAGTTCCCAGTGCCAAATCATCGATGCTTTCAAAAGAACAAGTAGAAGCCCCGCCCGCCATGATTGGCTTAGTTATTTTCTTTACTATTCCATCCTTCCCTTGTATTTTTACTAACACTTTTAGCCTTCCTTCGTGAAAACAATTTCATATTCTGAATAGTTATTATTTAGCTTCGCCTTTCTCTCAAACCGTTGCAAAACAGCATTTGCAACGGTTATCCCAGAATACGAAATTGTTTTTTGTCTTGACGAAAAATAACCTGGAATAGTGGTATTATCAAAGCTAACCATTGCATTGTAAGATGCAAAATATTTTAGTGTTGTGAAAGATAGTGTTCTCTCTCTATAATTTGAATCAATACATGGAAACTCGCTTGAGTCCTTAAATTCTAGCACTTGTCCGCAATCAACGCCACTCATCAAAAGAATTGCCATTTTATTTTCCTTTAGCTTATGGGTTTTGCGCCATGATTGCGCCTTGCTGATTCTGTAGCTGCTCAAGCTCTGCAACCTTTTTTTCTAGCTCGTCAACCAATACTTTAAGCTTTTGATTTCTCGTAACGGCAGTCTTTGTCAAATCTGCCACTTTTAGCTGGGCCTCATTGAATCTTTCTTGTAATCTTCTTTCCTCTGAAATACCTTCAAAATGTTTATTTGCCATCTCTACAAATTTTACTGTCTTGTCGCCTGAAAGCTGTTGATCTAAAAATTTAAAGGCTTCTTCTGTTAAGGAACTTTGAAGTAATGCTTTTCTGCCTATTGCATCCAGCCCTAGTGCCTCTGCTTGATCTAGCAACCTTATGATTTCCCCCGAAAGCCCCAATTTTGTTACGTCTTCAATTGATAAAGATCTTTGGTATTTCTTGAAAGCTGTAAGAACGCTTGTTAGTGCGCTTGAACGTTGCATTAGCCCACGCGTTACTATTGTATTTATATCATTTACAGCAAATCCTGCGGCTCGCGCTTCGATCACATCTCTTGCAAGCTCACGAGAATCTGCAATATCTTGCCCAACACCGTATTGCTTCGCTATTCGCTCAACATTCTTTCCAAACACATCATCAAGAACCTGATTTAAGTTCCCTAGGCCGCTTCCAAGCTTCTCTCCTGCCTTTATTAATTCAAGCGATTTGTTTTTCAAAAGATCAAACATATTTACTTGCTGATTTACAACTTGCTGATTTGCCTGAACGGCCTTGTTTCTTGCTGCTGCTTCCATTTTCATAATGAAAAGCTCATTATCTTTTATGCTCTCTATAAGAGAAATCTGTAATATTTTTTCCCCATCGCGCCTGGCCCTGGCTAAAGCCAGATATAATTCTTGCTGCTTTTTGAGGGCATCTCCTAGCTCTGAATTTTGTAAATCGTCTGCCAGCTTGCCAATTTGAGTCTTTTGTTTTTCTATAAATTTTAGTGTTATTTCCGCGCGTTCCTTTTGCCCAGCAGCCACCTCTTTTTTGTACTGAGCCTCTAATGAAAGCAAAACCTGATTCATGCTTTCAGCCTGATCTTGTAATGCCTGTGAAGACGTATTTAAAATATTTGTTGCAGCCTTGGCGATTGTTCCATTAAAACTTTCAAAAGATTTTGAAACATCATCGGCCAATTTATCATTTTTTTTGAAATCAAATTTAAATGACTCAAAGCCTTTATTGAAATCTGTCTGAAAATCTTTTATCCATTTAGTGTAATCTCTTTGAGCTTCTGCCAGTGCAGGAGGCTTTTCTACCTTTTGTTCATCATCGCCGCCAAAGCCTGGTATCAGGCTTATCAAATAAGATACGGCCCTTCCAGCAGCAGCAACAACCTTATAAATTCCTATGAATGGAGCAGCCAAAACAACCAAGAAATGTTTTATGCTTGAATACACCGCGCCTAATTCATTTTGCAAAATCGCATCTATGGACCTGATTGAAAATTTTATAAGTGCCCATAGCCATTGCAATCGCATCCAAAATTGTTTTATTAAAAAAGTAAAAATTTTGGGCCCAACATCAACCACGACAGAATATAATAATCCACCAAGGGCATTCGTTAATCCAGTGACGTAGGGTAAAATTTTTGCTCCTACGGATACAAGCTCTTCGCCTATATAGCGCGATGTTTCACCAATCATTTGCAATAATGATGATGAAACCATTCCAATCTGTGCCTTTATTCCTGCCCAAAAACCGCTAAAGTCTTTATTGGCGAACTCTGCCAGCTTGGCAATCATTTCTGTGGACATCTCTAAAAGTGGTTGAACATAAGGCAAGACAACTTGGCCAATATTCCGAAGTATATTTACGAAGTTTGTCCAAAATTTTTCCATTTGATAATTAAATCCAAGCGCAACTTGGGCTGCTGCTTCTGCTGCTGCGCCTCTTTCATTCATTGCCGCAAGATCTTCTGTTAGCTCAAAAGGCTTTGATGCAATACTCAGTGCTGCCGTTACGCCTTGCATTTCCCCGACAAGCTTTTTGAATACATCTTTATTTGCCAAAATTTTGGGTGCTGATTCCTGCAAAAGCTTTATAAATCCCTTTTGTTTCAAGGTTGTCTCATCCCAAGCTAACCCGATTTGTTTTGCGGCCTCTTTTGCTTCTTCTGCTGGTGAAATAAGAGATTTCAACAAACCTTGCACGCCTAAAATTGCTTGTTCTGTTTGTAACCCATTCCTTGTAAGGAAGGCCAAAACAGCACCAAGCTCCTGCAAAGAAACACCCGATACGTTCGAAACGGTCAAGACTCTTGTAATTTGTTGCGCCAAGCCATCAAAGGTTGTGATTCCGCGCTTGACCACATTAAAAAGAACATCAGAAACTGTTGTCGCGCTCTCGACTGGCAAATTAAATGCTCGTAATGCCCTAGAAATGGCAGTTGATGAAACAGACGTACTTGTCATGCCAGCAGATGCTGCTTGAATAGATGCTCTTAGAATCGCCAGGGCATCCGCGCCCTGAAAGCCTGCCGAAGAAATATCATAAAGACTAGAAGAAACATCGGTAGCCGATTTTCCAAATTCATTAGATAGTCCCACGACTTGGGCCGTTACATTTTTTAATGCAGCACCTGTTTGCAGTGTGATTGTTGTTACTCTCAGCATTGCCTCTTCTAAATTTGCAGCCATTTTGGTTGATGCGCCAATCGCTGCAACAGAAAAAATTTGAAATCCTGATAGCTCTCCCAATGCGCCACCGCCGCCACCACCAAGACCAAAATTTTTAAAAAAGCCGCCCATAATAGATTTAAAAAGGGAAGAAATCTTTTTGGAAAGCGCATTAATTCCCTGTGCAATCTTTTGCCCAATTTTCATAAACAACATGTTGCTTGCAACAAAAACACTTGTCAAAACAGAAAAAGTGTATTTGTTTATAATCTTGCTAACGATTGTAAAAAATCCAGCGAAAGCCGCCCTTATAGGCGTAATTATTATTCCTATAGAGCTTTTTATTTTTAAAATTGAAGCACTTGTGGTATCATCCGTTATTTTTCCCAATAAACCCAAAGTGCCTTGTGGAATTTTTAAAATAGAATCTGTTAATATTTGTAGGCCACCGACAATCGCATTAGTATATAGACCAACATGATAACCGACAAGTCCACTAACTTTGTTGGAAGAAAAAAGAGCATTAAAGATTTTTCTTCCTGTTGCCTCTTTTGAAAACGCCGCCTCTGCTTCTGAAGATATAGCCCTTGCTGTTTGCCCCAATTCCAATGCGGCAGGAAAATCAACCTTTGCCCAAGTGCCAACCTTTAAAGAAATTGCATCAAGGCCAGCCGTAACGGCCCCAACAGGAATGGCAGCAGCAAGCGCACCAAAAGCGGACTTTGCAGAGGCAACTGCATAAGTAATGCCTCGCACAAGAGAAGAAGAAACAGAAGAAACATTGAATCCTGTTTTTGCAATTGGTATTTCGATTGGCTTGATAATGGCCTGGGCCGCGTCTACTGCCCTAGAAAGATTGCCCACAAGAGAAATGCTATTGATTGCCTGGCTTGCATCGTTTCCGCCAGATAGCTCCTTAAACATATTGTTTATTGTGCTTTTATATTCGTTCATGGCATTTCGCAAAATATCAACAGGCACTTTCCCAAAAAAACTTTTAAATGCCACTTTTCCCCCGCCTGTATTGCCAAGACTTTCTTTCACACCTGTGAATATTGCGTTTGCTGCCTGGATTGTTTCAGGCGCAACGCCTTTTATCTCATTTGCTTTTTTTACAATATCGTCGAAGGCAGAAATAATGCCCCGCCTGGCTTCTCTTGTTGCTCCAGACAGTGCATCCATTTCTTTCATTAAGCCCTTTGTCTTATACCCCTTCGCGCCACTGGCAACTGTGCTTTCCAGCGATAAAAAAATACCATTTATATCTTTAGAAAGATTGGATGCCTTTTCAAGAACACCCTTAAATTGTGCCTCGAAGGCAGAAACAACCTTTGTATTGCTGCTTATATTTTCTATAGCCTGAGCGTCTACACGAGGCTTTATGACCATATCAGCAATGCTTTTTAATTTGTCAAAAACAACATCTATTGATTTTTGCGCGTCAACAAAATCAAAAATAGGCGCAATTTTGGTTGTGGCAATAGAGTATAATTTTTGATTTATCTCGGCTACTTTTTTTAATATTTGAGTGCTGTCTATGTCCGCAGAAAGAACCGCTGTAGCATTAATTGTCATTTTTTATTCTCCTGTTTCTTTCTTTTGTAGCCTTATTTTCCATTCCCCCTTATATCCTTTTTTTGACATATATGCGCGAATGAAACCTTGCATTTTTACAATATCGCCTGGTTCTATCCCTAGAAAATCAACGGGGCCGCCCTCTTTTGTTTTTATCATGCTGGCGTATGCTGTAAGGCCATGTCTTCTTTTTACCATGGCTGGGCGATGCCCACCAATGGTAGTTGGCCAGATGCTCCAATTTGTCCAAAGGGTTGCTGCCTTTCTCAACGCTCCAGTATCCTCGCCCACTCTATCATGTCCTTTTTTCTTTATTGTCCTTGGGGTCAGCTTGTGACCAGGGAAGCCATCTTGAAATTTTTGATCTATTACCGTTTCATCTATATGCGTTGCGAGCGAAGAAACAAGCTGATCAATATCAGATTGCATTCCCTTTTTAATGTTCTCGGAAAATTGATTTACTTGCCTTTTCCAGCTCATTTCTTTTCACTCCAAAGGCCGTGATTCTTAATATAATTTTCTTGAATTTTTTCTATCTTTTTGGGAAGAAGATCATTTGCCTCAAAAAACGGGTCATCTAATGATTCCATAGACACGCCCATGCTTAAAAGCAAACAAACCATTTCTTCCCAATTGCTTAGTTTTTTTCTTTGTTCTCTATATCTATAGACTCTTTAATATATTTCTGCTGGCGCTTAATTTCATCAAGCATTTCAGAGTAAGAAAATTCTTTTTCTAGCCGCATGGAAAAAATAATGCGCTCTATATCGCCTTCTACAAAATAATTAGAAATAGTGTCTGCCCATGCTGCATTTACTTCGGCTTCTGTCATGTCTTCTAATTTTTTGCCATCACTACTTTTGGGATCTTCTTTTAGCAAAAGATATTGTTGCCGAAGAGATGCACAGAGAATTTCTATTGCGGCATGCTCAATTTCTGCTTGATAGTCTTTATCTGTTTGCGACTCAAGCCTTCCTCTTTTTTGTAAAAACTCATATTTCTCTTGTGCCCTTCTTGCCTCTAGCCCTTTAGAACCAAGACAAGGTTTCATAAAAAAAAGCTTGCGGTGATTCGGATTGATAGTTTTGATTTGCGTTCCACACATATACTCAGAATTTTTTGGCTTAAAAAAATACATAAATTCCTTTCTATAAAAAAATATTACATTATGTCTACATTGGATTTACGATGCTCGCTCCGATTAGCGCTTCAGCAGCTGCCAGCGTCTTTGTGGTATTGGCCACCTCCGCCTGAAATAAAGGCCAATAATCAGTAGCAGGATCTGCGCTTGCTGGGCCTGGGTCTGCATCGGCAACCGCCTGATATGGCTTTTCAGTGTCACTTGATACACTTGTCGTCCCATGATAAAGCGCAATTGCCAGTGTAACCTCCAAATCGTTTACAGCCCCAGGCGTCAAAGAAATTTTTGGAAGGTCTGTTAGCTGTCCAATCCATCTAAAATATTGCATTTTAGCAACACCAGAAGTGGCAGAGTTGGCGAGGAATCGGATAAGATAATAATGATCTATCTCAAAAAGTGGATCAGTGCGAGAACCAGCAGCATAAGACGGAGATACATAATGAATAATATCTCCCTTAATCGTAATATTGCCAGTGAAATTTTGTCTAATTTTTATATTATCAACATCACTATCACCATAGCGCCTTCCAAGAATTTCTTGCCCGCCGTCATGGCCAATTTCGGTTACTTGCTCCATGTCAACGGCTGCCTTTGAAAGATCGGTTAAATCTTTTATATTTAGAGCTCTAAACCCTCGTAAAATTTGCTGTGCCATATTTTCCCCTCATTAAAAATTTTCAATATATTGAATCGTAACATCAACCAAAATTCTTCCATGTTTCAAGGCGGATGCTCCAGCAATTTCGCCTGGCCTAGAAATCACTCGACAAGACAACACAGATTCCATACCAAGAATGCAATCCTCATCAGGCATAAGGCATTCCTTGAAAGCCTTATCATATAAAGAATATTCTCTTATTTTTTCTATTGCAGAAGTATCACTTTTTTCTAAATTCCATCGCATTTCCGCAGAAAAATCACAATCGGATATTATCTTATACGGATACTCTGAAAGCAAAGAGCTATTTTGTGACCACCAAACTTTCACAAAGGGTACACTGCCAAGGCTTTGTTGATTGGAATTAGCTTCACTTTCGAAGCGAAAAAAATTAAAATCTTCAAAAGCCGTGTTGGCTTTTATTTTTGCCTCTAAAGCATCAAAAATAGTGAAGATTGACATCTATGTCTCCTCTATATATTTTTCAAAATTTTCTAATGGAGAATAATGTCCATCCCAATATTCGAATTCAAGATCTCTAATCACAAGCCTGTCTCTTTTATCTTTTGCGTTCAAGGCCGACAACCAAGCAAATATTCTTTCGCCATCTGTTTTGACCCTTTCCACTACTGTCCCAGTTCTACTATCCCCAGATATAATTGAAAGAATATCTATTGCTGCTAAAACATTACATGCCCAGATCAAGGGCTTTATGAATTTCCCGCTAAGAACGTTGTCAAAGTCAATCACCAATTTATCTCCCATGCTTAGTGGAGAAAAAGACAAATTAGGAGAATTGACAGCTATTGGTACTGGAGATTCATCTCGCAGGTCTTCAATCGTTCCAGTTGGATTCAAAAAACCGATGACATTGGACATACTTGGGAATGGCATCGCAATTGAAGTTTGGCCAGATTTCGCAAACTCAATCAAGACAAGCCCCCTTACTCTTGAGGCGTATGCGCGCCTGTAGCTGTATGGCAAATAAGAAAAGACTATATCTGCTTTTTCGGACAGCAAATCCTCCAGGAAAGACACTGTATAGCCATACCCATCAAGATCGTCTACTTGGATCGGAGCCAGGTACAAAAGCAACTTTTCTACGCTCTGGCCAAACATGCTTTTTCTCCCAAAATTTTATGCCTGTGTTATTTCGTTCCAATCGGCAGCTCCAGCGGCAGCAGAAAAACAGACATAAAGTTTTTTCGCTGAAATATCAAACCACAAGGATCCGATCTCGTACCCATCGGCTGCATCATCGCCAACACCAGGAGCTGCTGTTGCAGCATAATTGTTTTTAGGAGCATGAGAAACGTTCATGAGTTTTATTTTTGCTGTTGCTGCTCCGCTCGCTGCACCCTCAACAAAGAACCCTGCAAATTTATTTGCACCACGAACATTTGTAAATTCTTCATTCGCAGAGTCCCAAAATGCCTTTTGTCCTGCTGTAACAGTCACTGCGGCCTTAGGCAAATCCTGGACATGCTCAATTTCTAATGCACCCGTATCACCAGAATCAACATCCTCTTGAACGACTCCAACAATGTCGCCAACCTCGGCGACATCACCAGCGTCTTGATTTGCGCTTGCTTCAAAATCAATCGTCTTTCCATCCTGAATATATGTACTTGCCATGTATAAATACCTTAAAAATTAAATTTAAATTTTTAGCCAGCATACGGATTTTTGAACACGCCCCTATAGTCAAGAGCCGTGCCACCAACGTCATAAATCGCATCAATCTGCATACCGTCAAAACCCGGCAAAATGCTTGTGCGTAAAGATGGCCCACGTATCCCGTCAAGCGTACCAATTGCAATGATAGGACAAAAACGGGCATCTCCAAACACATACCAATTATAGCGGCTTACAGCGTCTAGCCTGGCTTCTGCCGTAGGTGGCTTAAGAATGTTCCCAAATATATTATATTTTGTTGGGTCATTCGCATTCTGATTCACAACGGGAGTACTATACTGTGCCGCTGTAGCAAATTGAGCAACAGGACAGGCAATGTTATAAGGGGGAATATTGAGAGGAGTA
Source organism: Candidatus Brocadiia bacterium (assembly GCA_013359215.1). Classification (GTDB taxonomy): domain Bacteria; phylum Planctomycetota; class Uabimicrobiia; order Uabimicrobiales; family JABWCH01; genus JABWCH01. The sequence goes on along the minus strand of JABWCH010000019.1, from coordinate 22,195 downwards.
ACGCCATCAATACCCTTTTGTCCCATAAATTTTTCATAGGCTTGCGAAAGCGTAGTAACGGAAATAGCCCCAGCTGTTCCAAGATTTCCATGATTTGCATGAAATAATGCAACACCGTCTTCCATAGCGTCGTTATCAACGATGATGCCCCAAAAAATATCGCTTTCCAGCATGTTTGCTTGCACGCCAAATGCAAAGGGAAGCTGGGCAAAGGCGTTTAGGTCGTCATTTATCATGGCTACGCGAGTTAATCCTACGTTGATACCATAGTTGTATATTCTCCATGATTTCCCATGATCCTTCAAAGTTCCCCGTTTCATTTCTCCATTTTCGGGAATTTTTTTGAATTGTGGTGCTTCGGAAATTCTTACCATACTTACATTTTTAAAATCTGGTACTGGCACCCAGGTAACATAAGGAAGAAAGGTTTGAGGAAATGTTTGATAGCCGTCTAACAAGGTTTTGCTTGCTACGTTAGAAAGCAAATCGGGAAAATCAGAAGAACCTTGAAGTCCTCTTGTGATGATTTCGTTTTTGTCCAGACCTCTTACCTTTACGCCTGCGTTTTCAAGGGATTCTTTAATTATGTCAATTAGCGTGAATCCCCTATATTCCCTTGCCTTCTCTGTCATCTGATATTGCTTTGGGTTTCCACGGAAAAGTAAATATTCTTTTAATGCTTCTTTCCTTGTGACTGTAGCGTCTTGGCCTGTCATTTCTACATGATTGCTCACATTATTCTTTTCTCCATCTTGCTGCCATGCATCGATAATCTGCGCCCTGACCTGGTCAATGGAAACACCCGAAGAAATCAATTTTTCTTTAAATTCATCCGTCATTTTTGCCTTTCGGCAAGCGAAAGTAATTTCACTTTGTCTTTTCCTTTCTTCTTCTATTCCTGCTGTCTTTGCTCTTTGTAAATCTTCTTGATTTCCAGGAGAAGCCACTTCAGGCTCTTTTTTTTCTGGTTCTTTTGTTTTTTCTGGTTCTTTTGGCACGTTTCTATTCTCCAAAAAATTGACTTTCACTTCATGTTCTCTATAATTTTCGATACTTCTTACCTTTGCATCGGGATCAGCTGGCATTGTTACGCTAGAAATCTCAATTGGCTCCCAGTCTACAGCAAGAAGTTTTCTTTTTTTCATTTTTCCTTTTTCGTCATATTCAGAAATATCCTGATACTCGTATACATCATATCCTACCGAAACAGCCTTTCGTATTCCGTCTTTTATATCTTGAGCGATGCCCTTTACTTCCTCACGGGAGGAAAGTTTTATTTTTGCAACACCCCGATTTTTTTCTAGCCTACCAGACAAAACAGCACCTATTAACCTACTAGAATAATGCTGATCCAAAAAAGGAGCAACTCCCTTTTCGATTCTCTCCATTCTCACGTGTCTTGGATCAAGAGAAAGGCTTTCAAAATATTCCTCATCTCTCCAAAAACTATACCTTCTTACCTCTGCTCCAGTAGTAAAATCAACCTCAAAAGTATTATCCTTTTCGTTGAAACTATTAGAGACAATACTCATTTCTCTACAAACCATTGGCATTTTTAACATATCAGGCATTTTTGTTGTCTCCAGCAGCTAAATTTGTTGGCTGTCCAGTTTTTATATTTTTTCTAGGGTCGCAATCAAGCGAAATCCCTAGCGAATCCAGCTTTTTAAATTCTTCAGCGTACTTTTTCCAATGACGATTTGGATCACCAGAAAGCTCCCTTACCATCTGGGATGGGAGCTTTGCCCCAATACGAACCTGATTTTTTGTGGCTTCGGTTTCGTCAACAGGCTGAATAAATGGTCTTCCTGGTACCGTCCAAGAAGCCCCCACATTGTCACCTGAAGGAATCAGCATGGCGACATCACAAGCCTCCTCAAACCAATCCCAAATTGTTTCACAAATTAAAGGAATAACGAGAAAGTTTTGCCATTGATCTACCCCGCTTATATTCATTTCTTGCTGGGCCATTCTTGAATTGGAAAATGTAGCATACTGATAATCGCAGGTGAGATTTTCATATGTGGTGCCACCGCCAGCCGCTATTTCCTGCTTTCTGCAACGCTCGTACACCTCCGCATTATCAAGTATTGGAGGATCTGAAAATTCTACCGTTTTTCCTGGTGGCAATTTCTCAATCCTACCAGGAATCAGTTTGTCGAGTTTGTCAGACATCTTTTCCGACTCTGTGGCCTCCATATCGCGCTCAAAAGCTGTATAGCACGCTGCTATTTTTTGTCTAACAAGATGAGCGTCTACGAAGTCACCCAATTCGTGTAATAATGTAGCAATAACATAAGTCCACGGAACTCCATAATCCTGGCCTGGTCTAGTTCTCCAAAATACATGCTTTATTTCGCTAGTGGGAATTCTTATTGATTTCAATCTACGAGTATCGTAAAAAAAGCTTTCTCCTGGATGGGAATCCCACAGCCAGTAAGCAACACGATGACCATTTTTGTCAAATTCAATTCCTTTTTTTATCCTTCCTCCGCCCAACAAAACTTGGTCTTTTGTAATATCCAAAAAATCAGGCTCCAAAACCCTTATGGATAGTGGTATATAGCTATTTCTATTGATTCTTTCTTTTTTCAAAAAACACGAGCCAGATTCAAAAACAGTGCGAAAAGCCAGAGCCATAAGGCCGTAAACGGTTGTCAATTCGTCGAAGTCCGCGTATTTACACCACCCGTTTTCATTTTCCCCTTCCCAAAGAACATCAAGCATTTCAGCGCGTTTAGAATTTCCATTCGAATTGGGTCTTATTCCCGTTCCAACCGTATGGCCAACAACAGAGTTTACAAGGCGAACAGCAAGAGGTTCGTTTCTCATTAGTTCTCTGCTTCTATATATGAGCTTCAGAAGAGCTGGAATTATTTCAGAATTAGCACTTGCCCCAGTTGCGTTCCAGTTTTCTAAACGTTTTGCAGAAGAGGCAGCATTATAAGAACGAACATTATCTATGCTTAGCCTTGCTATTTCTCGACGTAAAGCCCAAGATGGAGAAATATAGTTAATGCAGTTTTCAAGAATAGAATTTCTGATTTCTACTTTTTCTTGAAAAACGTTATTTTTCATGCTACAAACCCCTGTCAAATGAAGGATTGGCCACTAGATTAGATGCCGTTCTATTTTTTCTATTGAGTCTTTCAAGTTGTCTCTCTATTTCTTGCTGACTTCTATATGTAATAGTTTTGTCGCCTTGTTGAGTAACAGAAATACTTGATACTCCTGAACTCGCGATCTCCTCTAGCTCTTTCTTTCTCTGTTCGTCTGTCTTTACTGCTGGCATTTTCTAGCTCTCCCAAAAATCCTCAAAGGAATCTAAATCTTTGTCATTGTTTCTTTCAACCTGTTCATGAACAAATGTTCTTTTTTTTATTCCACCTGGTTGCTCTTGTTCTTTTCTCTCCCAATCTTCTTCTGTAAAGAAATCCATTCCCACAATATAGGCCGCTGCTCTTGAATACACCCGACAATCTAACGCCTCATTTCTTTCCCTGATCTTTTCCCAATAATAGATGAAGAACCCATTTTTATCTTTTTTCTTCTTTGCCTCTTCTGCTGTCAATTCCATAAAATAAGATTCATTATAGTTTTCAGGGAAATGACAATAACCAAATGGAAAAGCTTCTATTTCCTTGTTATCAATCTTGTATATTTTTTTTTCTTGTCTTAGGGCGTTATAAACTTCCTTCTTTATCGTTGAGCTTCCTACGGTGTAGCTCCTGAAAGAACCATATTTCTTTTTTCCTTTTACATCAATCTTTCTAGGGGGTGCAATTATCTCTAGCTGCCTATCTCGCCCAACAATAGGAATTACAGAAGAAATATAATACTTTCGACAAAATTTTAGGACATCCTGAGAATTGTAATTTGCATCTATACAAACCTTCAAGATTCCTATTTCTCGCCCATCCTCACACTTAAAAGTTTTCTCAAGATACTTCTCAAGCTTATCCCAAGGCTCTTTTGATGCTGTGTCGCCAAAAAAAGTCTGGTATTCTATCGACCAGTTTTCAAAATTTCTCCCCCACCCCACCACCTCGATTTGTATCCTATCTTCCTGCACATCAACACCACCAACAAGGAAAACACAGCGGTTTGGGACTTGGGCGTTATATTTTTCTCTTCTTGCGTGTAATTTTTGCCAATCAGGAGCTTGGCCTTTTATCTCAAATTCCTCGCCCAATGTTGTATTTACAAACACTTGAAGCGTTTCAGGATTGTCTTTTTTCTCTAAGAAATCCGTAACTATTTGCTCAAGTGACCGCCATAACGAATAAAGTTCGTTTATTTTAAAGCTTCTATGCCTTTTGTTTTCAGGCTTCTCAGCTATCCAAAGGCCCGATTTTATTGCCTCGTATCTATGTGCTTCTGTCCAATCTTGTGAACACTTTTCGCAGCGATAGCGAGCACATTTTGCGTCTGTCTTGTTTTCAGAGTTTTTAAAGATTACCTGAGAAAATTTCAACGTCTGCTTTGCCTTACAATGTGGACACTCTACGTAAAACTGTTCCCTGCTTCCTCTCTCGTAAGTCTTGACAATCTTTGAGAGCCCCTTGAGCGTAGGGGTAGAGACTTTTATTTTTTTTCTATTATAGTAATTATTTGTTCTCTTCTCTCCTAGTGCTACCGAGTCGCCCTCACTTGTTGTTTCTGTTCTATCGAGTTCCTCAACTAAAAAAATTCTGATAGGATGACTTGAAAGAGTAGCTGGGCTGTTAGAGCCCGCAAGGGTTATATTGCCACCATGAAACTCTTTGTACAAAAGGGTATTCGCTGCATCCCTTGAATTCGTAGAAATCTTTCCTTGCAAACTCTTGCAATCTCGAATTGCGGGGGTAAGTCGTTTTCTTGAAAAATTTTCGGCAAAATTAAGGGTAGGACAAAGTAACAAAATTGGGCTTGGTTCTTTATCCATATAATAAAGAATAGGATTGATTATTATTGCTTCGGTCTTTGATGTTTGTGAAGACGACTGAATGGTTATTTCTTCTGTTTCGGGGTCATTAATAGCGTTCATTACATCAACCATGTAGGGAACTCTTGCATTCTTCCAGTCCCCATATTCCACAGAGGATTCGGGGGAAAGAACGCGATATCTTTCTGCCCACTCTGAAATTTTTAGCCGCTCTGGAGGCATAAGTTTTTCTATACTAGATTGTAAAAGATCAATCAAACTTGCCATTTGCAAGCTCCCTAAGTGCCTCTTCTATTGCAGCATTCATTCTCTTTTCTATTTCGATTCTTTCTTTCATTGAAAGCTCAACAGCAAGTCGCGCTGACATTGACAAAAGCTTAGAACGAAAGGCGAGCATTATTTTGTCGAGTTCTTTTTGTATCCCTGTGATGTCTACAAGCCGATTTTTTATTTTGGCAAGCTCAATTTTTTTTATTTGATTTTCTACTTTTGTTTTTTTCGCTTGCTCTATTGCTAATTTCGTTCTTGCAGAATCCAGCGTAATTGATTTCTTTTCTTTGTCTCTCTCAAGAATGCACTTCTCGTAAAATTCTTGTATGTTATAAAATTTTTCTCTGCCTCTTTTTGTTTCACTTGAAACAGGCAGATTTTTCTTTTCTATCAACTTGAAAACTGCTGGCTGGCTTATACAGAAAATTCTTGCCAAATCTGATTGAGAGAAAAGAAACTTATCTTCAATTTTAAAAATCCTTTAAAAATTTTATACTTATTATTATAACCCATACAAAAATTTTCAATATCTAGGGGAAGCCTGGGACTAAGCGCATCCCCTGAAAAAGTAGCCAGAAAGAACCTAAGATTTATCCCTATATTTTTTAGGCTTAAAAGATTCTATGGCTTCTTGAGCTTTTTTGGCTTCTTCTAAAAATCTTTCTTCGGGCTTTCTTTCTTCAACCTTTTTCACTTCTATTGATTCTTTATTTTTGTTTTCTTCTATATTTTTCAACCTATTATCAATAGAAAAAAGAGTATTCTTTATGTCTCCAAGAAATTCGTGAAATATAGCGTCTCGACTTCCTGGAGAAAAGGGAGTTGAATAATGAATTGCTTTTTCGTCTTTTATTTCCATCTCATACATCTCATAAAATATATACTTATAATAAAGAACTTTATAATATAAAAAATATAAGCACAAATAGTTTTGTATGTAAATAGAGTGTTGCCAGAAGTGTTGACAAAATGGAGTATTAAGTTTGTTTTATATCAATGAGTTAAGAAGTGTAAAGTGTTGACAAAAGTGTTGACAATGATGGTATAAATAAAGAAAGCCAGGCTTCCCTGGCTTTCTTATTCTTTCATAAGCAACAAACATATTTTTATGAGCTGATCAGGCGTTGGCTTTCTCTCTTCGCTCTCTATTCTATAGAGAGCCGCGCAATCTATTTTTAGAAGGCTAGCTGCTTTCCTGATAGAGAGTCGCTTCTTTCTTCTATATTCGAAGAACATGTCTATTATTGCACTGGCATATTGTCCGTTTGTTTTTTTCTGTGGATATTCCATATCATTTCCCTAAAAAATATAAAAACATTCGTAAGGATATACCCGCCATTATCGCGAAGACTGGCATGATGAACATGACACATATCAATACATAAGCTAACCAATTCGCCCTGGGTTCTTTTTTTTACTCTTTCCATGTGATCCATAGTCTCTCTCCTTTCACAATACAGCAGACGAAGCCAACCCCATGAACACAATGACGCAAACACATGATACAGTTGCCACAGCATAAACAAATCGTCTGCATGGAAGCCTATCATCGAATATTCCTAACAACAAACAAGATGCCAGGAACGTAAAATTAGATACGAAAAATAGATAATAAAATATACTCATAGCTTTTAGCCTACTGGCTAATTTTTCGTAAACTTGCGCATCTGGATAATATGTAGCTCTGCTCATGATGTATCTTTCTTCTGGACTCCAGACTTCGCAAAAACTTGAATGAACAAAATCTTTTTATATTATTATCGCTCATGTTATACTCTCCTCTTTTTCATGTTCTAGTGCCCAGGCTTCGGCCAGCTCTTCGTATTGCTCTTGCAACGAAAGCGTAGATTCTTTCCCGAAAAAATCCTTGTTTTGCGGGAAGCCCATCCTGGTTTCGGCGTGATGCCTTGCATCGTATCTGAGATGGCAGGGAGCGCAAAGGGCCTGCAAGTTTTCGTCTTTGCAATTTTTGGGATCATGGTCTATATGCGAAACGGTCAGCGTTCGCTTATGTGTGTCGAATACTTCGCCTGGTTTTCTGCATATTTTCCCGCATGACTGGCAAGTCCACCCTGCCCTGTCTTTGATTTTTTCCGAAATTTTATGCCAATTGGAAGGGTATAGTTCTTTTTTCATAGGCATGTCTTGTTTTCCTTTCATAACTCATTGATATGATTAAGAGTTTCAAGCCAGTTTCAATCGTTTTTGGCCCTTGAAACTCAAGTTGAAACCCTTAATCTATTATTGCTTAACGCGTTACGCTATCAGTTTCAAGAGTTTCAACTTTTCCCGATCCATACACTATATACAGAATATTATTTTTTTTTGATACATATATATTGGTGCTACTAAAAATTTTCTCGCGCCAAGGGTATATACCCAAAGAATGGTTGAAACTCTTGAAACTTTATATATATTATTTATGTAACATATTGATATATATATATTGAACAGTTTCAACTTTGAGTTTCAAGCCAGTTTCAAGGTTGCAACTGCCTTGAAACTCAAAACGCGATTTTCTGCTGTACTTCTTCTTGTGCTGATTCCTTTTTCGTTTCTTCTACGATTTCATCTTGTTTTTTTACTGCGATCATGTCATAGGCAACCCCGCCTAGCCGAACAAGAAGGCAATATCCTCTGTTTTTTGTCGTAACAATCTTGCTTCCATCCTCACTGTTATCCTTGCTCTCTTTCAAGGAAGAGAGCTGTGACCATGCGTAGTTTTTTTTCGTGATTATCTCCCTGAGCTTTTCCTTGTAAAAATATATTATTTTTGCATCGTGCCATCCCCAAAGCTCTATTGTTTCGTAATTCACTGGCCTTGTGAAGCCATTTGGGGTTTTGTTCGCGAAATGGGATGGATTCGTGTAAAAAGTTTCCAGAATAAACTCATAGAGTGCCTGGCTTGACTTGACGGATACTTCATCCATAATTTTTTTTATCTCTCCCCATATCTCGTTATAAGAATAGGGGATTCCCCATATATCATGGATAACCTGGCAGCCCAAAATTATCGCTGCCCATTTCGATAGGTTTCTTTTCTTGTAGCTTTCTACCTTGAAACTTTCTTCCAGACTTTTCAGGATGTCATAATAATGTGATTTTAGCTTCGATCTGTGCTGGAAAAAGTATTGCACTGCTCTTGTTCCGAATCCATAATTCTTAGATATTACCTCTTCTATCCTGCGAAACTCAATTTCCGAGATTTCTTTTGTTTTTTTTCGGTATATCTCGATTGCCCTGGCAAGCATCCCTGTATAGTTGCTCGTATCTGTTACTTTGCGCTCTCCAGTCGAAAGAAGATTGCCTCGCCAGTTTTTGGGTTTTTGCAGTTCTACGTCCCTGGTGCCTCTTGTTTTCCCTACTCCATTTGCATAGTTATAGACCGTCGTAAATATGAGTTCTGGATTTTTTACTGCTTGCGAATCATCCAAAAAGGCGGGCAGGTTGTTCATCAAGTGAAAATAAGTTTCATGCCCAACAGATGTCCCCCACCAATCCTGTATAAGCGACCTGGGCTTACCCCAAAGAGAAGCCGCTAGTTTTATTGCAAAGCTTTTTCCGACAGAGCTTTCCTGGTGGAAATGCAGGACTGTTCCCTCGCAAGAGAATTCATTCAGAAAAACAGATGCCAGTGACCCGCCCAGCGCGATTTGTATTTGCGGATCATCGGAATATTGCACTATCAGCTTTCTCCATTCCTCTTCGCTGCCAGACTCTCCTATTTCCAGCGCGCCCTCTTTTTGGTCTATCGGCTCACATCCTCCCTCAAAAAAAACTTTGTTGCCGACAACGAACTTATCTTTTAGCCATCCATTTCTGGACGCAAATTTACCATGGACAAGTCCTTTCTGGTTCAGGCAAAATAAAAAATATTCAGACATGTCTTTTGCATTCGTGCTAAGTACCCTTATGCCAAAATTTTTTGAAAGCATCTCAACATTTTTGCTAGAAAGCTTATCCAGCGAAACTATTTTTTCGTGGTCATCCCAGGCAATCTTGACAAAGGCTTCTTCTCCAAAAATATCCGTTAGCCTCTTCGTAATCTTAACCTTGTCTGCGCATACAAGTCTGATTTCTTCGAAAGTTTTCTTTCTTTTGCGAATGGTCTCTTTTCTGAAAATACCCCTTTCTGCTATCAAAAAAGAAATGAGCGGGTTTGTGTCTGAAAAAATTTCTCTTTCCACCTCCCCCGTCTCGATCTCGCTTTCCTCGACTTCATTTTCTTCCTGGATTTCCTCTGGTTTTTTTGCCTCTTTTTCTTTTTCGATTTCCTTGGATGGCATTGCTGCCTCTAAAATTCTTTGGAAATCTGCCCTGAAGTCCTTGCTGATCTTATGAAGGTCATTTGGGTCTTTCGCCCCCTCTGGCATTTTAAAGAAAAAAATTTCTCCCGAATACCCAATATCAGAAAGCTTTTTGGAAATATCCTGCACGAATTTTTTGCCAGCCTTGTCTTTCTCGTAAGAAAGGTATATTCTCTTGAATTTTTTCACATCTTCTTTGACGCAATTTTTCATAGTGGCACCAGGAATGCCTATCGCCTGGTATCCATGATACCAAAGCGTCCAGCAGTCGCTTTCGCCTTCTACGATTATAAGTATATCAGGGGAATAGCCAGCAATATACCATTCCCCATAGGCATCTATTGCAGCATCGCTAAAGCTCCATTTGGATCCGTCTTTTGCCTTTTTGTCATAGCGGATGCGCTGCCTTTTGGAAGGATTTCCCCTTATGTCCCAATAAGGAATATGAACAGCACTGCTTGCCCCGCCCATTCCTATTTTTCCAAAAGAGGAATAAACCCTTTCTCTATCCATATCAACCAGCCCGATAGCCCTTAAAAATTCTTCTGGAATTTTTTTATCAGTTGCCAGAGATGCAACCGTAAGCCCCTCGCTAAAATCTTGTTTTTGGTCAAAAAGATCACTTTCTTTTATTCCTATTGCCTGGCAAATTTGCTTACAGGTACAGCCCGCAAAACAGTTCAAAATGATCTTCCCGTCCTCTTCCTTTGCAGACAGAGACTGTGTTTTGTCTTCATGCGCAGGGCAAATTGCAGAAAAATTGCCATCATTGCCTTTTTTTACACCCTGGAATAATGATAAAAATTCCATGAATAGCACGGCTATCTCCTCCTTTTCGTTTAGCTCTACATTTCTTTCCATCACTTCGGACATCGTTATTCTTTGCTCTTCGCACTTTAGTGTCAAGTCTTCTACCTGGCGTTTCAATACCATGTTGTCGAATTCTAATTTTTTGATTGTTTCGCTTTCTTGCGATACCGCAGGGGCTGGCATCTCTGCTTTGAGCCTTGCGTTCTCTTCTTGTAGCTTTTCATTTTCATTTTTAACAGCGATAATTTCATCCATTGTTGCCTGGTTATATCCTTCCTGGGGATATTTCTTTTTCATGCTGGCAATCTGGTCTTTCAGTTTTGTGTTTTCTTCGCATACCTTCTTGTATACCAGCGGAGGAATAGGAGAAAAAACTGGTTCGGCTTTTCCTGTCTCGCTTTCTTTTACAAGTTCGAGAATTTTTACTTCAAGGGCTTTTTTCTCCTCTTCTAGCGTGGCACATCTTTTGTCCAGGGTTATGTTTTCGTCTTGGTATTGTTTTAGTTTCTTTGCGAGAGCGTTGAATTCTTCACAAAATTTTTCGTAATCGTCATGATCGCGCTTTGCCTGCTCCCTTAGTGCCTTGTTTTCCTCCTGGCAGGATTTAAGCTTTGCGTCACGAAGGGTGTCTATGGATTCCTGGGATTCTGGCCCTTCCTCATCTTTTTTTATTGTTGCTACCTGTTGCATATAAGAAAGGAGCAATTCTTCTTCGCTGTCAGCATTGGCGTTTACGCTTTCAGGCTTTTCATCTTCCCCCCAAAAAGGATGACGGCCTGTTTCGTTTTTTTCAACGATTACCTTTCTCAATTTTGATTCTTTTATTTTCGCCGAAAGATAGGTTTTTGTTTGGTTTATGTCTGGGGAATAATAGCACGTTTCGGGGATTCCTGCTTTTCCTGAACAATATTTTACCTCGAAAAATCTTGCAGCTTCTACATTTCCGTAGAATTTTTCGAGGTCTTTCCATTCTATTCCAGGTATTGGAAATTCTTTTCTCGCTGTTTGAGCCTCGATCCAATATCTTTTTTTTAGAATGGGGTTGATAAAAAACTCTTTTATGTGTGCTGGTACATTTTCCATATACCAGTCAGGGCATAGACACTTTAACGGACGAGGGGACTCCTCCCTCTTTTTTTCTTCGGGCTTTTCTGGCTCTTGCTCTTCATTCTTTGGCTTGATTTGCTGCCAGGCCGCGTTTACCGATTTTTCGTTTAGGGTTTTTCGCAACTGTTCAGCCTTCTCGATCTGGCCTTGTTGTTTTAGGGTGTCTATTTGGGCTATTACTTTGGCTGAACGCTCGGCGTTGCTTGCGGATATGCCTAATTTTTTGGCAGCGATTTCGCGAGATTCTCCTGTTTCGATACCCTGCGGTAAATTTACCGTAGGGCCATTTAAGCTTTTTAAGCCAGAATTGCTCTTTCCAGCCTCCAACATCCTTCTTCTAGCCTTTTCTTTTTCGATTTCCTTTAGCCTGGCATATTCTCTTGCTACCTGTTCGGCTGTTTTTTGACGCTGTATATTCGCTTTGATCAACGCCTCTTCAACAGCCAGCTCATCATTTTCGTCCACATCGGAGAAAATGACTGGCACCTCAGAAAGCTTTAGCATCTGAGCCGCATTAAATCTGCGATGCCCAGAAACAATCAAGAGAGATTTAGTTGCCTCAATGGGCGACCTGATGCCTCTTTCTTTAATATCGTCCAGCAATTCTTGATCGCAACCATCGCTGTATATGCTTGCGTTTAATGGATGAGGCTTAAGGTCGCTAATCGAAATGTATTTGATTTGGTTCATTTTTTTTCTCCAAGCTTTATTTTAAAAGTTTCTTCTATTTTTTTTATTGCGAAATAAGAAGGAATTCTTTTCCCCGCCTCCCAATGAGAAACAGCAGCAGCCGAATATCCTATCTTGTCTCCAAGCTCTTTTTGATCTAAATCATTTGCTATTCTCGCAAGCTTTATTTCTTTGCCAAGTTTTTTTAATTCGCATTCTTTTTCTTTTTCCATTCGTCTTGTCTACCTTTCTTTCAAATTGTTTTTTTCTTTCGTTATTTTTTGTTACAAAAGTAATATTATATTACTAAAGTTAAAATGTCAAGAATATTTTTTCTTTTGTTATCAGAAAAAAAGTTATTATAATTAACAATAGTAAAATAAAATAACTTTTGTAAGGGGCAAACAATGAATCAAATAAAAGACATAATCAGAGTTGGAAGGGCAAGGAAAAGCCTAAGCCAAACAGATTTGGCACAAAAGATTGGGGTTGTCGCATCCGCTGTTTCTCAGTGGGAGGCAGGGAAAAAAATCCCCTCTGGTGATATTTTGATAAAACTCGCGAAAGAATTAGATATAGTTGACGAGCTATTCCCCGATAGAAAAAAAGAAAGAAGAAACGGAAATTCTATAGAATCCAGGATAGACACAATAGAGTCGTTCATACAAGAAATAGGAAAGAAGCTAAACATGCCAGGCATCAATATCTCGCAAACAAACAACCGCCAGGCAAACGGAATTGTGGTGAAGGGATGATATTTTTTTTTAGAAAGGGAATGCAGTGGGAGACAAAACCAGAGGATACAATAAAGAAGGAAAATGTGTAAAGTGCAAACAGATTATCAGGGCAGAGTGTCCCAATTGTGGTAGCACGAAATTGATAAGATATGTGAATTGGGATATTAAAGCAGAATGGTTTTATTGCAAAAAATGCCAAATGACGCACCATTGGATGCCATGCCCGAATTGCTTTACTCAAAATCCATTGGATATTTTTGGCCGCGATCAAAAGGGCTGCATATTGATAATTATAATAATTATAATACTTTGGATATTGTCACAAACAAAATAAAATATAGAAAGGGGCTATAAAAATGGATTTAGATAAATTATATCAAAATATTTTGCCCGTTGATACAGACAAAATATTAAGGCCATTGATTGCAGCGCAATTGATAAATGCTTATTATACTGCGCTGCAATCTAAAATAGCACCAGGAGAAACAGCAACAAATGATTTCATCAAGACCGTTTGGTTTGAAGTTATAAACAATTGGAAAGTAATGAATTTTTGTTTAAACGAATTAGAGCATAGAGATATTGCCGATCTCTATAAAAATGTTTATGATGGAATTCCAAAGGTTTTAAAGGAAAAAGATATTCCCTAGCTCATGACGATAAGCCTCACTCGTTTTTTCAAAATATTGCTCCATTTGCTTTGAATCCAGACCATTTAAAATTCTGATCTGGGCTGGATTTTTCTCAGGAGGCTTAGAGTGCGAAGACAAAAGGCCAAGCTTGATTTTAAGATCAGCCTCTAAATGCTCATTTGTTTTTTTGATTCCAGATGCTATTTCGGCCAAAAGTTCTTTGTCTGCCATGTCTGGTTTGCCAGCAAGAAGATCAGCCAATGTCTTTGCCATTTCTTGAGAAAGATCAATAGAGCAAGATTCACCATCTTCAAATACAGTCAAGGTTCTTGTGTTGTTGGGAGAGACGCAAACGGAAAAAAGAAAATCACGAGTACTTATTTCTTCCATATTTTTTCCTCTCTATTCTAATTTGAATCATTTAAAAATTTTGTCCTTTTGATGCATAGTATAAATATTATAACGAATTATTATAAAATATGTTAGGGAAAAATAATATATTTTTTTTAAAAAAAAAATCATAAACAAAAAGGAGCTACCCATGACACCCTTATCAACCATAGAAGCATTGGTAGAGCAGAACAATAAGCAGATAGCCGAAGTGTGGGCATTGTTCCACGATCTAAGCAAAAAACAAGCAAAGACAGATGCCCAAATAGAGAATACTACGAAGAACGTAGACAGAGTAACCCGTGAGCTGGAGAGCATAAAGGATAAGTGGGGGAAATTTGTCGAGTGTATTATCGCTCCTGGCATATCAAGAGTGTTTAGGGAAAGAAGCATTCCTATCGAGCGAGTTTATCAGAGAGCCCAGGCGCATTCTGTAGAGCATGGCGATATGGAGATTGATATTCTAGGCATTAACCACGATTACGTTATCGCTATAGAGGTCAAAAGCACCCTGGGCATTGACGATGTAAACGAATTCCTGGAGGAGCTACAAAAATTCAAGCTCTTCTTTCCTGAATACAAAGACAGAAAGCTTATAGGGGCAGTAGCAGGCATAGAAATAACTGGCAAGGCAGACCGATATGCTTATAAAAAGGGACTATTCGTCCTGGGGCAGGCAGGCGAAGATGTGGTTATCAAGAATGATAAAAAATTTAAGCCTGTGTTTTGGTAGGATGTTATGGGATACTGCGCCTGTGCGCAGTATGTTCATTTTTTCCAATGTCACCCGAAATTAAGTAGATGGCAAGCCAAGCTTGTCGAAAAATGCCCTATTTCTTTCTTTTGCTGCATTAAGAAGCCTGTCAAAAGAAATAACCTCAACATAGACAGAATAAGATTTATGAAAAAAGAAATAGCCCATGCCATCGCTTGTTTTTATGGCATCATAATCGGCACATAGGTCTTTTATGCTTTGAGTAATATCACATATTATATAACAAAATCCAGGTATTTGTTCAGTGCCAAGGATAGGTCTTCCTGATGAAGTTAATACTGTTCCCGATCTTATTTTTTTTAAATATCCCATGGTCTGCTTAATTGGGTCTTGCTCTTCTCCATAAGAAGCATCATCCCTCATCGGCCTTTTAATTTCAACGATAACAATAGATGCCATAGGAATTTTTTCACCCTCTGCCACAAGAATAGGATTGTCAAAAATATTCAATGCTAAAATATCGGGCCTTTTTATGTCTTTACTATCACTAATTGGCATTGCTTTTATCGCCTTATCAGATGCAAGGTAATTATGGAAAGCAAGCCTTTCATCAATGATCCACAAATTAAATTCATCAAATGTCAATTCATTAGAATCGTGTCCCATGGGGAATATCAAATTATGGATAACCTCTTCTCTTTGATATTTTCCATTTTTCCCTAGCTTGATTGCTTTCTCGAAAATATCCAATATAACTTTCCTATGTGATACATAATTCGCCAAATCAGATTTTTTTATATCTTCCAAAGTACTAAGATATTTTTTTATCCTTTTTTGATAATCTTCAAGGCCATCTTTACCAATTTCTATTTCCATTATATTATGGCCATCAATGATAAAATTTTCTTCAATTTCTGCAAGATGTTTGTGAAGAACAACTTCAAGATCTTTATCGCTTATATTTGGGTCAATGCATAATTTTTCTTCTGGAATTCTCGACAGAATTGGCCTATATCTTGGAGCTTTTTGTGATACAAAATTTTGAATTCTATTTTCTGATTTCTCCTTATTTTCTTTTATATATTTAGAAAGGTATATGGAAATTTGTTTTATCAAGGCATTTCTGATTTCTTTTAATGATATTTCTGTCCCAGAAAACATATCTTCGGATTCAGACTCTGAAATATCAAAACCCGTTCTATCGGCCCGGACAGAATCTGTTAAAAAATCAGATATTACATAGCATTTATATGTAAATTCTCCAGAATCATCATGAAGTCTATTATATAAACCAGGAATTGCATTTGAAATGTTTTCTTCTTTAACAAGGCGATTGGCTGCGCAGAATGCTATTGCGTGTGAACCAGAAATATTTGTCCTTGTTTTTATATGTATAAGCTCAAAAGTCTCATTTTTTATTTTTAGCAATTCTGATTCTTTCGCAGAAACTATAAATTCAGAATACATATCGTTTAGCAGTATTTTTTCATCATCATCTTTTACGAAAATTTTTGGCACGCCTTCTTTTCTTATAAAATACCATAGGCAATGCTCAAATAGGCTATACGCAATAGCTTTTGTTGTTTTTCGAGAACAATTGCGATATTTTTTAGAAAAACCACTTAGGTGTATATTGGTTTCTATCGTGCCTTTTTCGCTATCTTGGATTTTTTCTTCCGATATTCCGTCCTTTGCTGTGAATTTGAAAGATTTTAATTTTAAAAGATTATTTTTATCTTTGTATAGGCTAGAAATAATGGCCATATCAAATGCCTTAAGCCATAAAAGCCTTCCAATTCCGCGACACCCTTTATATGATTTATAATCGCTGTCCAGAGTTAGGAAAGAATTCATATTGTCTTCATTAAATCCAATGCCATTGTCGGAAATTTTAAAACCAATAATTTCCCTGCATGGAACGGGTCCTCTTTTTTTTTCTTCAAAAGAAAATTCCTGTTGCTTGTCTCGAATAATTTCTACACAAATATTCCCATCCGTAATTGGCATATCTATCTCTTCAATAGAATGAATTGAGTTAATGACGGCCTCAAAAACAGGAAAAAGGCCATCGTTCACAGGAAGGGGAGTATTCCTTAGCCTGCCAGACAGATTGGTTATAATGTTCATGATCTATTCCTTTTGTTGACACGGGCAGATTATTTCAAAACTTTTTATTATATACCATGTTATAACAAATTTGTTCTATATTGCTATAAAATAATAAAATTTGTATAACATCATTACTATTAATATATTAAAATTGCTATCTTTCTATTTGTTGTCCAACAAGCACGATTTTCTATGCCATCCAATAAAATCAACCCTATCCGCAGCAAGCCAACCCGCATCTTTCTCCACCCATCCCACGCCGCCCGCATTCCATCAAAAAATTAATTAACATAAGCCGTTTAGATATAATGGATTGCAGTGTTTTTATTTTCGGGGGATTTTTTTTGTTGACAAAGTAACACTTGTAATATAATATAACTTTAGTAATAAATAATTACAAATGTTACTTTATTTCTTTCCCCTCTCGCCCAGGCAAGCTGGTAAGGCCAAAGTGCCAGCCCCATAGATGGGCTTAATTAGTAGGCTTTGCTTGGCGAGCGGCGAAAGCAAAAAAAAAGAATAACCGCAAGGCTAATCCATCAGGCAATAACGCCAACGACGGAGAAGCTGGCGGATTCTATATCGAAACGCGAAAGCAGAGTAACCCAAGATTGGTTTGGCTCTGCGTAGTAGCGAAGCTGGGTATATATTATTTAGTCTGTGAAAACTAAGTTGAGAGGAGTGGCATTGCTGCAACAGCCTGATGAGCAATGCCAAATTTTTCAGAAAGGGGAAAGATGGAAAAATGCAAAAATTGCTGGATGGACAGCGAGCATGCAATGAATCCAGCAGCGAAAGACAGGAAGTATGACGAATTTAGGGAAATGAGAAAAAAGGAGTGCAAACAAAAGAATATAATGCTAGGAGAGTGTGATTATTTTATATCGCTGCTTCTCGAAAAGAAAAGGAAAATTAGAGAGGCAGTAATGGAGTTTATTTTAGAAAGGAGCCGAAGGGTATAAGATGGAAACCCACCCTGCCATACAAATGATAATCCCTGCCGATCTGAGAGAAAGCATCTCCAGCCTTTCAGAAAGATTAGCATTAGAGCAAAAACGCAGAATGGAATTAGAAAAGAAGTGCGAGAAATTGCAGCAACAATGCTTGCAAATTATGGCACTGAGTGACGAAAAGAGTAGGATAATATTTGATATGTACAAGCTGCTTGATACGAAAGATGCCTTCTGAATATTTTTTTAGGCTGATAACAATGGCACAGGTTCAGACACTAGAAGCTGCTATTCCTGAGCAGCTACGAGAAGGAATAGCAAGCTTGTCAGAAAAACTTGC
The DNA here is from genome assembly GCA_013359215.1 of Candidatus Brocadiia bacterium. Lineage (GTDB taxonomy): Bacteria > Planctomycetota > Uabimicrobiia > Uabimicrobiales > JABWCH01 > JABWCH01. Next base: position 4,235 of record JABWCH010000019.1, on the reverse strand, counting down.
AGTGGAGCAAAAGCGAAGGATGGAATTAGAGAAAACCTGTGAGAAGCTAAGACAAAAACTCTTACAAATCACGATACTGAGCGAAGAGAAACAGCGCATTATATATGATATGTACAGGCTTTTGGATACAAAAGGAAGCTAATGGAAAACAAGATCAGGGCGTTAAGCGAAGAGATTCTAGGCATGAAGCATCGGCTAGCGCACTTCATGAACTGTGAAGTATCAGACGAATCACTGAAGCCGCTCAGGGATTCCATACAAGAAAAACAAACCAGGCTTTTAGAAATGATTGGAGATAGCAATGAAAGTAATAATGAAAAGTAAGCCCGATGGGCTTGTTGTCATTGCGAAGTCAGATAAAGGAGAGGATTTGAGAAAATACTTCCTATCCACTGGCAGGCAGCAGGGGAAGACGGAATTGGCGAAAAAACTTTTAGGAGAAATAAAGAAAGATGGAATCAAACAAGACAGGAAAAGCCAAAATTCTTGACCACGTTGCGAGCATGAAAGAAAAGGCGATCAGCGAGATAGAGCAAGAAGCTAAGTCCCTTTATTGGGATGTGTACGGAAAGGCGGTTGAGTGGAAAAACTATCAAGGCTTACAAATGCCTGATTGGTCAGCACTTCCCGAAAAAATCAGAGCTGCATGGATGGAAGTCGCAAAGGATAAAATCAATGCTCTGGAAAAATTGAAAGATAATGTATATCAAGCAATACAAATTTCTTAGAAAGGATAATTCAATGAAGCGATATAGCCTTAGATGTCCCAAGTGCGATACAAAAGACGAAATTTTTGCCGATCTTAGCGCGCCAACAAATCTTCATTGCAATTCATGCGATGCAGACATAGACATCGAAGATGTGGAGGATTTTGTATCTTCCTGGAAAGAATTCATAGATGATCTCAGAGAAATGGAAGAGAAAGAGGAAAAGGATTTGCAAAAGGAAAGGGAGAATTGATGGAAAGCAACTATACATATTTGAACATGAATGACGCATGGAATGGACTTGGAAATAATAGCAATATATATGCCCTGATTCAGGATGGAGAAAATAGTGGAAAGTTCGAAACGGCAAGCGGAATAGTCGAAAACATTGATTTTATATTGATTGCGCTGGACAGGAAAAGAATCATGTTCGAGATACCATTCGACCCAAACAACACTGACCCACTTTGCAGGTCTGACAATTTTACAACACCAACAGGGGGAAAGGCAATGCTGCCAGGGCCATGTCTAACATGCAGGAATTCTCAGTGGCGCGGAGAGAAAAAAGATAGGCCCCCAGTTTGCATGGAAATATATACAATGTTTGGCTGGGATACGGTCGATTTTTGCCCGTTTATTTTTTATTTTAAAAGAACGGGGATAGCTGCACTCAAAAAAATAAAAACGCTCATCACATTCAATAGTCTAAAGCTTGCCCCAGAAAAGGGTGTCCCAATTAATTTGGGGATGAAATTGCGAATGACATCGTCGCCAGCCCTGTTCGGGTCAAAAGAATACTTTACTCCGTCAATTGCCCTGGTTAGCAAAAGCGAAAAGGAAACGCAGGCACTTCTGCTTGAAAACATCAAAGAGATAATGCCGCTCCTGGTTGACAAGGGAAATGCTATGGCGATAACCCAGGCAAAAGAAGAAATAGTAGATAAAGTATACCAGGATGAACAGCCTGCGATATGCTGCCATCCGCCCCAGAATGTCATAGCTGGAATGCCTCCTGATATTAAAAATTATTCTGTAATAGACAGTGGAAAAGAATTTATTTTACCATGTGCGCTCCCAAATATCAAGCAAAACGGATGGTGGGCTGACAAGGTAAGATTCGGCAAGGCCGCGAATATGACATGGTATGAATTGATGACAAATCAACCCATGCCAGACGGGAAGCCAGGAAGATCGTATCTGCATGCGTTATCAGCGTGGGAAGAATTCCCAGATATACAAGTGATAGCAAAAGAAGCCATCAGGCTAGGCAGGGAATGGGAAGCCAGGGGACTTGGCGATCCTCCATTCTAGCCATGAGTCTCTGGAAAATTTGTCCGAAGTGTGGTTTGAAATATCGGGTAATCGTTGGCAAAGACATGGATTGCCCGATATGTGAAGATAACTGCCCATTACAGGAGAAAGCAAAAAATGTTGATAATAGGAATAGACCCAGGAAGGGACATGGGTTTTTGCATTATAGACTTTGAAAACAACCAAAAAACCCTCGTTTCTTTTGGAACATGGATGGACACAAGTAAAGGGAAAATTCATTACGATGATAGAATCCTGATGCTTGCTGCCAGACTGCATAATCTTTTGATAGAAAAGACTGGCATGATAGCTGCGCTGGCATACGAAGGCGGATTCATAGGAAAGAATCCACGCCAGGCCATGAGACTAGAAAAAATTCGCGGAATGATTATGGGAGTATGCTACATGCTTAATATTTTTTCTTACGAAATTCCCCACACAGAGGCCAAAAAAAATCTTCTGAACAAAGGCAATGCAAGCAAAGAAGAGACTGTAGAAAAGATAAAGGCCGTTTTTGGTCTTTCTGAAATAGACCATAACGCTGCCGACTCTGTCAGTGTAGCCTTGGCGTATATCGAAAGAACAGTATAAATAGGAGGCTTCGGCCTCTTGTTTATTTTATGGAGAGCAAAAATGGAAAAAAAACTATTGCAAAACAATATAAAAATTGTTTTAAGTGAAGAATGCGTAGACAAAAGAGAATTGGCAGAAATTTTCATAGAATATTTTGTTCGGAAAGCGAATAGCAATGGAGACTAAATTTTTTGCTCTATATGCGCGAGTAAGCACAGAAGAGCAATCTGGTTCTATCGTGTCACAGCTTCAAAGGCTTAACGAATACTTGCGCTATAAAGGGGAAAACCTTCCTATTTTGATATATAAGGAAGAAAGATCAGGAAAGGACACGAACCGACCAGAATACCAAAGGCTTTTGAGCGATATTCGCGCCAAAAAGATTCATGCCGTGATATGCACGGAGATTTCCAGGATCAGCAGGAGCATAATCGATTTTCATTATTTTTTGGAAGCACTTCAAGAAAACTCTGTAAATTTTGTGTCCCTGAAAGAAAACTTCAACACGAGTACACCAATAGGAAAATTTATGTTCTCTATTTCTGCGTGCCTTGCCCAATTTGAAAGAGAGCAAATATCCGAACGAACATCATTGAACATGCGGGCAAGGGCAAGAAGAGGACTTTTTAATGGTGGATACGCAGACAGAAAGGGTATTCTCGATATAGACGAAGATGAAGCCCGCATTGTCTGCATGATATATGAAAAATATCTCGAAATTGGCTCTTATTGCCAGGTCGTAGATTATCTCAACAACAAAGGATATAGAACAAGAAAAGGAAAGAAGTGGGCAAAAAGTCCAATCTATAGAATGCTGAGAAATCCTGTTTACATTGGCAAGACAAAGGCGGATGGAAAGATTGTTCCCTCTGCCTTCCCTGGGCTGATAACTGGCGAAAAATGGAACGCAGTGCAGGGATTAATGGATGGAAACCATCTTATACGTGGAAATTTCTACGAGACATCCACATATCGTTTTGGTGGTCTTCTTTATTGCGTTTCCTGTAGTTGCTTTCTCGAATCCTCATGGAGTCTTGGAAGGAAAGGGAAACAATACTATTACTATCGTCACCCAAGCAAGGGGAAAAAACTTTGTTCTCTTGGAAGCCTTCCCGCAAAAGAAATTGACGAAGAACTATGTTGCGAGATAGCAAGATATTTAGATGACCCTGAGCTTATACAAATGGTAAATGAAGGAATAGCAAAAAGGCTTTGCGCTGACTGGGGGAAAAGAGAAGGCGAGCTGATTGCAATAAAAAAAGAAATAGAAAGCATTTCCCTGGAAACACTTGAGCTTTCTAAGAAAATTTATTTGTTTGGAGAGCAGCACATCAAAAGCATAATCGCCCCCAGGTTTGACGATCTGGGAGAAAGAAAATCGCAACTACTTGCCAGGCTGCAAGAACTTGAATCTATCCCCAATGAACAAGTAGACCCAAAAGACGCTAAAAATTTGGCCAAATTTCTTTCGGATGAATTTACAAAAATGCCAATGGCAGATCAAAAGAAGGTTATTCGACGCTTTGTAGAGAGAGTTGATATACAAGAGGATTATTCCGTTGTGGCCTACTTGAGGACTTTATGCCTGGAAACGCAAAAAACGCCCTGCATTGATGGTGCGAGCGTTCTTCTGTTGATACCCCG
>JABWCH010000308.1 GCA_013359215.1 Candidatus Brocadiia bacterium | reverse complement strand
ATAATTGTCCTGACACCACTCATACACATTGCCATGAAAATCATAGCATCCCCAGGCATTGGCATTGGGCAGACTTCCGCAGGCCACTGTTGTTTGTCGATATACGCCTTTTTGTCCATCGGCATAAGGATAGTTTCCATCATAGTTCACCTGGTCTGGGGTTATGTTGTTCCCCAGGTTAAAGGGGGTTGTTGTGCCTGCGCGGCAGGCGTATTCCCATTCTGCTTCTGTCAAAAAACGCAGCTTGCTTTTTTCCAGGAACGCATTGCAGGAATCCCAGGAAACGGTTTCTATTGGAGCGTTGTTCCCTGCATTTTTGAAATAAGCAGGGTTATTCCCCATGACCGACTGCCACTGTCCCTGGGTTACTTCATACTTGCCTACATAGAATGCCTTACTGATGATGACTGGATGCCTTGGGCCTTCGTTAGAGCTTCGATCTCTTTCTCCATCAGGCGATCCCATCCAGAATCTTCCTGGGGGAATCAGGCGCATGGTTATGCCTGAAAAGCTTTTTTCTATCTCCAGCCCTTTTGCTCTGGCATAGCCTTCCTGGTAGGCACTGGCATACTTTACCTGGTTCTGGAATCCCAGACTACCCCAATGGCTGCTTGCCATATCCAATATCCATTCTCCCTGGTGGCTGTATTTGCAGTTTTCCCATACAGAATCGGGCAAACCATAGCTTGCTTTGGGGCGACTTTGCTTGCTAGCGAGTTCTGCCTGTCTATTCTCTTCTTCTCTGGCTAATCGATTCAGCCTTTCCTGCTCTTGCTTGCGAGCGAGTTCTGCCTCTCTCTCCTGCTTTTGTTTGGCTAATCGATTCAGCCTTTCCTGCTCCTGGCTTTCCCAAGACTGGTAAAGGCCGTAGGCGCATAAAGAGAAAAAGAGCAATATCCATAGGGCTGCATAGCTTTTTCTTTTTGCCTTATTTTCTTCTGGCTGTGGGGAGGAAGATTGCACGGGCTTTTCTTCTTCCTGGTTCTCTTCTCCATGAACCAGACTGGATTGCCATTCTTCTTGCTCTTGCATAGCCTGTTTTTCTCTGGCTTCTTGCTCTTGCCTGGCAAGGGCTTCCTGTCGCTCTTTGTCTCTTTTTTCTTGCCGTGCGCGGAGCAAGGCGGCTTTTTTAGCTTCTTCTTCTCTGGCAAGGGCAGCCTGTTTTTCTCTGGCTTCTTGCTCTTGCCTGGCAAGGGCTTCCTGTTGTTCTTTTTCTTTTTTTTCCTGCTGTGCGCGGAGCAAGGCGGCTTTTTTAGCTTCTTCTTCTCTGGCAAGAGCGGCTTGCTTTTCTCTGGCTTCTTGTTCTTGCCTGGCGCGGAGCAAGGCGGCTTTTCTGGCTTCTTCTTCTCTGGCAAGAGCGGCTTGCTTTTCTCTGGCTTCTTGTTCTTGCCTGGCGCGGAGCAAGGCGGCTTTTCTGGCTTCTTCTTCTTTGGCAAGAACGGCCTGCTTTTCTCTGGCTTCTTCTTCTCTGGCAAGCCTTGCTTTTTCTTCTTTTTTTTGCCTTTCCCTTGCTAAGAAAGGAACAAGGGCATCCAGCATTTCTCTGGCACTTTCGTACCTGTCTTCTTTTTCTGCTTCCAGGGCTTTTTCTATGGCCTGGCCTAGTTCCTGGCTTATGTCCTCTCGAATTCGGCTTATGGATCTGAACTTTCCAACAGGGAGCTTTTTGGTCAGGCATTCGTATAGCATAACACCTATAGAATACAAATCCGCTCTTCTGTCTACATGGCTTGCATCTTCCATTTGCTCTGGGGCCATGTAGTTGTATGTTCCCATGGCTTGCATGGAGGTTAGCAGCACGCTTGGGCTTTTGAGCTGCGCCAGGCCAAAATCGCATATTCTGGCCTTGATGATCTGGCCTTTTTGCTCCAGGAGGATGTTTTCTGGCTTTATGTCTCTGTGTACTGTTTCCTCATGCGCTACTTCCAGCCCTTCCAGGATTTGCCTTGTTATTTCCCATAGCTCTTCCCATAGCACCATGTCTTCCTTTTCTTCCATCCATTCGCGCATATTCTTTCCGTCTACATATTCCATGGTATAGTACATGAGATTTTTGTATTCACCATAGTCATAGACCGTCAGTATGCTCTTGTGCTTGAGCTTCCTTGCTATTCGGATTTCATTCCTGAACCTTTGCCTTGCCCTTTCTTCCTTGAGCAGCTTTCCCAGGATTATCTTCAATGCCATCAGGTCGTTTTCCAGCATCTTGTCTTTTACCAGATACACAATCCCCATTCCTCCGATTCCGAGCCTTTTCACAACTTCGTATCTTTCTTTTTCTCCTAATACCTGCCCTTCCTTAAGTTCCATTTCATTGACTTCTTCTACACTCGCTTCATATAATGTCTCTTCTACACTCGCTTCATATAATGTCTGGAATAAATCCAGACTCCTATGCTTCCGCATTTGCTTTTCCTTTCTGAGCGTTATGCAAAGAGGTTTTATTTGTCCCATATCGTAAAATTTACCATAGTGTAGCATAGAGATAATAAATAGTGTAGCATAGAGATAATAAAAAGACAATACCCGATTAACCTCCCTTACAATTTTGCAAATGTTTTCTTTCTTTTCCTTCAATTATTTTGGGGATATTAGAATGCCTGCGTAACTCCTATTTATTTATATAATTGTTGAGTACATTAATCATTTTTGATAAAAAAACATAAATATATATTTTATAATAACTTGTAAAATCTTGAAAACTCATTCTAAAGTTACCGAACGGGACGTAAATATATAAAAGTTTTTAAAGGGGGTTTGGGGGAAAATTTTTACAAAAATTTTCCCCCAAATAAAAATTTCTTTGCGTAACTCCTATTCTCTAATATACGATGGGGTAGGTGGTCTCATGGGTCTTATGAATTTATATGTTTGTCTATGAAAGCAGCGATTTTATTTATTGCGGCGTTGGCTTGAGGGAGCAAGAAAGAAAAAAAGTGCCAGACATGGGTCATATCCTGCCAGATGTCGAGTTCGGCTTTGACATGGCATTCTTTGGCTCTTTCGGCCAGCCTTATAGCATCATCAAACAGAACTTCGTTTGTTCCAACCTGGATAAGCAATGGTGGCAAGCCTGTCAAATCTGCATAAATAGACGAGGCGAGCGGATTTTTGAGATCTTCTTTTCCCATGTAGTGCCTTGCCATAATGCCAATCATTTTTTCATTAATCATGGGGTCAAGATGGGATCTGGATTTCATGGATTCGCCTGTTCCCGCTAGATCTACCCAGGGAGAAAGGCAAACAGCAGCCGCAGGCATGGGCAATTGTCGGTTCTTCAAAAAAAGCAATGTAGAAAGGGTAAGCCCACCGCCAGCAGAATCCCCCATAATGACAATATTATTAGAAGGAATGCCTTTATCCAGCATGTATTGATAGCTGGCAACAGCATCTTCTACAGCAGCAGGAAAAGGATTCTCTGGAGCTAATCGATAATCGACTAACAATATTTTTGCATGGCATGCTCTGGCAATTCGAGAAACCAGCTCTCTATGGGTATGAATAGAGCCTAAAGTATAGCCACCTCCATGCAAATACAAGATATGGTATTGGGTGCTTTCTCCGTGTATTTTGATCCATTCTCCGCAAAGCCCTGAGATCTCAGCCGACTCTCGCTCGACATCAGCCTGGAGCTTGAATGTTCGAGAAACATTTTCAAACTCTTCTCTTTGTGCATCTATTCCTGGATGCTTTATTTCATTGATAAATCTTCTCATTCTCAACATAAATCTTATAATCCATAGTTTAATAAAATCCATTGTAATGCCTTTTCTTAAAACATTCTGTTTCTTATCCTTTGGGAATCAATTTTTTGATTTCCTGATTCACAAGGCTTGCGTTTGCGAAGCGGTTTTTTTTATCGCGAGCCATCATTTTTTCTAAGAGCTTCAAAACTTCAACAGGCAAAGAAATAAACTTTTGTATTGGCAATGGCGGAACTGTGGTAATATGCTGTAGCAATTCACCCAAAGAGCGCGAACGAATTTCATTGTAAGGAGGTATTCCTGCAAGCATGTGGTACAATGTTGCACCCAAACCATAAATATCAGCAGACTGGTCTACCTTCCCTGCATCCTCGATTTGCTCAGGCGGCATATAGCGTGGTGTTCCCAGGGTTTGTCCACTCAAGGTAATCCCGCATTCATTGAGCATTTTTACCATTCCCATATCCACCAATTTGGCCTGGAAATCAGGGGTCAAAAGGATATTGGCTGGCTTAATATCTCTATGGATAATGCCACTTTTGTGTGCATACTCCAAAGCATCGCTGAGCTGGAGGGTAATCTTCAAAGCTTGCGGCAATTCTATGCGGTCTTTTTCGTAGATAATGTCTGCAAGGGTTTTGCCAGGAACGTATTCCAAAACCAGATAAGGCGATTGGAATGCCTGGTATATCCCAATGTCATGAACTTTCATAAGCCCAGGATGATTGAGCCTCGCACAAGCTCTTGCTTCCTTTAAAAACCGCGTCACCATGGTATTGTCTGATGCAGCTTCAGGTTTAAGCAATTTAATGGCAAATAAGGCTTTGGTAGCACCATGAATTACCTTATAGACAACACCAATCCCACCACCGCCAATCTTTTCTACCACTTCATAATCATCTATTTTTTTAGGATCTCCATCTAATACCTCTTGTGAGTCTTCGTCTTCTAAAAAAATATCTATTTTGGTATCGCCCATCCTTAAAACATCACCATGACGGACTTTTTCTGGTTGTTGGAGTTGATGCTTATTCAAAAAAGTGCCGTTTGTGCTTTGGTTGTCTTTGATAAAGAAAGAATCCTTTTCATAATAGAGTATGCAATGCACACGGGAAAGCTTTTTATCTGCCACAGGCACATTGCATAGCGGACTTCGCCCAATATGGATTGCCTCGCTTGTGTCTACAACCCTTGTGATGGTTTGGGGATTTTCTTTTGTTGTGATGTTTAACTTTGCTTTCATAATAAATAAATTCCTGAACATTAAGATAAAAAAAGGAACAGCAAATTGTTTTCTTAGAGACTATCCGAAAATCATTTTGGCTGCCAATTTCGATGCATCTCGGATAGCTTCGTCGAAAGTGACAAGATTGTCCTCAGAGTAGCTACGGCTAGACTTGCGGCAATTTTTTCACTTTCTCCTCGCTTTCCGAGTGCCTCAAAATTTTCGCCTAAAATTATTTTTCGGATAGGCTCTTATTATCAATTCGTCAAGGCTTTCCATTCCTGGTTGTCTACGCCTGTTCCTGCCTGGAATCTTTGTGGAAATTGAGAATTGTCCGATGCTGTTTTGAGAATGGCAGCATTATAGGCTGGCCCAGTAGAGCCTTTATAGATTTCTGCTCCTGTAGATGTTACATTGCTTGTATAATACACATCTGGTTTTTGATCTATGGCGAACGCCCTGCAACCTAAAACTTTTGGGCCTAAGGGCCAGGCATAAGCGCGGAATTTATGCTCCTGATAGTTTGCATTTACAGGCATAGAAACTGGCGCGCTCGTTCCATTATCCGTGACAGTAGTTGTATCGCCAGGAAGGTAGATTCTAAAACAATAGCCTTCCATCTTTCCAAAAGTTCTATCTGTGTCATTGGGAGACATAACATGAGAAACATAAGTTTTTGGAACTTTTTTGCCTAATTTTCTTAATTGGACGCTTCCTGAAAGCTCCCCTAGAAGCCCAAATTCGCCAATATCGTCTTCATCCTGGTCAACCAGGACACGGCTGCGAAATTCCATTTGAGAGGTGTTGATGATTCTTAAATTCGCGATAGCTGTATTCTCTCTGGCAATCCGCTGTATTCTATAAAGAGAAGGGACTGTTATAGAAGCCAGAATAGCAATGATGATAGCTGCTACAACAACTTCTATCATGGTAAACCCTTTTTGTCTCATTGGTTTATCCTTTAAAAAATATTAAAAATTTACGACGTTACATTGTCAAGTCATCCAACATTCTTTTCCAAGTCCCTTAAAATCATAACAGATGCTTAAAAAAAATCAATCAGATATTTTTTAAATAGGTTTTGAAATCCTGTTTGTTTATTGCTATTATGAAATAGGTTAGCAAAATTATATTACTGGCCGTTCGCTAATTTTATGGTGAGTCATGAAAGGAGCTTTTAATGAGTGCAAATCTTGATGATAGACTCAGGAATGTTAGCATTATAGGTGCAGCAGGAAAGATGGGACGTGGAATCTCTTTGCTTCTTGCCCAGGAAATGGCCCTTCTTAAATGGAAAAACCCTGATAAAGCCTATATCTTAAACCTGATAGACCCTGATGACAGAGGATTGGATGGCCTTTGGAGCTACATTCATTCCCAGATGGCAGGGTATGCTGAAAAGAATGTCGTTTTGCTGAGAAATTTAGCAAAACAACGCCCAAACATCATTGAAAATACAGATGCTATAACAGAATTTGTAACACTTTCTCATTCTTTATTACGTCCATCTAACGCTGTAGAATCTGCTGCCAGAAGCACTATGGTATTTGAAGCTGCCCTGGAAAAAGAAGAATTCAAAGTGGATTTGTTCAAAAAATTGAAAAATTTATGCTCTTCAGAAACCCTATTTTTTACAAACACTTCCTCTATTCCTATCCATGTTATCGACAAAGGAGCTTGCCTGGACGGCAGACTCATAGGCTATCATTTTTATAATCCCCCTGCTATCCAAAAGCTGATAGAAGTCATCCCCTCGGAAAGTACCAGACCTGATCTTCAGGAAATAGCAATGGATCTTGCCCGAAGACTAAAAAAAACCGTTATCTTCTCCAAAGATGTTGCTGGTTTTATTGGCAATGGGCATTTTATACGAGACGGGATATATGCATTTTCTGAAGTAACTCGTTTACAAAAGGAATTCGGCTATCCTGAGTCTGTATATATCATCAATAAAATCACCCAGGATTTCCTGGTGCGGCCCATGGGCATCTTCCAGTTGATCGACTATGTTGGAATCGATGTCTTTCTTTGCATCCAGAAAATTATGTCCCATTTCCTCCAAGAGGATTTGTACCATCCTGTTGTGGACAGCATGATCCAAAAGGGCGTTCTCGGTGGGCAATATCCAGACAGCAGCCAAAAAAATGGGTTTTTACTTTATGAAAAGAATAAACCTTCTGGTGTTTATGATCCTTCCACAGGGAAATACAAGCTCTTTTCAGAAGGAACTTGGGTGCAGGAATTAGAGAAAAAGTTAGGGGATATCCCCTCTGGATGGTTATCCTGGAAGTCTCTGAGTGCTGATCCCTCCAAAGACAAAAAACTATCAGAATACTTCCATAACCTTTTACAAAGCCATACACAAGGTGCTATTTTGGCAAATGCGTATCTTTCTCACTCCAAAGCTATTGGTGAAAAACTTGTAAGTACAGGCGTTGCAAAATCAGCAGAAGATGTAAATGCTGTTTTAACAACAGGTTTCTATCATCTCTATGGCGCAATTCATAAATACTAAAATCAAGGAAAGAGAGGGAACTAAACAATGCGAAAATTAAGAAAAAATGTCTATTTTACAGCAGGTTATTATACAATAGCAATGGGTAGCGGTCGTCCAGAATTCCATCCTAAAAATCCACGTCCTTCCCTGGAAGACTATGTATTGCAGGCAGGCAAGGCTATTCTCTCTTCCATTCCAGGCAAGTCTAGCCACATAGATGAATGCTATATAGGCAACTTCATGGCTTCCCATTTTTGTAAACAAAGCCATTTAGGCGGCCTTATGCCTATGATTTCTGATGATTTAAAATACAAACCATGCACTCGCGTTGAAGGTGCTTGTGCCTCTGGGGGAGTAGCCCTTAGCAATGCGATCAAGGCTGTTTTGTCTGATTTGTCCGATGTTGTTCTTGTGATGGGTGCTGAAGTACAAAATTCCGTCAAAGCACTTTATGGTGCAGACTATCTTGCCCAGGCAGGGCATTTTGCCAGTGAGAGAAAAGAAGGCGATGCTTTTTTCTTTCCAGGCGTTTTTTCTAAACGCGCAGGTCTTTGCTACCAAAAGTATGGGAAAGAACAGACCAGACGAGGTATGGCTGCCTGGTATGCTCAGGCAATCGAACACGCCCGTACCTGCCCCGAAGCGCAGGAACATACGAATAAGAATACAAATCTTGTAGAGGATGCTATGCAGAATCCAAACCCTGCTGCCTTTGTCGAGAATCTAAATTTTTTGGATTGTTCTAAAGTTTCTGATGGTGCGGCAGGCATTCTTTGCGTATCCGAAGAAGGCTTGCGTCGACTAGAAATACCTCTTTCGAATGCTGTAAGGCTGATGGGTTTTTCTCAAACGCAGGCCGATTTAACCAAAGCACCAGAAGAGCCTACCAAACTATCCAACTCGGCTGTATCTTCATCCCAGGCATTTGCAATGGCGGGGCTTACTGCACAAAATATAGGAGTTTTAGAGGTTCACGATTGCTTTAGCATCAATGGTCTTCTTATGCTGGAAGCTGCTGGTTTTGTGAAAGAAGGAGAGTCTGCCTCTTTTGTTGCGAATCGAGAAACATCTCTTCAGGGATCTATTCCTACCAACACAACAGGCGGTCTCATTGGCTATGGGCATCCTACGGGTGCTACAGGTGTGCGTCAAATGGTGGATTTATGGAAGCAACTCACGCAAAAGGCAGGAAAGTCCCAAACGCAAAAAGCAATCCAAAAACCAACAGGAATGATGATCAATATGGGAGGAAACGATAAGACTTCTGTAAGTATCATTGTTGGAAAAGACTAATACAGTAGAAACTAAGGAGTTAGATGTTTGCAGAAAAAGCAAAGATTTTTATCACGAATAAGACGAATGGCCGAATGGCACGAATCGTTTTTATAAAAAATTTTATTCGCATAATTTGTATATTCGTCTCATTCGCGATTAGGAATCGGAATTAAATAAGTTCCCCATTTAGACGATAAAGATAACGATTAAGATAACGATTAAGATTAAGAATCGTAGTCCGATTCGTTATCATT
>JABWCH010000018.1 GCA_013359215.1 Candidatus Brocadiia bacterium | reverse complement strand
TTTCAGTCGAACACATGGCCATGAAACTGACCAAATAAATCGAAAAACTGTCGTAAGTCTTTGGCAATCAAAAACCGGAATTTAACATTGTCAAATTAAAGTAGATAGAAAAACAGATATATACTTTTTAGGTGTACTTTTCTACCATCTTCTTACTGGAAGGCTGCCTTCTTCATCCTTAGAAAAATGGTCTTATCGTAGCAATGAAGACAAAAATACTTTAGAAAAAATTTTCCAAAATTTTGTTATGAATTTTTTTTGAAAAAAAACATTATCAATACTGTCGAAAAACAGGAATATATAGAGCTAGAAATACGAGAATTGATGCTTTATGCTTCCGAAATGTAATAAAAATTTTTGATAAAAAAAAGCAATAAAATAAAAATTTTTCCAATACATATATAGAGGACAAAATTTTTCAAAAATACAGAGATTTTCTGTATTTACCCTGCGTTCAGATTCTAAGAGGAAATCCCTAGAAGCCTGTGGAACGTAGTTTTACAATTAGGGATTAGCTAAAGCTTTGAAAATTATGCGATATGAACAGATTTTATTCTCTCAATCTTTTTTGGTCTTTAAAAACTGGATAAAAAAGAAGAAAGCTGTTCTTTTACGCCAATGTTGAAGGTATTGTTTTCCTCACTGATGAGTATCTATAAGCCTTTCAGGCTAAAAAAATCAGGATTCCAAGAACAATTTTTTTAAGGTTTATTTAAGCTATGAAAACTATGCTTAATTTAAAATCTAAATTTGTATGTATTTTCTTGCTTGGACTTATTTTGTGTATTTCCCCTTGTCTCATTATCGGCTGTGAAAGCGGCGGTGGTAGCGATGGTGATAATAACCCAGTCCCACCAATAACATATAGCACACCTTGTAATTCTACGGCACTCGCAGCGGCACAGAATGGTTTACAAAAGCAACCTGCATCTGCTTATGTAAACAATATTATTTTAAGAGCTTGCCAGATTGGAAATGTACCCATTCCTCAAAATGGAGCATTCAACGTAATCAGATTAAACAATGCTTATTATTCTTTTAATGATGAAATCGGATATGATGCAGATTGGCTTTTCCAATTTGTACAAAATACAGGATTTATGGAGGCTGGCGATTCTATAATTTATCATGAAGTTGGCCATCTTTGGGCTAAAAAAAATGGGGTAGGTGATAGAATAGGGTATGACCCGCAAGACCAATATAAAAATTGGTCTCAAGAATATCAGGCAGATTCATTTGCTGGTTATGTTTTGAAACAATTAAATGGAAATGCACTACCCTCAGTTCAAATTTACAATGTTGTGATGGCTAATTGGGGTTTAACTCACCCACCAGGAAATTTACGTGCACAAGTTTTCTTTTCATCTTGGCAACAGAATAAAATTATTCTTTATGCCAGAACTATTACTAATACTAATCAAAAAATTATAGAAATTTTATCCCAACTTAAAAAACTTTCGCTGATCCGCGATGAAATTTTCAAGGTCGGTCTTAATCCTTACTGCCCATCTTCCGATGATTATTTCAATACACTATTAAATCAATAGCATATTTCCCACCCGTCTCGCGAATGATATTTTTTATTTTCAGCATAGAAGTTAGGCTCGTATGCAACTTTGATGCTAGACAACCCACCAAGCCAGCTCAGCAAATATTTTTTACGTAACACTGGTTTTTAGATGTAGAAATTATAAATATCTAATTAATTACAGGAGAATTGCATGTTGAAAGCAAATGTAACTTTTTTATCTACTCTTTCTAACAAATATCTTAAATCCTTTTATATTATTTTTTCTTTATCCCGATATTACCAAAAAGCTTCCTTGTTTTTGGCAATATTTTTTACTTGCCTGTCAGTAACAGGTTGTTCTTTAGCAGTAAAGAGTGAAATAACCACTACGAATAAAGAAGAAAGAATACCTCTAGCTCCTACGTTTAGTGTAAATGCTAGTTTACAAGACACTCAATTGCTAATTCACTCCAATAAAATCAATCATACGCAAATTTCAGATAAAGAAATAAAAGCAGAAACATGGTATTGGTGTGACTATAAGTATCAAGAGGAGCTTCTATTCTGTGATACAGATAAAAGAGCTGGTTGTGACATTGTAATGTTCCTAGAGCCTTTTCAAATTTTAGCAGAAGGAATACATGCTGCCAAAAAGTCAGATATCTTTATCTTTGGAGGGCCTTTTGGCTCTTTGTTGGCCTTGCTCCCTACGATTACTACTAATGTAGGTGGACGTGCTGCTCAATATAGTGGTCCCACGATAGTTGAAGAAAAAGTTGTCCGCACTCGAATCCAAGATACTTCAGAGCCATATACAACGGAAATTCAAGTGCAAGGGCCAGGGGGAAAAACTTTTAATGCAAGAACAAATCGTTCGGGGAAGGCATTGGTGCCTTTGCAACCTTTTGCAGAAGAAGCAATGAAGATGTCAGGTTCCGATGAAGTTGAATTAAGCGTGACTTTTGAAGGTGCCAGCACTTCTGTGAAAGTTCCATTCGATACCTTTATAAGAGTGGCTGCCCAATAATTTTTCCTCTACTAAGCCTTTAGGAATATTTAATGAAAATTACCATAATTGTTCTTTTTTTGTTTATCTTTGGTTTTAGAGCTGAAGCGGTTTGGGCTCAATTTTATCGAACCATCAACGATGCTGTTTTGGCTGCCAACTCTCATCGAAACAAAATCCAGTCATTGATAGGGAAGATAGGCGATATCCGAAACCAAATCAATATGGCTGAAAAAAAATTCTGGCACTTAAAAGAACGCGGGCCACAGTTGCAACGTTTTAATCAGGAAATAGGAATAAAAATTAATTTTTTAAAAGATTTACAAGCAAATACTCAAAATGATATCTCACGCCATAATGAAGAATATCAGCGTAGATCGACAGAGATAAGAAAAAAAATAAAAGATATTACTTTGGAAATCGACAGGATGATGAATGAAAAAGAGAATGCTCTTCAGGAATTACGCATGGGATATTATTGTAATCAATGCAATCGACCTAAAAGTCAAATTGAAAGAGAAACAGGGAAACCATTTGAGCAGCATTTGACTGAAGTTAAAGGAAAAGCGATTCCTGCCAGTCAGGAAAAAATAGATGCAAAAGCTAGCGAATATGACCAAAAAATTAATCAATTGATAAGTCAAAAAAAAAATTTAGAAAAACAATTGATTGACGAAGAGAATAATTATAACAGAAAAATTCAAGAGGTAAATAAACGAAGGCAAGATTCTACAGACAGAGTAAGAAAGGAAATTGATCAAATCCAAAAAAAGAAACAAGAGACAGCAATGCAATACGATCTAGATTTGGATACTCTTGAAAATCAAATTTTTCGATTAAAATTGCGTTGTTCCTCTGCAGAAAATGAAAAAAATGCTGCAGAATGGCAATATCAACAGGCATATAGAAAAGCAGAGCATTTGCGGCAAGTAGAAAAAGAAGAACTGATAAGGCGGCAAAAACTCGAAGCAGAAGAAAAACTACGGAAAGACCGGGAAGAAGAGGAACTAAAAAGACGAGAGGAAGAAAAGATTCGCAAAGAACAAAAAGAAGAGGAGAGAGAAAGACTTCGAGAAAAGATGAAAAGAGAGGAAAGAGAACGAGAAGAAAAAGAATCTCTTAGAAAAAATTATGAGGAGAGAGAAAGGCAAGATAAAGAAATACAGAGGAAAGCATTACAAGAAGAACAGGAAAGATTAGAACAAGAAGGTTTCATTGAAAGAGAACGTATTAGGCGAGAACAAGAAGAACAAAATCGCCAGATAGAAGAAATGAGAAAACGAGCTATTGAAGAAGAAAGAAAGCGAATAGAAGAAGAGAAAAAATTAAGAGAAGAACGCAAGAAAGAAATGGAAGAAGAGCAAAACATGTTGCAGGAAAAGGCTGAAAGAGAAGTTGAAGAAAAAAAGAAAGATTTGGAGAGAAACGAAATATATCGAGATTTTGAAGAAGAAAGTAAAGAATTCAACCAAAACTATTTCCCTAATATTAATAACGATAAACCCTCTTTCACTGAAAGAAGCCCTATAGATCAACTTCGAGATATTGCTGAAGATAATAATCAAGAATCGGATTGGTCAGAAGAAATCCAAGAAGATCAAAATCTCTCAAGTCTTTGGAAAAGTGGAGGAAATAAAATTCGTAACCTTGTGAGTATACCTAAAAAGGCAGTTCGAGGTTTTATCGAAAAAATACAAAAGAAGACAAATCAAATGAGCCAAGAAATTTTAGATAAAATTTTTCCCAAAGAGACAGAAGAAAATGAAATTTTCTCCGATGCGATTATGGCTACAACAACAGATATTGCTATGCCTCCTATCTTGGCTCCTGTAAAAACGTTAGTCAATTTTCTATTCAGCCGCGAAACGGAATATGAGAAACTAATGAAAAAAGCATTAAGCCCAACTGTGGATCTTTTAATAAAAGAATTAGATACAGTGAGTAAATAATAGACGATTAATCAAGGGAAAGAAAATGATACCACGACTCTTCAAAGTATACATGTTTACCTTAGCTATTTGGCAAATTTTTTGTCCATTCACCTTTTCACAAAACCAAAGCGAAGACACACCTCAACGACAAGAAGCCCGTAGCATTTGTATTAATGTCATAGCCAATTATTCTCGTAATGAAGATTTAGAAAAGGCATATAATGGTTTACTGGAAGCTTTAAAAGTAGACCCGACTTACTCTATTCTCTGGTTTAACTTAGGAATATTGGCTGAGTCTGCTGAAAAATGGACAGAAGCTAAACAACACTTTGAAAAATTTCTCAAACTCGATAATAAATCAGAAAATGCCATTCTTGCTCGCGTAAAATTGGCACGTTTAAAAAAAATAATTGAACAATCTCAAACCGAACAAGGAAAACGTAATATTCAATATGAAATAGCGATTGCTAATGCTAAAGCCTATTTTAAAAAAAATGAATTAGGAAAGGCGTTTGCTCAAGCAGCAGCAGCAACGAAGATCGATGATAAACGCTTTGAGGCATATTGTATTGCTGCTTTAATTCTTATGAAACAAAATGCTTTTGATGAAGCTTGTATATTTTTACAGCAAGCAGCAGAAAGGTCTTCCAAAAGACAAAAGCAGCTTTTGCAGAAAAGCTTAGAGCAATGCGAACAAGAAAAAAAAAGCCAGGGACATCTAATTGCAGCCAACAATGCCATGGAATTAAGCGAATATAGAAGAGCCGCTAAAGAATTTTTAGCAGCACTGACAATTTTTCCTGATCGTGATCACATTGCATTTTCTGCGGCATTAGCTTGGGGATTAGCAGGAGAATATATACAAAGCGTAAAAATTCTCAATCAACTACTCATTTCTTCAGATACGGAAGTAGTACAAAAGGCTCGTGAAAAAATTGCCAAGCTTGAGCCCATCCTTATCCCAATTTTACAGAAAATCGAGAGTGAAGCTACTGCTCATTTCGCTAATCAAGAGTTTAATAAGGCCATAAATAAATGGGAAGAAGTCATTATTTTAGTTCCTAACCGTCATGAAATATACTACAACATTGCTTGTGCCTATAGTTTACAAGGGAAAAAAGAGGAAGCAATTAGTTGGCTACGGAAAGCTGTCTCTAAGGGTTTGAGAGATGCTAATCTAATGGCTACGGATAATAAACTTGACCCAATTCGTTCAGAAAAAAATTTCCAAAATTTTTTAGAAGGTGCTTTTCCTGAAGAAATTCTCAATACCTCGAATGAGAGAATGAATCGTTTTTATAAAAAAATTTTGGAAGAAGGTATTGAATTTCTTGCTTCCTCTCGCTTTGATGAAGCTACAAAAATATTTGAACACGTTATTTCTTGTCTTCCAGACCAAGGTGATGCTTATTTTTATATGGCCTGCAAATATTCTTTGGCAAAAGAAACATCAAAAGCTTTGGATTGGCTTAGACAAGCCAAAGCTAAGGGATTTCAAAACACTCCCCTATTACATAATTGTGTATTTTTAGACCCTATACGTTTTGAACATCAATTTCGTCATTTTTTGGAAAATGAGTTTGGGACTGATATCGCTACTGCTTCTGCCGAACGCTGCTACAACCAATTAATTAGCCAAGGGCTACCACTTTTACAACAAAATCGAATGAACGAAGCTGTCCTAATTTTTGAAAAAGCAATAGATATTTTTACTAATCGTCCAGAGCCATATTACAATATTGTGTGCGCTTACGCCAGCCAAGGAAGAAAAGACGAAGTTCTAACTTGGCTAAATAAAGCTTTTGATAACGGTTTTAAAAATGACAACCTAGTCATTACTGATGATAGGATTGATTCTTTCCGTACAGAAAAAAGCTTACGTGATTTATTAAAAATAAAACGAGGGGCTGGGGTAGCTAATGCATCGGATGAACGTATTTATCTCAAGCTACTAGATCAAGGAATAAATTCGCTTTCCAGTAATAACTTTAGCCAATCTATCGAGTTTCTTGAAAAAGCCACTCAAGTTTTTTCTGACAAAGCCGAAGTTTACTATTATTTAGCGTCTGCGTATTGTATGAAGGGACAGAAGAATGAATCTCTTTATAACTTAGAACAAGCAGTGGATAAAGGTTTTCATAACATTAAAGATATTCTCCAAAATAGATATTTAGACGGCATACGCCGAGAAGTCAAATATCGGCAAATTATGGCTAAAGCTATTGCTCGTCTTAAGAAAAATTAATGGAAATGTCGAAACAACCACCACTAGGCCCAAAACCGTTGTATTTAGAGCCTATCCAAAAATTTAACAATAAACAGAATAAGAATAATTTGACAATGTTAAATTAGAAGTCGTTGTATTTCAACGGTTAGCGTGAATTTTGCATTTCAATGGAGGGCGAGGTTCCCTGCCGAACCAAGCCACGACGATGCCAAGAAAGCTCGGCAGTAACCTGGCCCTCCATTATATCTCGCAAAATCAAAGGCTAATTCAATAAATCACAAAATTGCCGTAAGTCATTTAAAATCAACAACAGTAATTTAACATTGCCAAATTAAAGAATAGAATGAAGAATAGAATGTATTGTTCTTGTGTCTGTCACCAAATTTGCCTAAATTTAGATGTGCCTAAATTTAGATGTGCCTAAATTTAGATGTAACTTTTGAAAAAAAAACATTATCAATACTGTTGAAAAACAGGAATATCTAGAGATAGAAATACGAGAATTGATGCTTTATGCTTCCCAAATGTAATAAAAATTTTTGATAAAAAAAAGCAATAAAATAAAAATTTTTCCAATACATATATAGAGGACAAAATTTTTCAAAAATACAGAAATTTTCTGAGCTGCTGATGTACGACAGAAAATTTTTGTTAATGCCTTTAAACAAAACTTTTGTCTAATGCAATGCTGAGAGGAAAGGTGTTATAAAGTTTAATATGTACTAACTGGGTAAGCATTTATATAAATATTAAATATATAATGTCTGCGTAACTCCTATATAATTTATAGATTCATAGATATGGGTATAAGCACTATAGGGCTTATAGATGTTTTTATGATCATTACTCTAAAAGGAGATTGTTATGCGTTTTGCTATTATTTTTGTCTTTTTAGGCATTTGCCTATGCCTGCAAGCACAACAAGATTGCAATCAGATTCTGGTAAATGGTGTCATGGAAACTGATATTTATAGGAAAGATCAGAGCTATCAATATGCTTTAGCAGATTATGTGTCCACGCTTGATTATGGACAATATCAAAAAACCGTATCAGCTAGTGCTTCCATCCCTATAAAAGGAATCACTCTTAAAGGAGGATGGAACCAGTCTGAATTTAATGAATGGAAAAAAACCTATGTTCATTCCCGACAAGAAAGTTATTCGAGCGATCAATCAATTAGTGCTTTCAAAAGCATAGTTTCTCCAGTGGTCGTGAATGCATGGCTCAGTTGCATGAATAGATACGGGCTTATGAGTTATATACAAAAGCTGTCCGAAGAAACGGTGCAATTGAAAATTATATGGCAACCGATTCCTGGAGATAAAAATTCGCCTACAGTTCAAAATGTCGTTATTAAAGGTGGAAACTTCTTAAACCCTTTAGTGACAGGGCAAGAATTGAGAGAAGGGATAAACCAATTTGCTATCACTCGCGACAAAAGTGTGGATTTGATCGTTACGATTACAACGACACGCGGAGATGTGTTCGAATTTTTGCCTAAATTTGTACCAGTCCCAACCCCCACTCCAGTCCCAACCCCCACTCCAATACTCCCCCAAATAAGAATCTGGAAGGACATAGAGTTTCATGCAGTAGGTAGCAGTATAGTTGATATATGGGGGACAAAGGTAACAGTAAGAATAGAAGCAACTGGAAACCCCCATCGAATAATTGTTATTCTTGCAGGAGATGGTTTACGGCAAGATTATACTAATTGGTCAAAAGGAAGCTTTGCAATATTTTCTTTTCGAGGAATGCAATTGAGAGTATGCTGTGAGGAACTTAAAACTACCAAACCATATTCGGCTACAATTAGCATTGAGTCCTACCCTTTACTCCCATTAAAGATTAAGGAAACCATAGAGTTTATAGCGCAAGGCAGAAATATAGTTGATATATGGGGTACAAGAGTAATCGTGAGAATAGAAGCAGGGATTAGCCCCCATCGAATAATTGTTATTCTTGCAGCGGAAAACGAAAAAGATGGTTTACGGCAAGATTACACTAATTGGTCGGAAGGCAGTTTTGCAACATTTTCTTTTCGAGGAAAGCAATTCCGCGTATGTTGCGAGAAAATTAAAACTACCAAACCATATTCAGCTACAATTAGTATTGAATCCATTTAGTTTATAATTATAATTCAATTTTTTGAGCTGATTCTTCAATTTCGATGCAGGGTTGAGCTGGATTTATCATTATATCTACTTCCTTTTCCAGCCCAACCTTACAAATATAGGCTACATCTAAGGTTGATTTTGGTTTTATAGAAATTAGGAATGCCCTAATTAATTTTTTGTATTCTTTTGTCGGTAAAATTTTTTAAATCAGCCGGAAAAAATTTTGAGATCACTTATTCTATCTCTATGAGCAGTATAAAAATGGAAATAATCTCCCCAAAATCAGGGTTTTCTTTAGAAGAAATTTTGCATGCTTACGTTCCGCTCGAACAATGGAAAAGAGCACAACGGATAAGTCTCCAAAAGAAAAAGTCGATCATTGACGTTTTGATTGAACAATCCCAGAGTACTCATTTACCAGAAGGTTTTCAAAAGATTTCCGAAGAAAATCTGGCTAAAGGCGTGGCACTTTATTTCGGACTGAAATATAAACCGCTTTTAGACTCTTTCCAAAAGATTACAGGAATAGAAGACACCCCTAAACTGAAAGAGATCATACCAAAGCTGGCTGCAAAGGTCAGCTACTATTACCGAGGCATGTATATGCCGATTGGGTTTCAGAGTGTACCTTTTTCTATGCTAAGAGGATCGAATCAAGATAGTACGGTAGGAGAAATCACAAATTTATGGATCAATAGCCCTGAAAAAAAATCATCTCTGTATCTGGTGGTTGCTTTTTATGATGCCGATCATCTTTTGGAAATGCGTAATTATCTGGAAGCGATTGTCATAGAAATAGGCTATGCAGGTATTAGCACAGTTTTTTCTACACGTGAAGGAATTCAAGCTGCTTACAAACAATATTTTCCAGACGATTTGATGGTTTATGCCGATAGTGATGCCATGAACAAGAAAAAACTCGAAGAAATGGCTCATAATGAAGAGATTGTGCAATTGGTAGATAACATCATTCTTCAGGCAATTGAATACAAAGCAAGCGATATTCATATCAAGTGTTTTGAAGAAGAAGTGGGTTTGAAATATAGAGTAGATGGTATTTTGATACCTCAGTCCCCCATTCCTCTTTCTAAAAAAAATTCTTTGATCGCTAGAATCAAAATTTTGGCCAACCTGAATATTCTGGAACGCCGACTGCCTCAGGATGGAAGAATTTCGTCCCGTAAATATGAAGAAAAAGGATTACAGACATTGCGTGTTTCTACTTTGCCTACTGCCCAGGGAGAAAGCATTGTTATGAGGCTTTTGAGCGGACAGAAGAATATTCCGTCTTTGGAAAAAATCGGACTTGATTCGCAGCTTCTGAATCTTCTCAAAGAAATTCTTAAGGATCCGCAGGGCATTTTTTTAGTAACAGGTGCTACAGGAAGTGGAAAGTCTACCACCCTTGCCTCTGTCCTCCAATATCTGAATGACTATACCAATCGGGAAAAGCATATAATGACCGTGGAAGATCCTATCGAATACAAAATCGAAGGTGCCACCCAGGTAGCAGTGAACGAAAAGGTAGGACTTACTTTCGCACGGGTTTTACGCTCTGTTTTACGGCAAGATCCAAACATTGTTTTGATCGGAGAAATCCGTGATGCAGAAACCGTAGAAATTGCAATGCGTGCTGCTCTCACGGGGCATCAAGTTTTTAGTACTTTGCACACGAAAGATGCAACCAGTGCCATTATTCGTATCCTGGATATGGGCATCCCCGAATATATGATTGCTGCGACTATCAGTGGAGTGCTATCCCAACGTTTAATCCGCAAACTTTGCATAACATGTAGAAAAGAAACATCTTTTAGAGAAAGCGATTATCAATCTTTAGGAATTACAAAAGAGGCTTTATTTAAACTTTTAAAAGAAGAGAAATTGGAAAATCAGTATATCTATGAAAAAGTAGGATGTATAAAATGTGGACATACGGGATATGCTGGGCGTTATCCTATCTTCGAAATTTTTCGCCCTGACGAAAGAACCAGGGCAGAATTGCTTTCTAAAGAACATTCTCTGGACAATAGGCGCATCCGTAAAATCGCTAGAGAACTCCTTAATATGCGAACGCTACGGGAAGATGGGATTATCAAAATCTTTAAACATATTACCAGCGTCCAGGAAATTATCAAAGTGAGTACAGAGGAATAGATGCGATGTTATCCCAAAAAAGCATGCAGAATCATTCAATCAAACTCAAAGCTAAGGATGTTCTGGATTTCACCGAACAACTCGATAGCTTTATCAGTGCTAATATAACATTGGATCAAAGTCTGGAAAAGCTTAGAGAAATCTACGAAGAAGGAAGTCCTGACAAGCCTATCACCAGAATGGTGAAAGAATTACAATTAGAGGTAATCACCGGCAAAAAATTTTCCGAAGCATTATCTTCATTTCCTGATACCTTTTCTCGCTTTTATATCAACATGATAGAAGCAGGGGAACTCAGCGGCAATTTAGCAGAAATCCTTCAGCATCTTAAAGAATATCTCAAAAGAGAAAAAGACCTTAGGGAAGAAATCAAAGCAGCTATGATTTATCCTTTAATCGTAATTGCCCTTGCTATTTTGATAACTATCTTTCTGCTTACCAGTATAGTTCCGCGTTTTGAGAAAATGTTGCAATCTTCAGGGCAAGATTTACCTATTTATACTAGCTTTCTTATGGAAATAAGCAATTTTTTGACTTCTTATAAAGGATTGCTGCTTATAATTTTTTGGGTTTTAGTATTTTACAGCTTTAGACATTATATCAAGACTCCTGCTGGTAAGCGATGGTTTGACGCTTGGCTCTTGAAAATTCCTTTATTTGGCACCCTTGTACAAAAATCAGCGGTGGCTCGTTTTTCTTTGTCCCTCGGCATCTTGCTTCATAGTAAAGTAGACATGCTTACAGCTCTTGCTATCGGAGAAGGGGTGGTCGGTAATAAAATACTTGAAGATGCGGTAAGTGAAGCCACATTACGAGTCAATGTTGGCGAAAATATGTCTCCTTCTTTACGAAATTTTTTCCCTCTTAAAGCCGTCCAAATGTTGGAAGTTGGAGAAAACAATGCCCAACTCCCTGAAATGGCAATTTCTGTTGCTACTCGCTACGAAAAAGAAGTAAAAAGTCAATTAAAAATAATCACATCGCTTCTGGAGCCTGCTTTACTTGTAATTCTAGGAGCTATAGTATGTTTCGTCGCACTGGCTATTTATTTGCCTATGTTAAATGCTATTCAATATCAATAACTTAGAAGGAGAATTATGAAAACACATTATCAAAATCAAAAAGGATTTAATCTTATTGAAATTTTAATTGCAGTTACGATTATTGGCATTCTTTCAGGAGTGGTAAGCCTGAGTGTAGGTAAATATTTGGACAATGCAAGAGTCAAAGCAACTCAGGCAGCAATGAGAACTATCAGCCAAGCCATTATCTCATACAAACATACTCAGGGAACATGGCCCAAAACCTTAGAAGATGTCAAGGATTATCTTAATAAAAAGGGAGATAATGACCCCTTTAAGGATGAATGGAAGAACCCTTATGAATATTCTCTCCCTACCCGCACTCAGTCGGGAACCATTACTTCCTGGGGACTGGATGGTCAACCTGGCGGAGGAGATGATCTTGTGGAAGAATTCAAATAGAGCTTTTACTCTCGTAGAACTGTTGGTTGCTATAGCTATTTTAGGAATTATGGCAGCTATAGCAACCCCATCTATGCAAAAAATGGCAGGTGAAATTCGATTAAAAAGCTCTGCCCGTAAGATTAGCACACTACTTCGCCACGCCAAAGAAGAAGCCGCTCTTTCAGGTAGAACATACATAGTGAATCTTACCTTACCAAATCATTATGAATTGGGAATAGAATCCAATCTTCCAGAATTGCCAGAGATGGCACAATCTATTTTGCCCTCCATACAAGGACAATTGGAGGAAGGAATATCCTTTAGCGAATTTCAAGGAGAAAGAAAAGAAACTTCTTCTGATCGAATTTTCGTTACCTTTAACGAAAATGGGATGGTAACACCAGCTAATGTATATCTGACCGCACAGAATATTTCCACAAAATATTCTGTGAAGGTGAACTATAGTGGCAAAATATTTCTAGAGCGAAAGGATTGACATGCATTCAAGAAAAGGATTTACGTTGGTAGAAATTTTGGTTGCTATGCTGATTTTGGGAATTGTTCTAGTATCCAGTTTTGAAGCAATCAACCTTTGCTATCAGGCTACGTATATCTCTCGAAATAGCGCGTTGCTGGCTTTTCTGGCCCAAAGCAAACTGGAAGAAATTTCTTATCAGCGTGTCATAGCAGAAGAAAGTTCAGGAAAATTTTCTGCTCCTTATGAAAATTTTCGCTGGCAAGCTCGAATCCAAAAAGTAAAGGAAGTGCCGAATCTTTTACAAATTATTGTAGAAATTTCAGGAAGCTTAGAAAGCCTGGAAAAAAAACAAAATTTTTTTCTTACTTCTTATCTACTGAAATCAGGAAAACATAAATCATGAAAAAAAATCATGCTCTCACTTTAATCGAGCTGATGATAGCCATGACGATTCTTTCGATGCTAACGGCGATATGCTATGGAACTTTACACGCTGCCTTTTCTCTTTGGGAGAAAGGAATTGCTTCCCAAGAATTTTTTCGCTGTGGGCAAATTGTTCTATCGAGAATGATGGATGATCTTCGCTGTGCTTATGTTCCCAAAAAAATCAAGGATGATGAGCAACCACTTTCTTCTGCTATCAGCAACAAAAAGGAAAAAATTTATTTTCGTGGGATTCCTGGTACTTCCCATGAAAATCAGTTTGATGCACTTCACTTCGTAAGAGTGGGAGCAAATGGAACGGTAGAAGTAGGCTATTGGGTAGAAGGCGGGATACTCAAGCGTAGATATAACCCTTTTGCTTATAGTGATGTTACTAGCGGCGAGAGGGAAGATGGGGAATTCAGTCAAGACTTGCTGGAAAAAATCGAGAAGTTGACTTTTTGTTACTGGTATAATCAGCAATGGCTAGAATCTTGGCCCACTTCGGATCCTAAAACCCAAAAGATTCTTCCCCAAGCGGTACGTATCGCTCTGAGCATAAAAAAAGCTAATGGAGAAGGAGTATGGCATTTCCCTCAAGTCTTGATTTCTCTTCCGCTTGGAGAATAAAATGCTGTTCACAAGAAAAAGTGTTCGGAATCAGCAAGCTTTTGCCTTACTTCTGAGCATGTTGGTGATGACTGTCTTGTTTATCATTATTTTAGAATTTCGCTGGGCTTCCCTTTTAGACATGAAATGTGGAGCTAATTTCCAAAAGACAATGTTGCTCCGCAATGTAGCAAGGGCAGGTCTCGCACATGCAGTCCAGATTTTACGAATGTCCGAGAAAAAATATGGTGCTGGTGATCCCTGGTACAACTATTATCCTGGCCTTTCCTTGGCAAATATTTTTATAGTGAATAATCAAGAGGATTTTCAGTATAGCATAAGTATTGAAGATGAAGATGGCAAAATCAATTTGAACAATTTAGAATTAAATGAAGAAATCATAAAACTTTGGATGCTTTTTGGTTATACCCAAGTCAGGGCTGCTGCTTTTCGTGATTGCCTTTTAGATTGGCTGGACAAGGACAACAACCATCGTCTCAATGGCAAAGAAGATGATTATTATCAGACATTGACTCCGAGGTATCATTGTAAAAATGCTCCCATGGAAACGCTGGAAGAAATTTTTAGAATTGCAGAATTTAACCAGGAAAATAAATTATTTTTTTATGGACAAAATCCCAAAAAGAAAAAACTACGTGATCTTGCTACGGTTTTTACTGGACAAGAGAAGAAAATCAATATCAATACTGCTTCTTCTGATATTCTCTCCATCTATCTTGACTTGCACACAAAACAGATAGAAGAGATTATAAAAAGTAGAAAATTTTCTTCCTATAAAGAAGATAATGATCTTAAAAATTTAAAAATAGAAAAAAAAGATAAAATTAAATTTACTTCACAATTTTTCCGTATTTCGATTCAGGCTGAAAAGAACGATTCCTCTTTAAGAAGATATATCGATGCCGTTGTACATATAAATGAAAAAAAAGAAGTTACCTTTCTTTATTATTTAGAAAAATAAGAGAAAATTTAATTTATGTTGACCAAAATTATGTTTTTTGGAATTTTTTTTCTTGCTTTATCATGCTTGCTGAGTGCCTGCAAAAGTGTTTCTCCTTTGCAGGAGATAAGAGAAAAAAATCAGGAGGATAGAGCGACTGACTATTTCCAAAAAGGTTTAAAAGTAGAGCAAGGAAGGCAAAAGGAAGTAGCTATCCTTTATTACACGATGGCTATCAATATTAAACCTGATTTCATTGAGGCATACTATCGTCGAGCCAATAATCATTTTGATTCCAATCAAAATGAACAAGCGATTCGTGACTATAGTGAGGCTCTCAAAATTCAAGACAATTATAAGAATGCTTATTTCAATAGATCCCTCGCCTATCTGAGTATAGGCAATACTCAAAAAGCTTTGGCAGATATTTTAGTCCTTTTAGAAAAAAATCCTAAAGATGCTGATGCCAATAAATACGCTGGCATTATCTATTTGGACTACCTATCAAAACCACAAGAAGCTGCTTTCTATTTTCGACAGTACCTTTCTTTAGAAGGTGAAGATCAAAGAGTAAAACAATGGCTGACAAAAATTTCAGAGAAAAAAGCTGGTTAGTCTGTCTTTTTAATCTTTTAAAAATGAGGAAATACGGTGGCTAATTATTCCTTAGGATTTATTCTTGACTACAATGCGATAAAATTGATTGTCGCTAAAAAAACAGGCTTGCGTTGGGAAATTCTTAATTTTTTTGAAGCAGAATCGAAAAAATTTTGCCCAAGTGACTTTTTTACAAAGGTGGGCTTGAATGAGGAAGGAAAAAGTAGCAAGTATGTCTCTCCTATAGAAATTTTTGCAAAGAAAGAACTAGAAGAAAGGGGCGAATTTATTTCTCTTTTATTACAAATTTATGAAGATAAAAAATTCCAACCCTATCGTTCTATCATCGAAGGCGGGAGAGAAAAAGTATCGGTGGCAGTTGGGATACCTTCGGCCTATAGTTGGAGCCGTTTTATACCTTTATCTTCTTTAGATGAATTATACAACAGCAGATCCTATCAAAATGCTATCGAAGAAACTTTGCGGATGTATGTCCCCTATCCGCCGGAATTATTATACTATGATACAAGAAGGATCGAAGACGCTAAAAGCCCCTGTATTTCTCTTCTCGTTTCTACCAAAAACTGGGTTGATAATATTTTGGGAACCACTGAAAAAGAAGGAGTTTTTGCGCAGGCTGGCTTTCCTTCCCCAGATACCATCGTTTCTCAAACTCAAGCTTTGGCTACGCTTTATTCGATCTTGTCTAAAGATAAAGGCAAGGTTACCGTGCTTCTCTATTTAGGTAAACGAAATGTTCAAGTGATGATCATTGAAGGAAATCATCCACATAAAATTGAAAACATCAGAATTCCTGATAATATCCAAATGCCTGATATCGGGCAAAAATCAGAAGACAAAAATCTTTTTTTGAGTATTTATCTCCTAAGCTACCTCAAGATAACTTTAATGTATGGTTCCAGGGAAGGCAAATTAGTTGATAAAATAGTATTGTTTGGAGATAATCCTTATATATCTTTAAAAAAAATTAAAATTTT
Source organism: Candidatus Brocadiia bacterium (assembly GCA_013359215.1). GTDB lineage: Bacteria > Planctomycetota > Uabimicrobiia > Uabimicrobiales > JABWCH01 > JABWCH01. The sequence continues at coordinate 12,459 of JABWCH010000018.1, read as the reverse complement.
TTTGACCAAAATATTAGGACACGAAATCGATAACATGGATACGCGGGAATTGAGCAAGATATTTCCAGATAAAGATACTCATCGCCTTCATAAGAACATCCAGCAATATACCTTAACTTCGAAAGAAATGAGTGAGTTCCATATTACGCATTTTTCCTCAGAGGGACAAAAAACATCTTATGATCTTCTCGACATATTCGAATCAAAAAAAATAATCAATGATAATCAAGAGAACATCAATCTTGTAAAGAAAAATGTGTCAGGGGATGATCTGATAAGCCAGGAGTCTATAGAAAAAGACCCATTGGCTTATTTCATCTACAGTAAGATGATAGAACATGAAAAAAATATCAAAATAGAAATCATTGAACCCCATTTCCTTACTAAATTTCTCAAATATATTAGAAATTCTTTTAGTTCTGCTTCTTTATCGGAAAATAGAATTTCTCTTTTTCCTTTTTCGTCCGCTGCAAAAATTCCATTGGTAGATCCGTCATCTGATCAGATTATGCCTTTCGCTCTTGCCGTCCATGCATTAAACGCCGAAAAAAAAGACCCTAATCTGGCGAATCGTTCTGGTCAAAAGAAAATTTCAGCATTTGAGGAAATTTTATATAGTTATCTTCCCGATCTTACTCTTAATGCTTTGATAATAACAATTTTGGTATGGAGTTGTATCTTATTTTTTCAAGATCTTCAGAAAAAAGATCAAATAAATCATCTGAAAGAAAAACGGAGGGTAGCTTTATCTTCTCTCAAGGAAGTTGGCATGACCGAGAGTAATTTTGATTGGGCAAGCGACTTAAAAAATGCTCCTCTTCTTGCAGATCCTTTGAATTTCTCGAAGATAGGAGATAAAAGAATCTTCTGGGCAAAAATTCTCCGAGAAATTGCAGAAGCCCTACCTTTAGATACTGTTCTGTTATCTATTTCTCTGAATAATTTTGATGAAAGAGAGCGAAAAGAAATAGCGGTCTTAACGATTCGAGGGCAATCGCCTTGTGTATCCCAAGTAATAATCGCCTTAAAGGAAAAAATATCAGTTAGCGATATTTTTTTAGAGTCTCCTGTACAATCCAAAGGAGACAGCGATGAGGAAGATTTTCTGCTTACCCTGAAAATAGTAAATTAAACTTTATCCTGATCAGATTAATTAATTAAGTACTGATAAAACAAAGAGCCATTTATGTCCCCTAAGATGTTAAAATTTTTCCTTATTATTACAAGTTTTTTGCTGGTTTATCTTTTGGATGATTCACTGGAAGGAAGCCAAAAAAAGCTAGAGATAGAAAAAATACGGCTATCTAATATTCAAATTATGTTAAAGCTTATGGAAAACAAGCAAAATATGCCTTTTTTTCTAAGTGACCCTGCCATTGTTACTGCTCATTGTTTTGATTTTATTCAGATTAAAATCAAAGCTTGTAATCTGAAAGTTACCCAAAAAGAAGTAAAAGCAACTTCTTTTCGGAAAAATTATTTTTTTCGAAGTCAGATTTTGAGCTATGAATTGCTTGCCAATGATCTGGGTTCAATCCATAAATTTTTCTACGAACTGGAAAAAAGCCCTCAGCTTTATCAAATAGAAAAAGCTACCATTGCTCAAGATACTTCGGTAAAAGATATTACTAAATATCAAATTCAGTTGGATTTGACAGTTTATTTCTTAAATCCATCCAAAAATAGCTCAAGTAAAAAAAGTTAAACCTTAGAGGAGATTGCAATGGATACGAAGACACGTTTTTTTCTTCGTTTAGTGCCAGTGTCCATTATTCTCGTGTTCCTGCTACTCAAAATTTTTTCTTCCTTTGGGTCTTTTTTTTTAGAAGAGAAGAAGGATGAATGGAAGGTTTTCCCTCCTCCCAATGTGGAGTATAAAATTATTCATGAGTTGGGACATAAACGATTCAAGTGTAATAAATGTAATAAAATATCGAAATATGCTAATTGTTTGTGTACTTCCGTCTCAACTACCAGCCATGAAGCTCTTAAAGTGCCTGAACCCCTTCAACCCATTAAAGCACCGATGAGTGATGGGATTTATACTCTTCAAGGTATTGTGGTAGATGGTCTCAAGCAAAAAGTTTATTTTTACAATAAAGAAAAAAATGAAACCATTAAATTAGGTCTAGGTGAAAATTTACAAAATTATAAGATTGCAGAGATTACTAGTAATGGAGTCCGTTTCGAGGGATGGGATAAATGGTTTTATTTATTTCGTAAGCAAGAGGAATATGATAAAAATTCCTCCAATCCAATCGAACTGAAGATCAATGAAAGTAGGTAATTAATTTGATAAAGTAAAGTCGTAAATGACGTTATTTTAAGTAAAAAATCATAAAAAATAGTTTTATTTAGTAAGTTATAAAAATGAAAAATAAAGTAGATTTTATTTTTATTCTGGAAATTTTATTCATCCTTTGGCCTATAAGTCTTTATGGTGAATCCGATTTTATTCGGGTTTATATGAAAGATAGAATGATTTTCGAAGCACCAGTCAAAGAAGTTTATACCAAAAAACTTTCAGTAAATACTTCCTATCGAATTGCTTTGTTTCGAGTTATTACCAAAACACCCGCAATCATTTTGTCTTCAGGAGACATTTATGAAAATGTAGGGATCAATTTAGGTGTATCACCTTCGATTACCCTAGGAGAAAAAAATAACGACTCGAACCTGCGAGAGGCAATTCTTCAAGGGAGGGTAGCAAGTGAAGAGGGGATTAGCTATCAATATATTCTTCTCAAGACCTTTCGCAATTTACAACCTTATAGAGATGTGGTTCCAGGACAATTCGGGGGATTCAGAATCTCGCTTGCCAGTGTCCCTGCAAATTATTCGCTTGTTGTTTATAAAAAAGAAAAGGAAGAAACTTTTCAGCTTAAATCTAAAGAAACGCGAATATTTGGCAAGATTCATTTGCTAGGTGAAACAGAAAAAACGATGCTGCTCCAGTTCAAGAATCAAAATCTGTCAGAAATTCTTGATGTTTTTGCTGAAAAGACTGGCATCGCTTTCCTTATTGACGACAGTTTGAATTCTGTAGATGGAAAAGGCTTGAATCAGATAATTACAATTATCAATGCTAAATCCATGAGTGGTGAGGAGGCACTGGAAGTTTTGAAAACCATCCTTGCTACAAAGAATATAGGGCTTGTTCAGCATGGCAAAATCTACAAAGTGCTTCCTTTAGACAAAATAATTCGTGAAGGGCATAAAGTAGAAAGAGGAAGAAATATCGCGGACATTCTGGAAAATAGTTCGGAAAGTGACGAAGTTGTCACTAATGTTGTTCCTCTTCAGTACGGGAAAGCGTGTATTCTGGCCGCTCTTTTTAAGCCACTGCTTAGCGAACAAGGGCAAATCAACTGCGATGATCTGAATCATATTATCATTACCGATTATGCTTTCAACGTGAAAAAGATTCTCCAAATTCTAATGGCCCTTGATGTCCCTCTTGCTCAAGAAGTGGCTAGAATTCATGTTTTGCAATATGTTTCTGCTCAAAAATTGGAGAAAATTCTCAATCATCTTTTTTCTACAAGTACAGCCGGATCTATTTCTGCTCTTGTTAAGATTATTGCTGTTCCCCATGCAAAATCGTTGATTGCACTTGCTCCTGAGACGGTGCAAAAGCGTATTTCCCAGATTATCGAAAAACTAGATACTCGCTTTCTTTCCGAGGAAGTTACCATAGCTTACGAAATGAAATTTAATCGCGCTGATAAAGTTGCCGAGCTATTGACCCAAATCTTTTCTGAAGCAGGAAAAGAAGGCAGCGGAGAAGTCGCTATTTTTTATGCAGACATGGTAACGAATACGCTTATTGTTCGTGCTACTCAACAAATTTATCAAGAAAGAATCGCTGTTCTTTTGGATAAGCTCGACATTTTGCGAGGAGATAAAATGGAAAGTTATGTTTATCCTCTCGCCAATGCCAATGCTGAAAATTTAGCAACCATTCTTTCTAAAGTATATCCAAACAATGAATACAAAGAAAAAGACAGAAACTATCCTATCAGGATTGTAGCAGACAAGACAACCAATTCGCTGGTGATTTGTTGCACGGTAGACGATTACAAGAACATCCGTAAGACATTGGAAGAAATGGATAAAGAACTCAAACAAGTGTTTGTCGAAATTGTCATTATTGAAGTCACTCTTAATGATACCTACAATTTGGGAGCCGAATGGTTTTATAAAAATTCTCCGCATTTTGGTGATGAAGGAATGGTTGGTACTTTTGATACGATGTTTGGTTTGGAAGCAGCCAAACAAAGCGGGGAGTTAGACGGCTTCCGTTATTCTATAACTAAAGATAAATTTGGCGCTATTTTAAATATGCTTTCCAGAATTACCGATATCAACATTCTCTCAGCCCCTAAACTTTATACCACAGCCAATGAACCTGCTAAAATCACGGTAGGTGAAGAATTTCCTTTATCTACTCGCTCACAGCAAAGGAAAAACAACTCTGACGATACTATTACCAGAGAATTCGAGTACAGGGAAATCGGGTTGATCACTAATGTAACTCCATTTGTGAACGATAAAGACGAAGTGACCCTAAAAATAATGCAGGAAATAAGCCGTATTGATAGATTCCTCGAACCTCCTGACAATAATGTCGCAAGAATTGACAAACGCAAGATAGACACCCAAGTAAAAGTGAAAAATAATGAAACTGTTATCTTAGGCGGTATTTTTCAGGAGAGAGAACGAGCAGAAATAGCAAAAGTTCCTTTGATCGCTGATCTTCCTCTCGTAGGAAGATTATTTAGCTCAGAAAAAATTTCCAAAGAGAAAATCGAATTGCTGGTCTTTATCACTCCCCGTGTAATTCAGAAGCCTAAAGATGCAACATTGCTCATGGGACTTAGCAAAGAGACATTGCCTTCCGAAAGTGTAGAAAAAATAAAATGGCAAGAGGAACCTTCCAAGTGGTTCCGCAAACGGAGAGATTGAGCCTAAGCATAGATAGGTTAGGTATGGAAATCATTCTTTTTATTTATCTATACTTTTGCAGATTTACGGAAAGATCTGACCAAAGTGCCTGGTTTTGTATGCAAGTATGCAATCCAAATGAGAAGTTCTATAGTTTTGGCAAAAAACTACAGCAATCAAGTTTCTATCATCGCCATAGGATTTGCAACATTGAAGAGTAACATTAAGGCCGTAAAATCTGAATCCTAAATTTAACATTGTTTGAAACCAAAGCAGTTTTGTCACACGATGAGCAAGGCAATGCAATTAACTTTGATTGCTATCCTCCAGATAGCCATTTGACTAAAATCATAGATGAACGTTGTGCAGAAATAGCAAAAATTACTGGCATAAAGCGATTTAATAAAATGCATAATTATTTAAAACTGTGTAGGGAATGCGTACTAAACACTGATTTTGTAAAATTTGTTAATGTCATTAACAATCTTGTTACATCATTCCTCGTCATTTTCATTGATATTCCAAATCTTCTGCGACCATCTTTTTTCTTTTAAAATTTTATTTATAAAGCCATAGAATTATTGTCAGATTTATGATAAAATTTTTTATAAAATAGCTTGTTTTGTAAAAAAATAGTTTTTATGGTCGTTAAGGAGTATGTTTTAATGAAAAAATTCCCTTTTCTATGCATTTTTTTTCTTCTTTTATCTATTTTTATTGCGGCAGAAGATTCAAGACCTTCTATTATCATCAATACAGAAAATACTGTTCGTATTGATGATACATACCTTTCTGAAGAAACACCCAACACAAACTATGCAGCAGCAACTGCTTTCTCTTTAAGAGAGACAGCAAACTACTCTGTTAGAGGTTTATTCTATTTCTCAATGAAAGTTTTGGAAGATTTGGGAATAACCAATATCACTAAAGCCGAATTTTGCCTTTATGCAACTCGCGTTTTGAGTACTGAAGCCTATGTATATAAAGTTAATGGGCCTTCTTGGAGCGAAGCCTGGCCTACATGGACTAATATGAGTGCTTCCTACGATCCAACCAGTAAAGTAACAGCTACTTTTAATGCTGGCAATCCTTATAATAATTGGATTAAATGGAATATTACTACAATGCTTAACGGCTGGCTTTCCTCTCCTGCCAACAATTTCGGTTTGATGCTTATAAATCAGCCAGGTGGACTCCTTATTGATGTTCTTTCTACTGAAAATGGGGATGTTAGTTTGCGCCCTATGATTATTGTAGAATCTAGCAATTTTCCCGGTATTACAATACAAATTGGTGCGCTTCCACAGACTGGAATTTCAGAATATAGCATCAAGCTACCTTTTGGTACTACTCTTCAGGATGTTCGTGTTTCTATAGAATGGGATGATGCCAGTGGTGCGTTGTTGCGATTGAAAAGACTTTGGCCTGCTCACCGTGATCAAAAAGATCTAGAAATTCGGGCGTTGAAGAATATCAATGTCCTTTATAAGAACAATTCTGGCGCATTGGATTTAGCTATTGTACACCAACCTGCAGAAGGAGGCAGTCCTGGAAGCCAGGGACATGCACGCAATATCATCGTTCGAGTCTATTGCAATAATCTTCCTACAAGCATTACTCTAACGCCCTGGATAGGTGATCCAGGAATTGGCGGGCTACCTTTTGTCCACAAACTTTCTCTCATGACAGCCCCTTCTAGTTTTACATCTCAATATCCTAGTGGAGCGGATGTTACAGAACAAATCAGCAGCACCGCACAATGGGAATGGATTATGAACGATAACACAGCTACATCTCTTCTCTATCCTGCTGAAATCAAGGTAGTATGGTAGTAAATTTGTATTATAGTTAAATAGTTATAAGTAAATTGTCTAAAAAGGCTGTTTTTTCTTATAAAAACAGTCTTTTTTTTTTCTGCATCTCACAATTTTAATAAAAAACATTCCAACCATGAGAACCATATCATTAAAACAAATTCTTTTAGATGCCTACGAAGAGAATCTTATTTCTTTTGAAATTTTAGAAACACTAGGAGAGTACCTTTCCCTACAAAAGCTAACAGAGGATGATTTTTGGAAAAAAGTTTATTCACTTTCTCCTTTAACCTTAGACGATATAGAAAAGCTAAAGAATAGACAAATCCCGATTGATGCGGATATTCCACAAGCAAAATACTATACAGATTTAAATAAGATACTAGATGAATTTACAGGAATAAGCAGATTAGGACAAGTTAGACAAGAATTTTTTTCGCTTGGACGCTATGAAATCCTGGAAGAACTAGGTTCTGGTGGATTAGGGATTGTATATAAAGCATACGATAAAAATTTAGAAAGAATAGTAGCCCTAAAAATATCCCAGAAATTTCACCAGGAATCAGAAAGATTTTTAATACAAGCTAAACTTATAGCAGCATTAAAGATTCATGCTAATATTGTCCCCATCTACGATGTAGGATTAACTCCCTATCCTTACTTTACGATGGAATATATTCAGGGGCAAACATTGTCTTCTTTTATTCAACAGAACAAGAATATTTCTTTCAATGAATTAACAAACATTTTTTTATTGATTGTTGAGGCTGTTTCCTATACTCATGAAAATGGAATAGTGCATAGAGATATAAAACCATCCAACATTATGATAACAGAGAAGTTTGATACAAAAATCATGGATTTTGGTCTGGCTAATATTATAGATAGTACACTTTCTAAAAGTGGCTATTTAATTGGTACACCTCAATATATGCCACCAGAGAGAATTGACCCAGTGAAATTTTTAGGAAAAGAGCAATCTTTTGGCCTACTAGAAATCAAGGGAGATATATATTGTCTTGGTGCTACATTCTATGAAATGCTTACTAAAAAGACTCTCTTTGAAGGAAAAAATTTTTCTTCTATTCTATTGCAAATTCTTCATAATGAGCCTATAGAACCAGCCAGATTAAACCCTGATATTCCTGATGACTTGAATGCCATCTGCATAAAATGCATAGAAAAAAATCCATCTAAAAGATATAACAATGCCAGAGAGCTGGCAATGGATTTAGATAACTATATACATAACAAGCCTATTTTGGCGAAATCGCCCACATCTTTTACACGATTCAAAAAATTTATCCTGAGAAACAAACTTTTGGTGGTATCTTCTTGTTTGATTTTTTTGACTATAATATCTGGTAGCCTTGTCTCTTTTATTCAATGGCAAAAAGCAGAAACCAATTTGTACGAGACCCAGATTTTATTAAACAAAAACTTTTTAGAAAAATCGCAATCCCTCAGAAAAGAAAAACAATACTTTGCCGCAAGAATGACCGCTGAGCGTACAATCCTTAGAACCCACGGAAGGAAAAAAATCTTTTTTCAGGAGGGGACTCCAGAACAAGCAGAAGTAAAAAATATTATTCAGGACTCACCTGATATAAGGATTTTATGGCAAAGCCCAAGAAACAGACACCATTCCGTTCCTATTGCTCATCTTACATGTAGTAAAGAGAAGCCATTTCTGTTATCGTCAGGCACAGATGGCTCTTCTTGCCTTTGGAATACAGAAACAGGTAAAAAAATTTCAGAATATTCTTTCCAAAGTCAGAATATATCAAAAGCACTATTTTTAGATGAAGAACAAAGAATCATCTCTGCAAGCTATGATGGTAGTATAGTCTTGATAGATATTCCCTCTAAAAAAGAGTTGTATTTAGAAGAACGTGATACAGTATATATTAAAAGCATACACGATATGGTCTTTGATAGCAATACAAGAACATTGATTGCTTTACTCACTAAAGAAAAAGATTGTTTCCTTCATATATGGGATATGTTTTCGCAGCTTCAGCAACCCAAGATAATTTCCCTTTCTCATAAAGCCAATATACTGGCCTATTGCAATCAGAAAAAAATTTTAGCCATAGGAGGGAAATCCATTGCTTTTTACCAGATTCCTTCCTGTAAACTTGCTGAAATTCCTATCCAGGCAGAAAAAATACAAGGGATGTCCTTCTCTCCTCAAGGCGATATTCTAGCAATAAGCGACTTAAATTCCCTTACGCTCTGGGAATTTCCAGGTGGGAAAAAAATAGAAACTTTCTCTCACTCCATTTCTTCCTCGAATGCTCTTGCTTTTAGCGAGGATGGATACTATCTAGCCTGGGCTGAAGATAAAAAAATTATGCTTTGGGATAAAAAAAATATAGTGGAACTACAAGGTCATAAGTCCCCCATTAAAACACTTTGTTTTCGCCCCGATAGTAAAGCCCTTTTTTCGGCTGGGGATGACACTTTGATCCATAGTTGGGAAATCCCATCAGGAAAGAAAATCTGTGCTTTTAAAAACACGATAACCAATATCTATAGAGCCTGTTTTCACCCAACAGGTTTATTTATTGCAAGCACAGAATTTAGGAATCCTTCCCTTCAGATATGGAATGTACAGAAAAAAGAAGTCGTAAAAAATTTTTCTTATGACGATACAATAACAGCAATTTCCTTTGATCCTGATGGTAAAATCATGGCAATCGCTTTGCAGAAAGGCGATATAGTCTTACAAGACTTTGCTTCGGGAAAAATACTCCATGAGATGAAAGGCCATTCTGGGGCTGTTTTTTCTCTGTCATTCCATCCCAAGCAAAATATTCTTGCATCAGGAGGCACAGACAATACAATCCAGATTTGGGATGTATCCACAGCGAAAAAAATAAATCAGTGGAAAGCTCATGACAGATATGTATATTGCATAGAATTTAGCCCTGATGGCACATATCTTGCTTCCTGCGGAGAAGATGCACTGGTTCATTTCTGGGATATACAAGAAGGCAAGTGTCTCTATACCTTTCCTATGAACACAAAAAAAATCTATGATGTTACCTTTGACAAAGGACAGATTACAAGCCAATCAGAACATGCGATCAAGGTATATGCACTTGCCTTTCAACCTCAGGGAGAATTCTTTGCTACTGCTGATGGTGAAGGAAAAATTCATCTATGGACTTTGCCAGAAAAAAAACTTCTTTATACGTTCAACTCTAGTTTAGATACACATACTGGTACAGTGAAATGCCTTGCCTTTAGTCCTGATGGTAGAACCCTGGCATCGGGAAGCAATGACAATAGCATAAAAATATGGAAAAGAGATGGAAACAAATGGCTCAATGTGACTACCTTGAAAGAAGATTTTGGAGAAATTTTTTCCTTACAGTATGCTCCTGATTCGAAGACATTGCTTTCCGCTACTTCCCAGGGCAACCTCACCCTATGGATAGAAGATCACAATAAAGAATATGGCTATCTCATGGGAAATCGAATGAGCAGTTCCGTTCGCTTTAGCCCCGATGGACGCATGGTTGCATCTGGTTTTGCCATAGAAAAAGGCCAAAGTCTTTATGTCTGGGATTGGGAAAGCCGTAAAGAAAAAAAAATGGAACAAACACCATCCCATTTTATCAAACATATAGATTTTAGCCCTGATGGTAAAATTCTTGCAGCAGGGTCTCAGAAAGGCTATATCTATTTATGGGATATGGAATCAGGAAAAATAGTTCAAGAAACTTCTGCTCATAAAGATGATGTAACTGCTCTTGCTTTCCATCCTTCTGGAAAATTTTTAGCATCGCTCGGAGCAGATTATTTACTAAAAATCTGGAGTATTCCAGAGTGCCGTTTGATGAAAACACTTTGCGGTCCAAAAGATATGCTACAGTCTTTCTGTTTCAACCCTGATGGAAAAACACTGCTAACATCAAGCTATAAAGGAACGATGGCTATATGGGATACAAAAAATTATACTCTCCTTCATAAACTTCATGGGGATAAATATTATATCACAACAATGACTTATTCTCCTGATGGAAAAATGTTAGCCTCTGCATTTTCCGATGTCACAATCAAAATATGGGATATGGAATCTATGAAAATTACTTCCGTTTTAAAAGGCTATAAAGAGGTGATATGTTCTCTAGCCTTTAGCCCTAATGGAAAATTCCTTATTGCATCAGGGGGGGATTACCTTATTAAAGTCTGGGAAATGCCTTCTGGAAAAGAAGATGCTAATCTTATAGGAGATACAGGGATAGTCCATCAAGTGGTTTTCAATCCTGATGGAACAGTTATGGCAGGGGCAGGATGCGAAGGAAGAGTGATATTCTGGAAAATGCCACGAGAAACCTTTGACCTGGAAGAATATTTGCAATTGTATTATTTCGATGATTTTGAATTGAAGCTAAAGACAGGCTACAATAGAAATCCCTATCTCTATAGCAGCGATCCAGGATATGAATTCAGCATTCCTGAAAATTCCTATCTTTCTATCTTGAAAAAAAATATTTCCTGGGAAGAAAAAAAGAAAGAGCTTGCGTTTCGATATCGCGTCGCTCATAGTCACAAAGCTGCAGAATTGATCGCCAAACAAAAGACTACTGATGAGTAAAAGGAAATTTTTCTATGTATTCTACTAAAGATAGAGTTCTTTTATGGATTTGCCTTTCCCTTTTTCCGTATCTACTCTCCCAGGATATATCTTCCTGGAGTGCAGAAAAACGGTTTCGCATGTATTTTGCTACCCTGGCGAAAATTTCCAGAGAGAACCTTCCGATTGCAAAAAATGGAGCCAATGGATGGTTTAGAAACAAAGTCGCCTATTCCGATTTCCTTCAATCTTTAAAAAAAGAGCAAAGTGGATCTTCTCCTACGCCCCTCATGGAAGTTTTTAGGGAATTCTATGAAAAATTTCATTACATTGGCTTTCAATCTTTTGCAGTAATGAATGCTTCTGTAAGCTCGAATGATTCTATCTGGATAGTATGGGAAGATTGGATAGAATATGAAGCTTTTGTGAATCGTGTGGTATGGGCTATGACTCCGATTTTACCTTCAACAGTAGATCGAGAGGAATGGAAAAAGAAAAGGATGGAATCTGCGCTAGCAAGCTTTAGAATTATTCAATCCAAAAAAGTATGCTACAGCGGGCATTTTATAAATGGCTGGATGCTCGTGCCCATAGGATATTCTGGTAAATCTAGCCTTTCGCTGCTAGAACGACATTTTCCCCATTCCCAGGATCCTTTTATCCAGGCACTCAAGAACACTTTTACGGTTTTTCTGGAAATAGAGCATCATCCCAAAAAACATATTTCCTGGGTCACAGCAGACTGGCAGTTGAGAATACAAATTCTTTTCGAAGCATGGGAATCTTTAGAAAGCTATTTTCATGATTGATATTTGCAAAGGGAAATGAAGTTGAAAGCATACAAATACAACCACATTCCTGATATCATACATCTCTCTTTTTTGCTAGGAAAGCCCAATGATATAGAGCTTTCACCTTTCTAGCCTTAGCCAGAGAATGCCCCTGCACAAGAATCTGTCCTGATAGCAAGAAAAGATTAAGATCCACAAAAAAACACAAAAGGCACGAAAACGCTTTAAAAAAATTTCAACCATCCCTTTTCGTGCCTTTTGTGTTTTTCGTGGACACTCTTCTCTTCGTGTTCTTCGTGGTGAAATCGCCTTTATCCTTTAGAAT
>JABWCH010000307.1 GCA_013359215.1 Candidatus Brocadiia bacterium | reverse complement strand
AAAGAACTGATGGAACGCCGTATGACGCGAAAGTGTCACGTACGGTGTGAATGGGGGGAAAAGATAGAGATTACATCAAAGTCTTACCTATCCATATAATTTTTTTTATCGTGCTTTTTTCTTTTGCTTTCCATGCAAACGCTTGCCTTTTGCCAAAAGATGGAAGTGGTACTTCGCTGGCATGGAAGCATTTGCAAACATAATTTGCTTTTTCCCAATAAAATAGAAGAGTATGACCACCAAAAAACTCTTTCTCTGTCTTCTCAGCAAATGCTTTCCTGGAATCAAAGTTCAGGGAATGTTGCTTTGCAATTCGCGTCTGGTTTTTCTGTAGCTGCTATAGTCCATTCTGGAATTTTCTTGCAAGGCAAAGTACAGCTTACCAAAAAAGGGGCCATTGTTGCAGAGCAAGTTGTTCAGATAAAGCTTTTTGAAAAACAGAAGTCCGAATGCTTTCATCTGCAATATAAAAAAGACTGGGCAAAAATCTTCTTTTCTCTGGAAGAGATTCGATTGGTCGCGCAAACCAGCAAAGCAACAAAAGTAGAATACCTCAATGAGCCAGACTTAATAGACAATCTTAAGTGGGGTGTGTGTCGTGTAAGCATCCCAAAAGGGCATAAAAAAGGAAAAATCGAATCCCCTTGCTTGTGGAAATTGGAATTCAAGCAAAAACCAAGCAGCCATCTGATGGTCTTGGACATACATAGCATGCCGCAAGAGGAATTCTTGCAGCAGATGAACGCCTCTTTGAAAAAAGCATCCACAAAGGATCTGATGCTATACATTCATGGCTATCAGACAAGCTTTGCAGATGCAGCCAGACGGGCGGCGCAGCTCTTCTATGATACAGAGTTTGCAGGGATTCCTGTTTTGTATAGCTGGCCGTCTCGTGCTAACACTTTGGATTACAATAGCGACGTTGAGAGCGTTCGCCTTGCAGAAGACCGATTTCTAAGATTTGTAACCGAAATATGCCAGCAAAGGCAGGTCAGAAAATTGCACGTGATCGCCTATAGCATGGGCAACCGCGTTTTGATAGAAGCATTGAAGAAGCTTGCTATGTCTAAATCTAAAAATTCCGTAAAGTTTGGGCAAATCATCCTTACTGCTGCGGATGTCAATGCTACTCTTTTTGAAAAAGACTTTCCTAAAATACAAAATATGGCAACAAACTTTACTTTATATTCGTCTTCGCGAGATAAAGCCTTGCTTGTTTCTCAAAAAATCAGCCGTTTTTCTCGTATTGGGCAGGTGGAAAACAGAGTCCCTGCTTTTGTATTTCCAGGCATAGATGTGATTGATGTTTCCGCGCTGGAAAGCAACTATTTCGGACATGATTACCATGCAAGCCAGTCGGAAATCATAGGCGATATAGGAGAGCTTTTGAAAAAAGAAATTGGCCCCAAAGAGCGCAAGACCAAATTCTATCTCAGGAAGAAAAAAGATTTGGCATACTATGAAATGTGTCCTCCATCGAGAAGTGCCAAAGATATGGCATATTTTTCTGACATGGAGAACTACCATGTAGTCAAACTATACTATGGGACAGACCGAGTAGAAAGAGAAAAAGAATAATTCCTTTATTCTTAGGCCATTGCGAATCCAATGCGGAAAGGAGAAAATCTATGAAAGCCCTTGGGTTGCTGATGATCGTTTTCTTTTGTACAAATATGATGCAAAGCCAGGAACACCGTCTGGCTTTGGTGATAGGGAATGCAAAATACCAGGAAAAGCCCTTGAGAAACCCAGAAAACGATGCAGAAGATATGAGCAAAACCTTGAAAGAGCTTGGCTTTGAGGTCATTGTAAAAAAAAATGCAACCTTAGCCGAAATGCAGGATTCTCTATATGAATTTGGCAAAAAAGTGCGAAAAGAAAAAACCATAGCCCTTTTTTATTATGCAGGGCATGGGGTACAAGTAGACGGAAAGAACTATCTTTTGCCCATAGGTCTAAAAAAACTAGGCAAAAAAACTTTGCAAAGGGCAACGCTATGCCTGGATGAAGTGATAGACACCATGGAAGACACGAAATCTGCCCTTAATATCGTGATTCTGGACGCTTGTAGGGACAATCCTTTTCCCGATTCTGAGGAAGATTCAGGCAGGAGCATTGTCGAATCCCAGGGATTGGCGAGCGTGAAAAGCAAAGGGCAGATGATTGTAGTATATGCGACAGAGCCAGGCAAAGAAGCAAAGGATGGAAGCGGCAAAAATGGCACATTCACAAAGCATCTTCTAAAAAATATCCGCAGCACAGAAGACATAGCTTTAATGATGCGTAAGGTTCGCGAAGGAGTGAAAAAAGAAACACAAGGCTATCAGATCCCATGGGATTCTTCTTCTCTGACGCAGGGATTCCAATTCCTGAAAAAGAAAAAAACTGTTGTCTCTGCCCTCAGGCTTATGCAAACGGAATACAGCAAAGCAAAAGAAAAAGAAGCAGCTTTTTCCATAGAAGAAAAGTGCAAGCTCTGGGAAGCTTTTTTGCAAAAGCACAGCAAAGACATTGTTTCAAGCCAGGAAGACGATATGATGCGAGAGATGGCATCTCATAAGCTGCATTCTTATCAAAATACCCAAAAACAAAGCAAAGAAAAAGAAAAATTAGAAGAAGCCCACATCCTCGAAAAAAAGAGATTAGAAGAAGAGGCTCGCCGTCTTTCGGACGAAAGATTGCGGCTGCAAAAATTGCAGGAAGATCGTTTAGAAAAAGAGCGAATCCAGGCGCAAATCCAGGAGACATCGAAATCTCAGCAAGAATCAATCCAGCTTCATCGAGGCTCAAAAAAGAACAATACTGCGCCTACAACCCCTGAACCTATCCTGGAAAAAAGGGAAAGCCTTGTATACAATCTGCCCCAGGAACTCTGGGAAAGCTGCAAATATCAGAATGGCGAAGAATGGATTTTAGATATGACATCAGAAAGATGGTGCAGCCTTTCTGTGGCAGAGCAGAAAAAATATGCCAAAATATACCAGGAGGGCTATGCTAAAGCCAAAGGGCTGGAAATAGAGAAGAGCATTTCTGGCATTTTTATGAGATTGATACCACCAGGAAGGTTCTACAGGGGATCTCCTCAATCGGAAAAGGGCCGTGCTGATGATGAAAAAAGGCATCGCGTTACAATAAGCAAATCTTTCTATATAGGAAAATGTGAAGTGACGCAAGGCCAATGGGAGTCTGTAATGGGGAGCAATCCATGCTATTTTAAAAGAGCTGGTAAAAATGCTCCTGTAGAGCAGGTGTCCTGGAACGATTGCCTGGAATTTTGCCAGAGAACAGGCATGGATTTGCCCACAGAAAGCCAATGGGAATATGCTTGTAGGGCAGGAGTTCTTGCCAGTACATACCTGGGAGATGGCGAAAATCAGCTTTCCCGCATAGCATGGTATGATCAAAACAGCGGCCTTTCCACTCATGATGTGGCTTCTAAAGAAGAAAATGCCTGGGGAATGTACGATATGCTTGGAAATGTATGGGAATGGTGTAAGGATTGGAAAGCAGACTATACCGCAGAGGATGCAAAAGACCCTGTTGGTGCTTTGGCTGGCTATTACCGTGTTTGCAGAGGAGGCAACTGGGGTTCTATTCCTCGCCTTTGCCGATCTGCCAATCGCTATGGATTCAACTCTTCTTATCGAAATTGCTATTTAGGCTTGCGCCTGTGTTTTAACCATTGATTTGCCAAATTATTATATCGCAAGAAAGGCAAAATATATGAAAGGCTATAGTATTTTTATCATATTAGGAATTGCTATTCTTCTTTTCTCTTATACCCAGCCTGATGAAAAAGAAGAGGCCGCCTATACAGTACAAGAATTCATAAGAAATCTTCAAAATTTTCAATTTAATGATGCCCTTTTAAAAATGAAATTGTCCCAGGAATCAGAAGATTCGCCTTCTTGTCCTATGACGTATTCTGTGGAAAAAGAATGGATAGAAAACATTTTGAAAACAGGAGAATGGAAAAAGGCAAAAGATTGGCCTGATTCTATGCAGCCTGGGGAATACGCAAAGCGGTTTGGAGTAAAAGAAAAGTGTCTCATGGCTTTTATTTCTTCTCAAGGCTATATTGTTTTTGCTCGTAGCCCTTATTTGGAATGGAAAATTCTATCTTGCAAAATCCATCCCACTTCTTCTCTACCCTGGTGGGAAAAGGAAAAATCCTATCTTTTAGGCTATGAAAATGGCTTTGCTTTGATAAAAGAAGGGGATTGTGTAAAAAGAATTTCTTTGTCTAAATTAGAAAAACCAGGAGAGCAACCGAAGCCAGAAGATCAGGCTAAACCAGAAGATCAAATGAAACAGAAGATCAGGCTAAACCAGAAGATCAACCGAAACCAGAAGATCAGGCTAAACCAGAAGATCAGGCTAAACCAGAAGATCAGGCTAAACCAGAAGATCAGGCTAAACCAGAAGATCAGGCTAAACCAGAAGATCAGCCTAAACCAGAAGATCAGCCTAAACCTGACCCAGAAAAAAAAGTTGAAGAAAGCAAGCGTCCCTTTAATATCCAATGGATATACGATATTCAGCCAGAAAACCCCGAAGAAAAGGGGGAGTTCATTCTTTTGAATAAAGAAAAAGAAATATTCTTTTCCATAGCATCAGGGGAGAAAATTTCTTGTGGTCAATATGAATTCATCGCTAACCATGCGGGATATGCTTCGGTCAATGGGAAGGTAGAAATTCAACCTGACAAAAGCCCTTTTGTTTTTGATGTACCCTTACAATCTTTAGATCGGCAGATTGTCTTTAGTTTTACAATCCAGGATGATTCTTATCAAAAGATTATACCAGATATAGTAAAATTAGGAGACCGTACTGTCCAGAACAGAGATTTTTTAAGGCCAGGGAAGTATATTCTTGTAGCAGAAAAAGAAGGATATGTTCCTATAAAAACAGAGATGGAAATAAAACCAAGCAGCGCGCCTTATTTCATAAAGGCAATCTTTCAGATACCAGGAAAATAAACACAAGAGGGGGTTTTGGGGGAAAATTTTTGTAAAAATTTTCCCCCAAATAAAAGCTTTACGTAACTACTATGTTTGGAAAATTCTTTATAGCTTGCCAAAATAGTAGTGTTTTTTGACTGCTTTCTTTATTTTCCAAATGCAGGACATGCCTTGAGGGAACGTGACAAGGTCGCCTTTTTGTATATAGAAGGATTTGCCTGCTTCATTGAGAACTTCAACTTCGCCTTCCAGGAAATAGCAGTGTTCTTCTTCATCGTAAAACCAGGGGAATTCACTGGCCTCTTTTGTCCATATAGACCATTTTTTGATGCCCATCTTTTGGATTTTATCTTGTGAAGGATTTTTTTCGATTATTACATCGCTCATGAACTTTTCCTTAATAGATAGCAGCAACAATGACTTTAAGATAGCTGTTTTCCAGACATGCTGGATTGACAGGATGGTCTGGGCCTGCGCCTAAGGTTTCGAAGATTTTCAGGCTACGGTTGGCATCCAGAACTGCTTTGTTTACAATTTTAAAGAAATCCTCCCAGGATATATTGCCAGAACAATCGCAAGTCGCCAAAATGCCTCCAGGAGGCAGCATGTTGACCGCATGCTTATTCAAGTTAATCAAGGCTTCTGTCCCCGTTAAAAGGCTTGCTCTGTCAGGCGAGACTTTAGGAGGATCAAGAACAATCATATCATACTTTTCGCCTGCTTTTTCCATTTCGGGGATTTCTTTGAATATATCTTTTTTGGAAAAAACAGCCGTTGCTGTTGAGTTCATGCTGGCATTTTCCTGGGCAAGGTCCAGAGCAAAAGAAGAGCTGTCCATGAAAACGACTTCGCCTGGTCGAGCTTTGCTTAGCATGTAAACTCCAAATCCACCACTGTAGCAAAATGCATCCAGGATTCTTTTGTTATAGCCATACCGAGTCAAAAGCAATCGGTTTTCTCTTTGATCCAGATAGAATCCTGTTTTCTGGCCTTTTTGCAAATCTACATAGAATTTCACACCATATTCTGTGATGGTCATTTTGGGAGGCGTTTTGCCATGAACCATGCAATCGATTTCTACAAGACCTTCTTTTTCGCGGTAACCAGCAGGGTATCTTTCTACAATTCCCTGTGGCTTAAGCTGCTCTTTCAGGATATCCAGAATCATTTCTTTTCTTTTTTCCATGCCTGTGGAGAGAAACTGCACTACCAGAAAGTCGTTGTATCTGTCTATGGTTAAACCAGGTAGACCATCTCCTTCGCTATGGACAAGGCGATAAGCACTGGATTTGGATCGCATAATCAGGATGTTTTCTCTAAGAGAAATTGCCTGGTGTATCTTGCTTCGGAAAAAATTGCCATCAATTTTTTCATGCTGATCCCATGTCAAAAGCCTTACTTTGATTTGGGATTTATGGTTTATCAGACCTTTTGCAATAAAACGGTTTTCTTCATCCAATACTTCTACTATATCGCCGTCTTCAGGATTTCCTTTGATTTCCTGGATAGCTCCAGAAAAAATCCAGGGATGATGATACCAAAAGGGTTTTGCTTTTCCTTTTTTTAAAATAACGCGAGGTTTGTTGCTTCCAAAATATTTTTTCATTTTTCACTTTCTTAAAGCATATAAATAAATTTTACTGCTCTTCTTCCTCCTCTGGTTTTCCTCCAGCAATCGCAAAGATAAATTTCATATCGCCAATTTTTATCACATCGCCATCTTTGAGCTTTGTGTTTTCCACCTTTTTTTTGTTGACTATGGGTGGTTTAAAAAGTCCGATATGGTGGAGAAAGAAGCCTTTTTTTTCATGAACCAAAACAGCATGTCGTTCGCCAATCAAAAAACCGCCTGTTTGGGCATCGCAATCTTCGGCTTTTCCAAAGAAAAATGCGTTTTTGTTTACAGGAATGCGTCTTGTAGTCTCAGCTATATGCAAATAGGCTGGTGCTACCTCTTGTTTTTGGGCAAGATGGCGAAAATCGACAGCCATAGTCCTTGCCATGTGTTTTATGGCTTTTGGATTTGCTGTTGCTTTTTTTTGCGATTGCTTATTGCGGGCCGATTCATCAAGTTTATGAAAGTACAAAGTATGCTTTGCCAAAAAGAATTCATCGCCTGTGTTCAGGACATGCTCTTCGATTCTTTTTCCTTTGACAAAGGTACCTGTTTTGCTCATTTTATCTCTGAGAAAATAGAGTTTCCCAAGCCTTTCGATTTCAGCATGGACGCGAGATACCCCTAGATTATCGATCACAATATCACAGTTGGCATCCCTCCCAATGGTTACAATGTCCTGGTCAAAAACCAGATTTTGCAATTCTTCTCCTGAAATGGTTAATACAACACGGAAAGGCATAGGAACACCAAGCCTTGAGCGCAGGGCTTCTAGTTCTTCTTTTATAAGATCGTTTTCCGAGGATTCAGCATTGAATTCTTGCTGTAAGCTTTCCTCTATTGGATCTAAATTTTCTTCTATTGTTCGGGCTTCTCGTTCGGAAACATCCAAATGCTTATCTGCTTTTACTTCAGAATCCAGCTTTTGCCTGTATTGCTCTGCCAGTTTAGAAAAGCGAGCTTTGGCCTGTTGCCTGAGTTCATCTTCTTTTTCTTTTTTTATTTTGGCTTCTGGGTCTTCTTCCAATAAGCCGCCAGAAGCTTCTTCTACGACTTCGCCTACAATTTCTTCGTCTTCTTGGATTTCTTCAAAAAAATTTTCTTCTTCCCCTGGTTTCTTTATTTTTCTTTTAAAATCTTCCATAATTTCTATCCTTTTTATTTTTTTAAAATAGACCTATGGCAACAAATCACTTCTGTAGATTAAGCATTGCTACAATAATCGCATCTGATTGAAAGGCCATGCTCATGCACCCATGTATACCAGAAAATAGTAACAAAAAGGAGCTGTGAAGGTAAGGCTGTCCATCATATCTAAAATGCCGCCGAATTCTGGAATAAGATTATTGGAATCCTTAATCTGACAACGCCTTTTTATTAAAGATTCCCCCAAATCTCCCCATAAAGAAAGAATTCCTGTTATAAAAGAAAAAATCATAAGGTAAAACCATGTAAACCGATGAGAAAGCACACTAAAGGAATCTCGCATCCAATATGCTATCAATAAAGAAAAAACAATTCCGCCAAAAGCTCCTTCCCAAGATTTTTTAGGGCTTATCGAAGGGCATAGTTTATGTTTTCCTATACACTTTCCAAGAAGATAGCCACCCATGTCCATGCCTTTAGATACCAAAACAACAAAAAGCAAATAGATTAAACCCTCTTCTTTTGTACCCAAAGAACGAATCTTCATCAAATAGCTGAGGGTAAAATAAATATAGAGAAAAGCAAAAAGAGTGCTAAAGGTATTCTCTAATACTTTTTCTTCTTCTCTTTTCCAAACAGGGTACATCAGAAAAAAAATCAAAACAAAAGTTTCATAGGATTCTACTATTTTTAGAGATTTTATACAAGGATATTCTATAGCAAATATAGAAAGAATTATGCCTGAGAAGCAAAAAAGAGTAGCGTGATTTTTATAAGGCATCAAGTCTTTTTTTTGCAAAGCAGCATATAGCTCCCATAAAGCTGTAGAAATAAGCAAGGCCAGAACGATCCCTGTAGAATAGGCGGTGTTGGTCTTTAGATCTATATAAAAAAAAAGCCCAACCAGGCATAAAAAAGCAATACCAATAGGTATACGAACTCTATACATTGTCTTCTCTCCGATTACTAAGTTTGACTTTTTGATATAAATCAAGATATTTTTTCATTTGTTCATTTTCCTGGCAATACAAATCTTTATGGTTTTGTTTTAAATATATTTCACAAAGCTTTTTATGCAATAATGCTCTATAAAAAAGTGCCTGGGGTCTTTGCGGATGCAAAGAAATGGCCTTTTCCATATCCTTAAGTGCAGGGACAAAATCCTCCATGCTCAGGTAGGTATACCCTCTTTGGCATAGTGCATTATACGATTCTGGTCTGTACTGCAACGCCAGGTTGAAATTCGCCAAAGCATCCTGATACATTTTTTTTTGTAGATATATATCGCCTTTATTGCTATACGCTTGATAGCAAGCAGGCTCTTTTGCAAGAATTTCATTGTATTTGAGCAAAGCTTTTTTCCAAAGCTTTTGTTTTGAAAAAAATGCTGCCTTTTGGAAAAGCAGATTTACATTTTCAGGAAGTTTGATTTCTTCTGTTTTAGTGAAATTCACGCTGGAAGGCTCGTTTCCTATATCATAAAGTCTTAGCTCAGAAAGCACTTCCTTCATGCTTGCATATCGTGCCTGTGGGCTTATCATTTTTTGTATTACAAGGCTTAAACTATAGGGGATTAAACCGTCATATTCTGTAACAGAAGGGTATCTTCCTTCATATTTCTTTTGGATGGCAGCCGCCTGCCCTTGTTGGTTTGCAACGATTCTATAAGGATTTATTGCTGTAAGCATTTCATAAAGCGTTATTCCTAAGCCATATATATCCCACTGTGGATTGGGTTTCTTTCCTGGGCTGTTTTCCATTTGCTCTGGAGCGCAGTATTCTATTGTTCCTGCTGCCATGGTTTGTGTGCGATCCACATCGCAGGCTATTCCAAAATCTGCCAAAACAGCGTCTTTTTCTCTGTCCAGCAGTATGTTGGATGGTTTGACATCTCTATGTATGAATTTGTTTTCATGCATATAGTCCAATGCTTGCGCTATTTGTGTTGCTATTTTAATGGCTTGAGGCATTTCCAGTTTGCCTTTTTTTAGCAGTTCAGACACATTGGAATTTTCCATCAAGGGGGTTACGAGATAGTGTACCATTTCGTCTCTAAATCTTCCTCTTCCAAAGGCTTGTACTTTTAAAATATGGGGATGAGATAGCGAAGAAATGACTTTAAGTTCTTTTAAAATATATTGCAAAATATCCTGATGTAAATGGCGGTAAAAAATTTTTACAGCAACGCGGTTTTTGTCTTTGAGCTGCACTGCCTGATAAACTTCTCCATGCGCTCCTGTACCAATTTGTTTTTCTAAACAGTATTTTCCTGCAACCAGATTCATTTCGTTCATATTTCATACCACAAATCAAAGAGTATCCTGTAAATAAAAGTTTAGATTAGCTACCACGGCAATGGCTGCGGTTTCTGCTCTTAGAATGAGATTTCCTAAAGAAAAAATCAGAATCTTATGATCATAGGCTTGCTGGATTTCTTTTTGAGAAAAACCGCCTTCTGGACCTATCATTATCAAAACAGGAAACAGGATTGGCACAAGGCTGTCTAGTGCTTTTTTGAAAGAAGGCAAGCCTTCTCCTGTATGTGCCAGAAGTCTGGTGGGAAAAGAGCTGGTTTTTTCGATCACATCGGAAAAAGTCATGATTGGCTCAATTTTTATAAGAGAAGATCGGCCACATTGTTTGGCAGAGGATACCATAACTTTATTCCATCTTTCTTCTTTTCCAGCAACGTATTTTCCATTCCCAAGATGTTGCGTGAGCATGGGAAAAAGGCCCTTTAGCCCTAATTCCATACATTTTTCCAGGATAACATCCCAATTCTGGCTTTTAATCAAGCCTTGGGCAAGGAAAATATTGTGTTCTTTTGTCTTGGAGGATAGGGATTTTTCCAATACTTTTAGTCTGGCGTTTTTTGCTGTCACTGCGAGTACTTCTGCCAGATATTCGTTTCCTTCTCTGTCAAAAAGTTGAACTTTCATGCCAGGCTGGCTTCTATAAACATCTACAAGATGGTGGCGTTCTTCGCCATCTAAGACGATTTCATCGTCAGAAAAAGGCTTTTCTAAAAAAAAACGAACCATAAAAAAAATCCTTAGATTACCAGTGCGTTGCCCCTCGCTGTCAATTTAAGATATAAGACTATGCTATTTATAAACCTAAACCTAGACCTAGATTTACGTTTAGGGTTAGGTCTAAAGCCTAAGAAGTAAGATGTTTGCCGAAAAAGCAAAGATTTTTATCACGAATAAGACGAATG
>JABWCH010000306.1 GCA_013359215.1 Candidatus Brocadiia bacterium | reverse complement strand
GCCGTAGCTACTCTGAGGACAATTTTGTCACTTTCGACGAAGCTATCCGAGATGCATCGAAATTTGCAGCCAAAAGGATTTTTCGGATAGGCTCTTATAAGAAAACATTGTATTTTTTTTTTATAATCTTAGCAATAGAAATTCCCTTATGGAAAATTTTTGCGCCATAACGTTTTATCTTGACTTTCATTGCCTTGTTGTTATCCTATGTAAATTAAGCATGCCAACGGATGATCTTGTTTATAAAATTCATCAGGAAGAAGACCATGAGCCTTATTTATCAGATTTTAGGAAAACCATTTCGAGACAATGCGCTTCACGTTTGCCTGAGTACAGGAAGCTCCCTTTACCGATTTTTGTTCGATTGCGGCGAAGCTGTATTGTCAGGTATGGGACTTTCTGAAATACAAGAAAATGATGGGCTTTTTTTTTCTCATTTCCATACAGACCACATAGCGGGAATGGACTCTTTTATTAGGGTAAACTACGACCGTTCCCATAAAAAAGTAAAGGTTTATGGCCCTGAAGACACTCTACGTGTCCTTGGGCATAGGCTGCAAGGATTTACATGGAATCTGGTTCAAAACAATCGCTGTATATGGGAAGTGCAAGAAATACAAAAGCAAAAGATTCATAAAGGACTATACTATACATCCGAAGGCTTTAGTTCTATCCATGATTACAGCATCTTTCCCTGGGAAAAAACAATCGATTCCCAAGATTTCTTTGACATTAAAGCTATTTCTCTTTATCATGGGATTCCTTCTCTTGGCTATTTGATCCAGGAAAAATGCAAGTTCAACATTGACAAAGAAAAGCTTGCTTCTCTTGGTTTTTCTCATGGCCCATGGCTAAAAAAAGTAAAAGAATATTCTAATACCCAAAAAGAAGATATGATAAAGATTGGCGAAAGAGAATACAACCTGAAAGAATTGCAAGAATTCCTTCTTGTTCCCATCCCAGGAGAGAGCATTGCTTATCTTACGGATTTTCTTTTGGACGATAATACAGAGAAAAATCTTCTGGATTTTTTGCCCAAAGGCTGCATTCTGGTATGCGAAAGCCAATACTCCAAAGAAGACAAAGACCTTGCCCGAAAAAACTACCACCTGACATCAGAAGACGCTGCCCATATCGCCAAAATTTCAGAGGCAAAAGAACTGATCTTGATTCATTTTTCGCAAAGATACCAATCCTACCAGATCATGAAAATGCTAGAAGATGCAATGAGTATTTTCCCAGAAACACATCTGCCACAAGAATGGATTTCTTTCTTTAGAGAATGTTAAAAAAGGAAAAATATGCAAGAATTGCAAGAATATATAGGAAAAAAAGTTGTAGTGGATACAAAATCTTCTTATATTTATCTAGGGACTTTAGTTTCAGAAGAGACAGACTATATGACAATCCAGGACGTTGATGTCCATGACCATTCTGCCACATTGATTTCTAAAGATCTTTACATCATTGAAGCTATAAAATATGGGATTAAAATCAACCGTAAGCAAGTTAAGCTTATGAGAAAAGAAATCGTATCAATCAGTTTGCTCGATGATATAGTTATTTTTTAGAGAGGAATAAAATTTTTTATGCAAAAAACAGAAAAAATTTATAAAGGTGGAAAGACTTTGCTGGATCGATTTGTCGTTTTTCTTGTAACATTTTTGCTTAGCTTACGATATCGTATCGTCCTCAAAGGCATAGAAAAAATTCGAGAAAAAGGCACTCAGAAAATTCTTTTTCTTCCCAACCACATTGCCCTTGTAGACCCTCTCATTATTTTTTCTTCCCTACATAAATACTTTACACCCAGAACAATCGCCGATGCCAACAATGTCGGTTATTTTATGATTTCTTACCTTGCTAAACGCTTAGGAGCAAGAACAATCCCTGATATGACCATTTCTGGCCCACAGGCAAAAGAAGAACTGAAAAAAGTTCTTTCTGATACCATAGAAGGAATCCAAAAGGGAGAAAATCTCCTGATGTATCCAGCGGGAAGGCTAAAAAGACAATGGGAAGAAAAGATTGGCGCAACGAGTGCCACAGAAGAAATTGCCAAGGCTGTTCCTGGTCTTCGAGTGGTTTTGATGAGGCAAAATGGACTTTGGGGCAGTAGTTTTAGCTGGGCACTAGGAAAAAAACCTTCCCTTTTTGGCGCGCTCTTGCAGGGAATTAAATGCCTTTTCCTCAACTTCTTTTTTTTCATGCCCAAACGTGTTGTGGAAATCGAATTCTTAGAGCCTGATGATTTCCCAATGAACCAGGATAAGCTTACCATCAATGCCTATCTGGAAAAATTCTATAATACCAACAACGCCCACAATACTTATGTTCCTTATCTTTTTTGGGAAAAAGGCAAAACGCGCGTTGTGCCAGAGCCTCTTGCTCTTGTAATTGAAGGAAATATAGAAGCTATCCCTGAAACAACCAAAAGGCTTGTCATCCAGCATCTGGAAGAACTTACAGGCCATAAAAACCTTACCCATGAACACCGCCTTGCCAATGATTTAGGTCTCGACAGTGTTTCCATAGCAGAAATCGCTGTCTGGCTGGAAAAAGAATTCGGTTTTCCTCAAGGCAATACTGATTCTTATCAAACGGTAGGCGATATTATGCTTGCTGCTACAGGAAAAGGACTTATAGCAGGGCCAGTCGATTTTAAAGCTGTTGGTAAAAGGTGGTTTGATTTTGAAAAAATGCAAAATCCTATCCAGATACCTCCAGGGGAAACCATTCCAGAAGTCTTTTTAAAGGCTGCCAAAAAGAATCCTGACAGGGTTATCATCGCAGATCAAGGCAGCGGAGAAAGAACCTATCGCCAGTTGATCACAGCCATTATGGTACTAAAGCCTTTTATCCAGTCTTTAAAAGGCGACAATATTGGTCTTATGTTTCCTGCTGGTGTAGGGGGAGATGTATTTTATCTTGCAGCCCTTTTTGCGGGAAAAACACCTGTTATGATCAACTGGACAACAGGAATGAAAAACATTGTATTCTCCTTGCAAAATGTTGGAGTGGAAAGCATTATAACAGCCAGGAAGCTTCTTCTGAAACTCAAAGAGCAAGGAATCGATTTCCAACCTGTGGAAGATAAGCTGTTTTATGTAGAAGATCTAGGCAAAAAAATTTCCCTTTTTTCCAAACTCAAAGCCAAGATCCAATCCTATTTTTCCTGGTCTTCTCTGGCAAAAGGGCCTTTCAGCAACACAGCCGTGGTTCTTTTTACCAGTGGTTCAGAAAGCACGCCAAAATCTGTGCCCTTGAGCCAGAAAAATATCTTGACCAACATACGGGATGTCGTTGTTTCTGTCCAGCTCTATGAAAATGATGTGATGCTAGGAATTCTTCCTCCCTTCCATTCTTTTGGCCTTGTTGCTACAACGATATTCCCTTTATGCTGTGGGATCAGAGCCGTGTATCATTCTAATCCTACCGAGGCAGTGGCGATTGTAAAAAATATAGATGCTTATCATGTCACTATGCTTGTAAGCACGCCTACTTTCATGCAAGGGATTTTCAGGGTAGCCCGTCCTGAAGAACTCAAGACACTCAGAATCATCATCACGGGTGCTGAAAAATGCCCTGAAAGCGTATATGCTAAAGCACAGCAAATGTGTCCTGGCATCAAAATATTGGAAGGCTATGGCTTAACAGAGTGTTCTCCTGTTGTTAGCATGAACCATGAAAACAAAATCATCCATGGCTCGATTGGCAAAATATTGCCTTCTCTACAATACGTTCTTGTTGATCCAGACACAGGAGAAAAAGTCCCTGTAGGGAAGATGGGCCGTCTTCTTGTCAAAGGGCCTAGTGTTTTTTCTGGCTATATCAACTATGAAGGCAAGTCTCCTTTTGTTGAATTCGAAAAGGATCTATGGTACAACACAGGAGATCTGGTAGTAGAAAATGAAGAGCATATTCTTACCTTTGCAGGCAGGCTGAAACGATTTATAAAATTAGGGGGCGAAATGGTGTCACTTCCTGCTATCGAAGAAGCACTCAAGCCTCATATTGGTGACCCTGATGCAGACACTCCCCAGATGGCAGTTGAAGCAACGAACGATGAACACAATCCTGAAATCGTGCTTTTTACTTTGGTGGCTGTTGACCGCCCTATAGCAAACCAGTATATTAAGCAGGCAGGTCTTAGCCCATTGCACAATATCAGGCAAGTCAAAAAAATAGAAGAAATCCCTCTTCTTGGCACAGGAAAAACAGACTACCGAGCCTTAAAAAGGCTATTAAGCGATAAGAATTAAAGCAGTAGTTGTGCAAAGAGATTTTTATTTGGGGGGAAAATTTTCGTAAAAATTTTCCCCCAAACCCCCTTTAAAAATTTTTATATAGGCAGTAGGAAAGACCATGATTATAGAATCTAAAGTGCATGCTAAAAATCTTGTAGCATGGGCAAAAGAAAAAAAAGAAGTTCTTGTTTTATCGGCTGATCTCACAAGCTCGACAGAAATAGATACCTTTCGGGAAAGCTATCCCGAAAGATTCCTTTCCATGGGCATAGCAGAACAAAATATGCTAAGCTTTGCAGGCGGACTGGCGCGGGAAGGTTTCATTCCCTTTGTTCATACATTTGCCGTGTTTATCTACAGGCGAGCGTATGACCAGATCGCCATGTCGGTTTCCTATCCCAATTTGCCCGTGAAGATGTTTGGATTTCTCCCTGGAATAACAACACCTGGCGGCGTAACACACCAGGCCATTGAAGATATATCTGTGATGCGCTCTTTGCCCAATATGACCATATTGGATTGCGGGGATGCAACCGATGTGGAATCTGTCTTAGATGTTGCTTACTTTGCCAATGGCCCTGTTTATATTAGAATGCTCAGAGGAGAAATCCCCAGGCTTTTCGATAAAAATGAACCCATGAAACTCGGCGTAAACAGAACCCTGTCTCAAGGCTCAGATCTTGTTATTCTTTCTTGCGGAATATGCACAGAAGAAGCCATGAGAGCCATTCCGCTACTCCAGAAAAAAGGTCTTTCCATACAACATATCCACGTTTCAACTTTAAAGCCTTTTTCTGGTAAACCCATACTGGATCTTATAGCCAGGTCAAAATACGGAGTCATCACGATGGAAAACCATTCTGTAACAGGCGGACTTGGCAGCATTATGGCAGAAGAAATAGCAGAAGCAGGTCTTGGCAAAAAGCTTTATAAAATCGGAATCCATGGCTATGCACATGGCGCAAACAAAGCCTATCTCATGAAAGAATACAAAATTGATGCCATGGCCCTGGTAGAAAAAATAGAAGAAATAACCAAAACCAGCTTTAACATCCAAGAAGAAGATCTGAAAAAAGTCTATATTGAGCCAGTACACACCATTTCCAAAGCAGAGGCACTATGATAGAAAAATTTTTGTCAGGAGAAAGATTTTCTGTTTTTTACAAACTTAGAGGAACAGAAAAAGATGCTATCGGCATAGCAGAAGATATATGCCTGGAACAAACCGTTGAATTTCCAAGGCATCTGATCCAAAACAAAACTATTCTGGATCATGTTGTAGGGCGAATAGAAAGCTTTGAAAAAATAGAAGAAAACTCTTTTAGAGCTAAAATAAGCTTTGCCATAGAAACATCTGCCCAGGAGCTTACTCAGCTTCTCAACGTAATCTTTGGCAACATAAGCATCAAGCCCAACATTCAGGTAGAGCGCATCTGTCTCCCCCAAGCCTTGCTAAAACATTTTCCAGGCCCAAGGTTTGGACGCGAAGGGCTAAGAGAAAAAGTTTCTATTTACAACAGACCCTTGCTGGCAACAGCACTCAAGCCCATGGGGCTTACTAGCAAAGAACTTGCAGAGCTTTGCTACCAGTTTGCCATGGGGGGAATCGACATCATCAAGGACGACCACGGCATTTCCAACCAGATTTTTGCTCCATTTGAGGAGAGAGTAGCTTTATGCGCCCAAGCAGTGCAAAAAGCCAATGCAAAAACAGGCTACAAATGCCTCTACGCCGCCAACATAACATCTCCCATAGATACCTTGATGGAAAGAGCACTCTATGCTAAAAATACAGGAGCAGGAGCTATCATGCTTGCCCCTGCCCTTGTTGGCTTTGATACCCTGCGGTGGATTTCGGAACAGGACAACATTGGTTTGCCTCTCATCAGCCATCCTGCCTTTGAAGGAAGCTATGTTCTTGGAACAACAGGCATTTCCCACTTTGCTCTTCTAGGCCAAATCACAAGACTCTCTGGCGCGGATGCTACTATCTACCCGAATTTCGGAGGCCGCTTCTCCTTTAGCAAAGAAGAATGCAAAAGCATTGCCCAGGGAACATCTGTGGATATGCACCACATAAAACCCATTTTCCCAACCCCAGGAGGAGGAATGAGCCTGGAGCTTATCCCAGAACTCATAGGTGTGTATGGCAAAGATGTGATCTATCTTGTGGGTGCTGGGCTATTCAAGCGCAGCTCTAACTTAGTCGAAAACAGCTCCTATTTCCGACAAATGGTAGAAAAATCTTTTCCCTCTTACTGACTTCTTACACACTTTAAAAAAAATACGCATCCCCCTAACTCATTTAAAAAGAAGAACCAAGGATAAACACAAATAGATAAAAAGATTTTTCACCACGAAGACACAAAGATCACGAAGAAAAAATTTTAAA
>JABWCH010000305.1 GCA_013359215.1 Candidatus Brocadiia bacterium | reverse complement strand
ATCTGAGTAATCTGTGGATAAATTGTTTTTTCCAGATTTTTATCCGTTATTTTTTTAAATTTCCTTGAAAAATCAAGGATTTATATGCAACGCCCTCGAATTATATAGTTCTTTTTTTCTTCTCTGCGTTCTCTGCGTCTCTGCGGTGAAATCTTATCTCTTGAGAAGTTGAAGATTAAAGATTAATACAAAGACTTTTGAGCAGTTATCTAGTTTGAAAATTTTGAATCATTCTATAGATTGCAGCAGCTTCTGGAATGCTTCTGTATTTTTGATAAAATCAAAAGCAGAGTCTTCTTTTATCTTGTTTTCCTTTCTGAATCCGTGACGGATGGCATTTTCTAAATTCAGGAGGGATTTCTCTTTCTCTTGTAAGAGGGAATAGACTCTGGATAGTTCATAATACACATCGCTGCATGTTACCTGCTTATAATACACATCGCCCTGGGGGTCTAGTTCTATGGTGATTTCAAAATCATGGCGTGCTTTATGGAAATCATCGCTGGCCGCCTTGGTGTCTTTTTGAGCAAGCCTTTCCAGACCGCGTTGTAGATACATTCTTCCCCGATTAACATAAGCATATCTATATGTAGGCACAAGCTCAAGGCATCGGTCTAAATGCTTTTGAGCAAGTTCGTACTCTTTTCTTTCGAGATAGACAATACCAAGGCCATTGTGAGAGCATGGAAGCTCAGGGTCATAGCAAATGGCTCTTTGGTAGCCTTGACGTGCCTCTTCTTGAAGAGCTTTTTTCTGCTCGCCAAAAAGAAAATGGGATTTGTTCAATGCTTCTACTGCCAGAGTCTGGCTTTTGAGACCGCTTTCTGTATCCAGCTTTTTGACGAGTTTGCTTAGCATATCCTCGTAGCCGTATGCTTTTTCATTGTTTTGCTGTGCATAGAGCATAAAAAGCATATAGTAAAGCGAGATATAGTCTTTGCCGCAAGTTCCCTGGAACGCTTTTTCGAATTGCTTCATTGCCTCGGAATAATACAAATCCCTTTTTACAAGATCTTTATAGCATATAGTACCTTTTTCTTTTTGAGCCTTGTGTATCTGCGCCTGGGCATACTGGAAGCAGAAGAGTCCCCATTTTTGATATACAATGCTTGCCTGGGAAAGAAATTCCGCTTTTTCAAACTGAGGTTTTACCTCATCGTTATATTCCACCTGATTTTTATCCCATTGCATCACTTCATGGATTATGTTCAAAGCTTTGATATGCTTTATTTGCTTTTGCCACTGAGCATAGACATAAACGAATATTCCTATTATAGTCAATATAGTTAAAGCCATTGCCGCCGCGATCTCTTTGTTTCGCTTTGTCCATTTTAGCATTCTTACCAAATTCGTGGGTGCTTTGGCGAGGATAGGCCGATTTTCCAGGTATCTGGTCAAGTCTTCTTTCCATTCTGTGACACTCTGGTATCTTTTTTCTGGAGATTTTTCGAGGCATTTGAGGATCATTGTCGCCATTTCTATATCGACATTGGCATTGATAGATTGCGGCCTTATGGGGTCATTGGAGGCAACCTGATGGAGGATGTTGAACAAGTTTTC
Source organism: Candidatus Brocadiia bacterium (assembly GCA_013359215.1). GTDB lineage: Bacteria > Planctomycetota > Uabimicrobiia > Uabimicrobiales > JABWCH01 > JABWCH01. The sequence goes on along the minus strand of JABWCH010000305.1, from coordinate 5,100 downwards.
GCCCTGGAATACAGGTCTTCCTGTGATCATCTCATACCCGACAGCACCCAGGGAATATACATCGCTACGTTCATCTACCTGGCCGCCCATGGCTTGTTCAGGAGGCATGTAGTTTGGTGTTCCCAAGATATCCCCTGTTCGGGATATCTTGGATTCTGATTCCATAAATTTGGCAAGACCAAAATCCATTACTTTCAAGCCGCCAGCATCGTCCATCATGATATTGCTTGGTTTTAAATCTCTATGGATAATTTTGGACTTATGAGCGCATTCTATGGCATCGCATATAGTTTGAAGCACTTTTGCCGCTTTTTTAGGAGGAAAGATTCCTTCCTGGATGCGATGAGATAGAGTTTTTCCTTCTACATATTCCATAGTAAAATAGTGTTGGGGTGATTCTCCAAAATCATAGATGGAAATGATATTGGGATGGGAAAGCTTTGCAGTTGCTTTTACTTCTTTTAGAAATCTTTGTGCATATTGTAAGCTGATATTCCCTTTGCCGCCGATTACTTTGATTGCAACGATCCTTCCCATATCCATATCGCAGGCTTTGTATACGACACCCATCCCGCCTTCGCCTAATTTTTTTAAAATTTGATAACGCCCGAAATAGTTTGTGCTGTCGTCTTTTTTTTGATTTTCAGTTGGTAAATCTTTTGGAGAGATAGGATTTATAACACTGTCAGAAAATTGGCTGGCAATTTTTTGCGCACTGGCAGCGTCGTAAGTTCTTCTGGAAACGATTTCTGTTTTTTCAGAATCTACATTGAGTACGGTCTTGTCTTGGGCAATCAAATTTTGTGCCTCAGATGCCAAACTTTGGGAGAGCATCCTGAGAACTCCACTTTCCGACTTATCTATTTCCAGAATAGAACGGATAAGCTGCATCCTATCCTTTTGGTCTGTGCCAATCAGGTCTAAAGCTTTTTGGAATGATTCCAAGGCTTTCGATTCTTCGTATAAAGCTTCCAGCAATTTTGCTTTTGCAATATACACAAAAGGATCGGATGAAAGTGCTAAAATTCTTTCGTAGACATCAAGTGCCTGCTTTTTTTCTCCGTCCATCAAAAGAATTTCACATTGCAAACGAAGTGTATTTACATTTTCTTGTATGATCAAAAATTAACTCCTTTTTTCTTCTCATGCCCTTGCGCTTACATAAGCTAGACTAGACATAAGTCCATAGTTGGTCTGGGCATATTTTTCCTGCTGCCAGAAGATCGACCATCTGGCTGAAAAGAGAGTTTCCATAGTCTTCAATGTGGTGGGCAATGTCATATCTTGATGGATTGTTGGCAATGAGTTCTCGAAGGCTACGGTCTGCCCAGATACAATTCCAAAGAATGATTTCCTCTTTATATCCTGTTTTAGAACAAAAATCGCACCCTGTTGCGCCTTTGACAATGATATTGGCAAGAGATGGGTCTGATTGAAGCAAAAAATTGGGCAAGGAAGTCTGATGGCTGCATTTGGGACACAGAATAGCAATGGGGGCAAAAACAATGATGCTTCTGAGTACCCTCGATAAAAGTATATCAGGTATGCGACGTATTGCCCAGGACAAAGCATCTGTAGCACTCGCGCATGATATGGGCAAAAGAACCATTCGCTTGAAAAAAATCTGCTGCCAGTATTGCTCTGGAATATTTCCTTCAATATAAAGGGCATCGGGCTGTCCATAAAGAACAGTATCAAAGGAAAAAGGCAAAGCGTTTCGCTCTATCTGGAATACAGTTTCTGTCTTTTCTGTGATCCCTACTTCTACAGAAAAACTTTTGTATCCTTTGGCCTGGTATTGTTGCAGAAGATGATGGGCCAGGCTACGGGCTACGAGATGGTCTGGATTCACTAAAAGGACAAGACCATTCGGTATTTTGAGCAATTCGGCCAAATCCTGATAAACAGGGCTGCTTTTTTCCAAAGAAGAAAAAGTATTGCTTTTGGAGGTTGGCTCAAAGGCAAGGGTCATGATTTCGCCTGAGCTGCCAGGCAATATATTGAGATGCAGCTTGACCTGCTTTCCCTGGAGCATAGTTTGTATGGTTTTTTTGGGAACTTCTCTAACAGACGGGAGTACGCCCCCTAAGATTTTCAGTCGGGAGCCAATGGCTAAGGAAAAAGAAATAGGGGTTTTTTCCTGCTGGATCATCTTTCCATTGATACGGTAATACACAACCAGCTCATTCCCTTCTGGAGTAAAGTGGATTTCCTGTGCGTTGTTCTGGAAGGCTTTGCTAAGGTGGCGGAAAACAAAAAGCACAGCACCTGGATCTTCTATTTGTTCTTCTGCGGGGCTATTAGAAGACTTGACTTCATGCAAGCTAAGTTTTTGAAAACATTCTTTTAAAAGCGCGACAATGGCACTTGTTGTCCCAACAGCAAAATGTATATTCATAGATTCAAACATATCCATGATTTCTGATCGATAGTCCGTATTCAAAGGATTGCTCATAACGATCAAAACTTCATTTTCGCTTTGAAACAAAGGCAATGCTCGGCAACGCCACAAGGTTTCAGCAGAATATTCTTGAATCTTTTCTTTGTCTAACATTTCGGAGACCACTTGCAAAAAAGGCACTCCTAGTTCACTAGCGATAGCAAATGCTATGCTTTCTTCTGTTACCTTTCCTAAATCGATTAAAACCGATGCGAGGTCTTTTCCTGTGTCCTGTGCATGTTGTCTTGCTTCCTGCATGTCTTGTTCGCTAATGATTTCATAGCTAGTCAGAATGTTTTCTAGCTGGAGGTCCATTTCTTTTGTTGCCATTTTATAGCTTCCTTGGGTTGCATCCCATTTTGGTTAGTTTTTCTTGTAGGATTTCTATTTCAATGGGTTTGGGCAAAAAATCTACTTTTTCAAAAGCACTCAGAATGTAATGGTGCGATTGTACATCAGAGTGGGCAGACATGAGGATAACAGGTATTTTAGCTAGTTTACTGATGCCTCTCAGATGTGTCAATGCAGTATAGCCATCCATCCCTGGCATAAAAATATCCATTAGGATCAAATCGGGCGGGTTTAGTTTAGCTTGATCCAGCATTTTCTTTCCATCGGTTGTTGTGATAACATCAAAGCCCATTTGCTCTATCAATTCTTTGACAAAGGCTAGGTGTATGGCATGGTCGTCTGCAATTAAAATTTTTTGAGCAATTTGCCTGGTATTCAAATGATTTCTCCTCTTAATGAAGTTTCTTTTTTGAGAAAAAAGAATGGTATCCATGGCAATGGACGCATTTTTGTTTTTTTTCTTCTTTGTTATTATGGCACTTCTGGCAAGTCACTAGATCTAAAGGAATAGAAAAACCAAGTTTTTTAGACTCGCTTTGTTTATGGCAACTTTCACAGTCTAAGCTTCTATGAGGGCTTTTAGTATGAGAAAAATTGCTATACTCTCTTTGCCTGAAAGCTTTCTGATGAAAAGATGTTTTAAAAATTCCATCATGACAATAGGCGCAATCGCCCAGAAAAGGATGCTTTGCGCCATAGTTTTGGTGGTTCAAATGGCATTTTTTGCATACATCCTCTTTTGGCAAAGAAATAGTATTTCCCTCCTGGAGAGTATGGCAGGCAAAGCATTCCTGCCGATAGAGTATATTGGTTTTTGCTTTTGCTTTCATGGCTTCTATATGGCTTTTATGAGAAAAGAAAGGCTTGTTTGTTGTCGCTTCTTGTGTTTCTATTATAATATGATTTTTCCCTCCATGGCATTTTTTGCAAACTTCTATACCATCAAACTTTGTCTTTTTGACCTGGTCGAATATATTGCTGTGGCACACCAGACAATCTTTTTCTTTGGGTTTCTCAGGAAGATGAAGATTATGAGGAAAAGAACTTACGTTTTTGATACCTAAGGGAATCTCTTTCCCTTTATGGCATTGGGAGCATTCTTCCTGGCTCATTTCATGGCTTGCCCCTAATTTTATATTTTGGATCTTTTCTTCTTTTGCTTCGAATCTGGCAAGCGTAGGAGATAGTGTGCTTTTATCGCCATTATGGCATGAAAGACAAGCCTTCCAGTCTCCATGAGCGCCTACGCTTCTTTCTGCATGGCAAACCAGGCAAGCTTGATAGGTAATTTTGAAAAAAACTTCTTTTTTTTCTTCATCTAAAACATGGCAAACCTGGCATCTAAGCCCTTTTTCTTTTTCTAAATGAAGCTTGTGGTTGAATCCACGCAGAAAAGGAAATGTTTCTGTTTCTCTTTTTTGCAATTTCATATTTTCTGGATTCTTATGATGATCTTTGTGGCATTCCCAACACCATGCTTCTTGCTCTAAGAGAGCATCCGAAACTATATTTCCATTTTCTCCACGATGCTCACTATGGCATAAGGTACAATCGATTTGGGCAATAGAATAGGGATGCAAACTTTCTGCCCCTTGCTTTGTATGGCATTGTATACACTTTGCAGATTCAATTCCCATAAAAGGAGTATGGCAGCTTTTACAATCATACCCTGTATGCGCCTTATGCAAAGGATAGGGTTGATAGAAATGTTCTTGAAGCACCCAAAGGGCTGCAATCGGCAAAACAAAGGACAACAAGAAAATCATAGCAATGGGAAGCAGGCTATATTTTTTGTCCCTGGTATGGGGTATAGCCACTGTTTCATAAACAAGATGGATTTCTTCATCCTGCCTGGAAACCAGGAATCGATGGTTTCCTATATAAAATATATCGTTTTCTTTTAACTCAACAGGTTTTTCAATCAAAGCCTGGTTTAAAAAAGTGCCTGATATGCTACCCTCGTCTTTTATGACAAAACCCTTTGTGTTCCATTCTATGCTGGCATGGTATAAAGATACCATGTCACCCGCTAATACCTTATCACAAGAGGGGCTTCGCCCAAAAGAAAAGGCATCTTTTTGGATGATAAAGGGTGCTTCTGGATATTTTTTTTCGGTGATTTTAAAAATAGGCATACAATGTTTCTTTGATAGCTCGACAATGTTACATGAAAAAGACCGATCCATTCTATCTCGGACAAGCCGAAACCAAAAAGTATGAATCACGAATGAGACGAATATACAAATTACGCGAATAGAATTTTTATAAAAACGATTCGTGCCATTCGACCATTCGTCTTATTCGCGATA
>JABWCH010000304.1 GCA_013359215.1 Candidatus Brocadiia bacterium | reverse complement strand
GACTATTACAAGAAGAAAAAAATAAATTAAAATTCTCTGCGACACTCTGCGTCTATGCAGTGAAAAGGATTTTTCGTTTGAATGATGACAGTCCCTAATTATCTGCAAACAAGGCGTAAGCTATTTCTCCTGAAGCATTTCTTTCAAATTTTTGTCACATTTAATTTGTTTGATATGCTCTTGTATTTTTTTTCTGATACCTTCTATGTCTTCGGGTTTGAGATGGCTTTCGATTTTTTTTAAGTTTCTTTTTTCGCTAGGGCTTAGATAGCACTCCTGTACATATTCTTTGAAAGAGTTTTCATAAGTTTGTAGATGCCTGTCATAGTCATAGATCTGGCTGATTTGCTTTCGATAAGGGCTTTCCTGGAATTTTTTCAAATAGCTTTCCCATAAAGGGATTCGTTCTGAAATAGAAAGCGTTTGAGCAATCTGGGTCGCTTTCAGATAGGCATCTCTTTCTCTGGCTTCCTCTGGATGAAAAAGGGCACGGAATTTCCAGGCAGCAGAGCTAGCATTGCTTTCTTCCAGTTGCACTGCGATTTTTTTGAGAAATTCATACAGCTTTGCCTGGTCTTCTTTTCCCAGGGACTGGAGTTTTTCTTTTTCATTGTCCCATAAAGAGGAAAGATGGCTCTCCCAATCTTGGGAATTGTGAATTTTTTGCCAGGACAAAAGCAAAAAATGGGTATCGATTTTATCGAGTTCAGAAATCATGTAAAGCTGTTCCAGGGGAACAATAGAATAATAGAATCCACAGCGAATGAGGATTTTTTTTGTTTCCTGGGGTGTCCTTAGAGATACATAGAAAATATCATTCTTTACCTGGTATTGCAGATGTTCTTGGGAGACAGCCTTATCATCGGCGTAAAGGCTTAACTCTAAAGATAAGCCTTTGAGTATTGGCAGCCTGAAAGAAAAGTTCACTTCCTTTAGAAGAAGCAAATTTTCCTGGTATTCAAAAATCTCGCTTCCTGGTGCTATTTCTATTGTGGTTTCTATGTCTTTGTATTCTTTGAACCTGGCAAAAAGTTTATATTTCCCAGGCTTGATGGAAAAGCCTGATACCACATTTTGGTTGTCTATTTTAAAGAGAACAGGGTGAATGGTATTTCCATAGCCTTTGTGGAGGATATGGTCTTCTACTTTTCTTGGTAGCGCAGAAAAATTGAGTTCTAAGGTATATTTTTCTGCTTCTGGCACTTTGATCTTTTTGCCATGCTCTCTGCAAGCATATCCTGGCAAAATAACCGAAATCTGGTATTCTCCTGGCATGAGTTTCCCAGAAAACTCTACGCTAGAAGCATCTTTGATGCTAAAACAGAGCAATTGCATTCCAGGGTATTGTGCAGGAGGAAGAATATCATATTTGGATTTTAATTCTATAAAAACTTCTTTTTGCTGGAATTTTTGGAAAACAGAATCATTTTTTTTGGAGAGAAGAGAATAAAAAGTTCCAAAAATACTAAAAAATACCAAAAATGCCAGAGCGATATAGACACGTTTATTCTTTGCACAAGGCTGCTCTTGGTGAGCAGAATCCATGGTTTTGAGATTTTGGATAAAGATTTTTTCGCTATAGGAAGGGAAATTTCCTCCTCCTTTGGGCGGCGCGACACGGATGCTTTCATCTGTTTTGATGGCAAAGACTCTGGTTGAAGTTGCAGACGCACATTCTAGCTCTACATTGGCAATGGCATCTAAAAGTTGATCATCCGTAAGAAATCTTTTATCCCGATCTTTTTCGATCATAGTAGAAACAAGCCACTGCAAGCTCGCTGCAACTGGTTTTCCTAAAGAATCAGAAAGCGACATGGGCGGATTGCTAAGGGCTTTGATCATCTCTAAGAAATTGCGTGCCTGGTATGGCAATCTTCCTGTTATCATCTCATAGAGTACAATTCCCAAAGAATATTGGTCAGCTCTAAGATCAATGTCTGGCTCGTCTTCCTGGAGCTCTTTTTCATACCATTTCATCTGCTCAGGTGGAGCATAGAGGTATGTTCCTACCATAGATTGGGTTTGTGTGATGGCTACACCTTTTTCCATTTTGGCAATTCCAAAATCTGCTATTTTAAGGCTGCGGTAGTTTCTGTTGAAAAGAAGGTTGTCGGGCTTGATGTCCCGATGTATCCATCCTTGTTCATGAGCATAAACAAGAGCATCGGCTACCTGGTGTATCAGGCGGAGAGTGACATTGATCGGTAGTTTTCCGTATTCTTGTAAATAGGCTTTGAGCGAACCACCTTCCAGATATTCCATAACATAGTACAGAGTTGGAGGATCCCCAAACTTTCCTCTATGGTGGATGGTGACAATATTTGGATGGCATAGGGTTGCCATGGCCGCAATCTCTGCTTCAAATCGACAGCATTCCTCTGTGCTGAAATCAAATGCTGGCAAAAGCTTGATTGCTACTTCTCGGTTTAAAGAAATCTGGTGTGCTATAAAAACCGTACCCATCCCTCCTTTTCCCAAAAAGGAAAGGATCTGATAGTCATTTTCTAGAACTTTGCCTATGAATGGATGCTGCTCTGGCATATCTTCTTTACTCCATAAATCCTTCCGATTCTAATGATATTTTAACCAATACGCCTTGTTAGTTTCAGGATTGTATCAGAAAGCTCTTTTATTGTAATTGGCTTTGCTAAAAATGCCTTGATACCAGAAGATTTTAGCCTTTCCTCTGTAATAGATTCGCCATAGCCAGAACATAAAATAATAGGGATATCAGGGCGAATTTGCGTTATAGCTTTAGCAAGTTCACATCCTGACATAGCAGGCATAGTCTGGTCTGTCAGCACAAAATCAAATTCATGTGGCGAACAAGAAAAGGCTTTCCATGCTTCCAAACTATCTTTAAAAGAAATGACACAATAGCCAAGCCATTCCAGCATCTCTTTGCTTAGATCAATCATATCTTCTTTGTCGTCTACCAATAAGAATCTACCATGCCCTTTGCTAACAGGTTTGCCGATATTTATCTTTTGTGTTATATTTTTTCCCATTTTGGGAAAAAAAAGATGGAATTTTGTTCCTTTTCCTTCTTCACTTTCTACTATAATATGGCCTCTATGTTTTTTGACAATTCCATGTACCATAGAAAGACCTAACCCTGTTCCTTCCCCCAAGGGCTTTGTGCTAAAATAGGGTTCAAAAATTCGTTGTAATGTTTCTGCATTCATTCCCTGCCCTGTATCGCTTATAATAAGCTCCAGATATTCATTGAAGTCTTCATTTTCTTTTTGGGATTCTTTTAAGATGACCTCAAGAATGCCTCCCTTTTCTTTCATGGCATAGGATGCATTCGTTGTTAAATTCATCAAGATTTGCTGAATTTCTGTTGGGTTTCCTAAAATATTTTGCGAAATAGTTTCCAATTTTTTTCTTATCTCTATATTGGCTGGTAAAGAAGCTCGAATCAATTCCACAGCGTCATCCACTATTTTGGCTATATTGATATTTTTTTGCTCTTCTCCCTCTTTTCTACTAAAAATTAAAATCTTTCTGATCAGAGACTTCGCATGCTCACAGGCATCCAGGATTTTAGACAAATAGTTTTTTAAGGCTTCGTAACCCTCTATTTTATGCAGACTCAATTCAGCATATCCCATAATCACTCCCAGTATGTTGTTGAAATCATGGGCAATTCCCCCTGCAAGAGTACCAATGGCTTCCATCTTGGCCGCCTGGTGGAGTTGCTTTTGCAAGGCAAACATTTCTTTCTGGCTTTTCTCCTTCTCGATAATCTGTATTTGCAACTCTTCGTTGGCTTTTTTGTATTGTAAGGTTCTTTCTTCTACCAGAGATTCCAGCTTTTCATTCTGTTGCTTTAAAAGCATTCTTTGATTCCAGGATTTCATTAAAGAATCCACAAGACCATACAACTCTTCTTGGTTGAAGGGCTTGCGGATATGGTATATATCTTGCTTAAGGTTTTCCCTGAGAGTATTTGCAGAAATATCAGAATGCGCACTGCTAAAAATGAAAATAACGTCAGAATCGAGCTTTCTGATTTCTTGTGCTGTATTGTAGCCATTCATCAGAGGCATTCTCATATCTAAAATGCAAAGAGGAATTCTTTTGCCTTGCTTATAGTCTTCCTGCAATTCTTGCAAAAGATATTTGCCATCTTCAAAGCATTTTAACGTAAAAGCATTTTCTTTTTCCATTTCTTCAAAAAAAGAAAGCCCTGTTTCTGAGTTGAAAATGTTTTTATACAGTTCTAAAACATCAGAATCATCATCTGCTACATAAATCAGTTTATTAGACATTTCCAATCTCCAATATAATTTTTGTTCCTCTATTTTCCCCTTCACTCACAACAGAAATAGCACCATTATGTTCATTTAAAAAATTGACAAAGGAATGAAGTCCCAAACCATGACCATCTTTTTTGGTTGTAAAGCCCGCCTTAAATACATTTGGGATGTTCTCTTTGCTAATGCCAATACCATTGTCTATAAAATAGAGTACCGCTTTTTCGTTTTGCGATTTATGGATTTCTATGCTTATTTTACCATGATTTTTATTTTCGGAAAGATCAATTGCTGATATAGAATTTTTTATTAAATTGATAATACCATGGGTGATTTGGAGTTTATGGTTAGAAAGCACCAAATCATCCGTAAAATTTGTATCGAGTTGTATCTTTCGTTTTTCTAACGATGGCTGAAAATCATACAAAACATCCAGAAGAACTTCTTTTAGATAGAATTTTTGGATAAATTGTTCTTTATTTTTGTTAAGATTGTATGCATCTTGTTGATGCCTTATGGTTAATACTATGCGTTCTTTTACATGTACGATTTCATCCAAAGACTGGCTTAGTCTTGGAATAGCTTCTTTAACAAGAATGCTTTCAAATTTTTCCAGGTGAAGCATGGTCTTATCTTCACCTGTTTTTTGAAAGGAGTCCAGATGAGATTGTTTAATCAGATGAAAAATTTCGGAATAGCGGGACATGCTGTTGAGTACATTTTTTATTTTTATGATTTTCCCATCGATTCCAACTAAAGAATTCCCAATATTATGCAAATAAGAACTCGCAGATTCAAAAAGCCCTGCATTATAAGCAACCTGTGCTTCTTTTTCTTTTAGCTTTTCTCTTGTATGAGATTCGATCAGCTCTTTGGTTCTTGTTTCTAGTTCTGAAGACATCCTGTTGAAATTATAAGATAGCTTGTCTATTTCTTCAATTCCTACGGCCTCAGAGTTGATTTGCTGGAAATTTTTTCCTAAATTTCCCGTTGCTTCTGTCAAATAGGAAATAGGGGCTGCTATCTTTTGAGACAGGCGCTGAGCTTTCCTTAAAAGATACAAGGAAAAAAATACTATAATGACTAGAATGATAGCCAGAACGATATATCCAATTTGGTTTGTCAGATTTTCCCATTCATAAATCGGCTTAAAGATGGTTTCTACTTTCATCATGATGAGCAAGTTCCAGCCTATCTGTGGTATTGGCTCATAAACCAATAAAAATTCATCTTCCTGAATCTTTAAACTAGCAGTTTTGTCCTTTCCCCGCAAAAGCCTTTCGATGTTTTTTACCAATTTTTTATCTTTATGCTTGAAAATATTATATTCTTCAGGCTTAAGGATTTCTTTTTTTACAAAGGACTGGTATTGAAATTCTTTCAATTCTTTAAGCCCAAGATATTCTTCTACTTTTTCTGGCATAGCCAGTATCATACCATGGCTATCTAGCAAAAAAGCATGGGCATCCCAGGGCAATTCCATTCCTAAAATATTTTTTACAATCGCATCAATTGTAATATCGATTCCTGTAACTCCTTCTAAGAAATCTTTATTGTAGATAGGTGCTATACAAGATACCATCCATCCTTTTCCTGCTGGATCTACATAAGCTGGAGTCCAGGCCGTCTCTTTCTGGGGGTTATGCTGTTGGTCTGCCATATAGTAAAAATTGAAATCTTGCATCCTCATGCATGGATCGAATTGAGTATATACATCATCGATAAAGGGATAGTAGCGATTCATACCATCAAAGCTATTGAAATAAATCGCCACAATGCTCGGATTTTTTTCTTGGATAATCCTGAATAGCGGGTCAAAGCTTTCTGTATTGAGTGCTTTTTGATACTCTTTTTCTCCTATTTTTGTAGTGCTTGAATAGAAAAGGCTTGATCCTGCTTTGGTTTTTTTATAAAAAACTCCATTCTGTGCAACTTCAAAAACAGGTCTTTCTCCTGGTATGATAAAAGACAATGGGCTTTCAAAAAAACGTTGGTTTTCTGCTTGTAAAATTTTCGATAAAGAAGATATAGCTTTTAGTTCATTGTGTATTGCTTTGACCTGCCCAGAAAGAATGTGGGAAGAGTCTTCTAGTGACTTTTTTACTAAGATGGATTTATTTTCTCTTGCAATGAATGTATTCACTCCAAAGTACAAAAGCAAGAGCAAAAACGCCGAAGTAAGAATGGGGATTAAAGAAAACTGTATAAAATTGCGAAAGATCAATCGGTTCATTTGTTCTTTGTTTTTACGATGAAAATTCATGCAATTATCCATTCAAAATAACTCGAAAATTTGACAATCTAATACTAATTGGCGACTTAGAGCCTATCCGAAAAATCCTTTTGGCTGCAAATTTCGATGCATCTCGGATAGCTTCGTCGAAAGTGACAAAATTGTCCTCAGAGTAGCTACGG
>JABWCH010000303.1 GCA_013359215.1 Candidatus Brocadiia bacterium | reverse complement strand
CAAGGTTTATGTTAATTTTTAGCATAATCTATTGGAAAATAAATATATAAAAGTTTTTAAAGGGGGTTTGGGGGAAAATTTTTACAAAAATTTTCCCCCCAAATAAAAATCTCTTTGCGCAACTCCTATTATTTATTACCTATAATCTCTTTTGCTTCGCCTTTTCTAAGATTTTTGTATAAGATTCAAGCATTCTGGACTTGATTTCTTTTCTGAGCATCCTGCGTATTGGAGGGAAAAGAGTCAATAGCATGATGAATTTTGTATAAATTTTTGAGACTATGCTGTTTTTGGGAAAGTCTATAAAGCCATTTTTTAGTCCCTGTTTTTTATAATAGCTATGGTCTTTTTGAAAAATATAGCTTAGTTCAACCCAGATTTCATCTCTAAGTATTTTTCTGCCGCCAACGCCAGCAAAAGTGGAGGGCGCAATATAACCCGCTTGCGTGCAATGGCTGATCCTCATCGCAAGGCTTTCCAGAAGGCGATCTAACTTCTGGGAATCAGAGCATTCATCCGAAACAATGTCTACAAGATTTCCCTGTTCCACATCAGGATAAGAAGAAAGCATATCTCTCAGCCCTTCATTGTAAGAAAGATTGCCAGACAGGAGAAAGGCAACCTGCTTGTCTCTAAAGACAGGGATGTGCGTTTTAAAAAAGCTTCGGTCAAAAAACATTTTCCAGAGCGAAGAAAGATAGCGGTCTTTCATTGTACCAGCCATGATAACAATGTCTGCTGCAACAATATTTTTGTTATAGAATTCTATAAAATCATCAGCATTTTGGTACATACAGTCGTTGTCCAGAGCGCATTGCAGGCATCCAGTACATCCCCCTTTGATATTGACATCTCTGAGGTTCACAATGTTTTCGCTGCAATCCAGCAAAGAAGCTATTTGTTGGGCCATTCTATAAGCATTACAATCTTTTGTTTCGCAATCAACAACAATCGCAATTTTTTTCCCTTTTATGGCATAGTGTTTCTCTGGCAAAGACGGGCAGTACGTAAAATGGTTTTCAGGTATTCTGGGATATCGAGTGGGGAATACAATCTTGTTTTGGATGGCAAAGAAAAAAGACTGGCAAAATTGCGTCAGCCTTTGCCTTTCTCTTTCTTTTCCCAAGTCTTTCATGCCAGCGCAGTAATATCCAGTAAAGTGCATATCCAAGTCATTGCAAATCCCTTGAAGATAGTTATTGGCAACATTATCAAAATAGTGTACAGAAGTCGTTATAGAGCAAACATACTTTTGCCGAAAGATATCCTCTGCTTTCCGCTCATAAATCAACTCTATGAACCTCTTGAGTTGTGAAGGTACCATAACATGATAAACAGGCGTTGCTATAATGATTCCATCTGCTTTTCCTACAGCATCCATGATTTCCTGGAATGAATCTATCTCCCTTTCATATTTATGAATGCGCTCTGATATAGGGAAATAGATTACATCATGCCCTTCAAGTACTTCAAAAACATATTTTATGTAAGTTATTGTAACGCTCAAATCTCCCTTGGGACTCCCATTAAAAACAACAATATTCATAACAATGCCTTTTTGAAAAATCCTAGCCAAACTATAATTTCGCAGAAAATGCATAACAATACTTGAATTTGTGTGTTGGATGTGATAAAGTAATACAGCAGTTCTCAGTTGCATTGCATACAAAAATCGCCTATAAAATAATCCGCAGATTACTCAGATTACGCAGATAAAAATTTTGAAAATCTGTGTAATCTGTGAAATCTGTGGATAAATTTTTTGGAATCCAATGTTATAGTTTGTATGCAATGCAAGGGAGATTCGTTGTAGGCCATTATATCCTCTAAATCTTGCACCGTTCCAACCCAGTATATATTTTAGATGTAATTTTCATCTTAGTTTTTATTTTACCAAAAGCATATCCCTTTTCAATCTTATAATTTTATTTTGCCATAAGCGAGCATCATGCTTGTCTAAACTAATATTTTGCAAAGCAATTCAATGTGAAATTGCGCTATTATTTTGGAGAAAAAGGAATTATGAAATATTTATACATTCTGTTTTTAAATTGCCTCTTTCTCTTGGCACAAGAAAAAGACATCCGCCCCTTTCTCTTGAAAGAAGCCATGTCTGTCTTGGAATTGAATGCTGGAGAAAAGCAGGGAAGTGCTGTTTTGCTGTTTCTGGAAGAAACAGGGAAAACAGGAATTTTTGTAAGCTGCTATCATATAGTCCAAGGCACTTCATGGCTACAGATCAGGCCCTGTCCTTTGAAACAAGAGGAGGGAAGAATAGTATGGCCCACTCGAAAAGAATCCACGCTTTCCTGGCTAGATTCCAGGAAGTCTCCTATGGAAATTTGCTGTTTCCCTGAATACGATCTTGTTTTCATACGCGCATCTCTGCCTTTGGACTGGCCTGATGAACTCTACAAAAAGCATCCCTGGGATCTTACTCCAGAAAAAGAGATTCACCTAAATGGAGTTGCTCTGGGCTATCCAGCCTATAACCGAACCCTCTATCCTATCTATCTCAGAATAGGCGATATTTCTCCCAGAGCAGAATATTTCCTGGACGTAGAGGGCAGCACAAAGCCTTGCATGAAATTCCGCTATCTTAACTCCCAGGCCACCGCTCCAGGAATGAGCGGAGGTCTTATCCTGGATGAAAAAGGGCGTTTTTCTGGAATACTCTTTGGGTCTATGCCTCGCTATAACATAGCATTGGCTATCTGTTCCCAAGATATTATGAAAATTGCCCAAACCCGCCTTCATTTTCAAGCTCACCAGTCTCTTTCTTTTCAAGCTGCCAGCCTTTTGCCAAAAGAAATCGAGGAATACCTGCATTGCAAAGAAATAGAAGACTGCATGGAATGGCAAAATTTTCAATCCTGGCAAGAGTACTTTGGTGATGCTGGCGCGTTTCGCAAAAGCTTTCAGGAGATCCGTCTTCCCTGGATAGAAGGGTCGAATCCATCGTCTATATTGATCCGCCTGGATGAAAAGATGAAAAAAGAACTTTTGCAAAAAGAAGGCGAATTGAAAATATGGTTTCATGGGCGGGAGCATCTTTTTACAGCAGAAAACTGCCAGGAAGCTTTAATCCTGAAAAGGGACTTTCCAAGCCTGGACAACCTGATCGTCATGCATAGAGAAAGAGGCCCAGGAGAAGGGAAAAAAAACTGGCTGGATTCTCTGTATACAGGAATTCATCTCGAAGCAGAAAACCATTCGCCCTTGCATCTGGTTCGCACTCTTCCTGCTTTGGTGAGTGGATACAATGTTTATGTCCATGTATACACTCCGCCATCGGCTTCTATTAAGCCTGCCAAAAACAAGGCGGGGTACTTGTATATACAAAAGGATTTTTGTGAAGACCTGCTGAAAGAAGTTCCCTTTACCTTTGATCTGGATTCTGAAAAAGCCCAGGGAAAAGTCTTGGTCTGCCATCACGAATCCTTATCTCAATTTTCTTCTGGGGAATTTGCCAAAATACAATTTCAGGAAGAGAACGATTTGGAAGCCATTCCTTCGCCGAGGATATTCGTGGAAACAGCCCAAAAACTCTATATAGATCGCTTTAGACAGAGACTATATGGTTTTAATCTGGATTGGTCTTGTAAGCAAGGTCTTACCTTTTCCTCCCGTATGTGCATCCAGTTCCTTGTAAACCCGCAGGGAGGATGGTATTGCATGCCCAGGATTGTGGATGCACAGACATCGGAAAGTATTTTTGTCCCGCTTCTTGGCGGAGAAAATCTCCAGGTAAATATGGAAATCTCTTCCCTGGTGAAAGAAATCGCTGTGGAATGGTTCAACAATGCCCGCTTGCAGCCGAGAAATCCCAGAAAAATATTTCCAGCAATCGATATAACAAAAAATGGTAAAAAAAAACTAACGCTAGAACTAAAAACCATAGAAACGCAGAAAAAATGGATTTTTTTTGGGATAGAAGTTCAGCCTGAATCGGCTATCATGGAAAGCCCTTATGTCCCCCTAAGCAAGAATCCATCCACAGCAGCAGAATTACGCTTCCCCTCTATCTCATGGGAAAATCTGGTACTTCATCATCCGCAAATATCCTTCAGCAAGAACCCAAAAAATCTCGTATCAGCAAGCAAAGAACCCGTTGTTGTGAAAAATCTTTTCGATTTGGTTCCTTTTTATCTAAATGCACTGGCAAGCCAATACCAACTCGATTGCTCCCTGGGCTTGGATTGTCAGAATCTTCTGGACTATTTTTGGCAACAAATTTCCTTAAAAGGCGATAGCATTAGCATCCCAGACCAAACGCTTCCGTTAGAGATTGCTTTTAAACAGCTTCGTGCGGAGCTTGCCAAAGAAATCCCTGAGTTCATAACAAAAATTTTGCGTCTCGAAAAATGCGTTCGCGCCTTAAAGTTTACCAATCTTCGAGTAGAAGACTATAGAAAAAATATCCTTTTGAAGCCTGCTGGCGATCATCTTGCTCTTTCCTGCCAGCCCAAAATCCAAGGTGATATATATGCTGAAATTCCTGACAAAATAGAAATCCTGAAACTACGTATAAAAACCTGGCGTTGGAAAAAAATCGCTTCTTTCCATGCGCAGGCAGAAATAGATGCTGCGTTAAAATTTTCTTTTGCATTGGAACAAGATTCGCTTCGCTTCTCTTCCTCTTTCCAATGCAAAAGGATCAACATCAAAAATTTTCCAGGCTACATAGAACAGCATCTCAAAATAAAAGGAATGCCAATGAACGACTTTATCAAAGAACAAATGCAGGGAAACAGGAGCTGGGAGATTTTCAGCGTAGAGAAATACTCCGATATACTTCCCATGAAGAAAGAACAAATCCAACTTCCTGCTATTTCCTGGAAAGAACAAAATGGCCTTTTATGGCTCTATGTATCCTGGAAGCCAATGAATTGATGCCAACCAATCTGCATTTTGCCATATAAAACAGGCAAAATGCTGTTTTCCCAGTAAAACCCATTAGGAGATAAAAATGTCCCCAAAAAAATCAGAGCCATGGATAAGCTTATTCTATGATGTATGCAGTAGAACAAATGCTACAAAAGGATTACTTTATTTTAAACTGGCACATATTTCGCATTGCTTTCCAGAGGGTGAGATAGATGAGAATACCCAACGAGATGAAAATGAGCCAAAAGACCAAAGAAAGACAATCGAAAATTTCATGCATGGGATTGCAAAGGAAAGCAGCCTTAATGACGATACTAAAATAATTCCTGATATACAAAAAGACACTTTTTTCAGAAATTTTAAACACAGAGAATCCTCTGGGACTCAACTAATAGCATGGAAAGGTGCTTTTCTCTGTATTCCGATGAAAAGCCAGTCACTGCCCATAGGAAGCATATTTCTCTACTTTGAAGAACCAGCAAATAGTTTGCATGAAATTCCTCAAAATATCAGTTATTCGGTAACAGAAATAGCAGATTGCTATTATACTAATTATCAAAGCAATGTAAAAACCTATATAGAGAAAGAGGATAAAGAATCCCTGCTGCAACAATACATGACAGGAGGGCTTCGGTTTGGAGAAGACAAAATTTTAAGTATAGATCCCTTGATGGAGCAGAATGTTTTTTCTTTGATCAAAAGATACAAAAATCTCTCTCCTATTTATATTTATGGTGAAACAGGGACAGGAAAAGAA
This sequence comes from Candidatus Brocadiia bacterium, assembly GCA_013359215.1. Lineage (GTDB taxonomy): Bacteria > Planctomycetota > Uabimicrobiia > Uabimicrobiales > JABWCH01 > JABWCH01. The sequence continues at coordinate 1,086 of JABWCH010000303.1, read as the reverse complement.
CTAGTAGCCAAGGCTCTGCATTATTATAGTTCCAGAAAAAGTGGACCTTATGTCTGCTTCAATTCAGGGACTTTTCGCGGAAATGAGGACATGCAGTATTCTAACCTATTTGGACGAGAAAAAGGAGCTGCAACCAATGTAGGTCCAATGGAAGGGTTATTTCGCATAGCAGACAATGGAACTCTGTTTTTAGACGAAATAGGAAGCAGCTCCCAAGACATTCAAGTAGCACTCTTGAGAGTTTTGGAGGAGGCAAAGATTAGACCTGTAGGCAGCGATAAAGACATTACCGTAGATGTAAGAGTGATTGTCGCAAACAATGTTCCCTTGGAATCGCTGGTTCGTGCAGGAACGTTCAGAGAAGACTTGATGTTCCGCCTAAAAAAGTTCGTCATCAATATTCCACCACTGCGAGAACGCTCTCACGCAGACATAGACATGCTGACGGAGTATTTTCTCAAAAGATTTAGCTTAGAATTAAGACAGGAAAAAACATTGTCCCCTTCTTGCTACGAAAAACTACACCAATATTCCTGGCCAGGAAATGTAAGGGAGCTGCAAGGCGTTATACAGTCTGCTGCTGCCAAGAGCATAATGAATGCTATCATGCCAGAAGACCTATTGCTACCTGAAATAAAGCCAGCACCTCTCCCTACCCTTTTTCCAGAACCTTTTAAGAATTTAAAAGACTTAAAAAAAGAATTCTATAGGCAGGCATTAGAATATGCTAAAAAACATCAGCTTTCGCAAAAAACTATATCCGAATTGATAGGAATTGATGCTTCCACGCTAACGCGAACAATAGAAGAAAACAAACTTGAATGGTATAAAAAATACAATACAGACAATACAGATTAATTTGACAGGGTTGCGCTGAAAAGCTATGCTGCTCAAAATCCAACACCAGCGCAATCCCTGCGCCTTTATTATAAATAACGCGATTGTATCAGATGCTATTATTACAAAATATTAAAAAACACTTATTGCCTTAGCTCCTAATTTTAAAATCACGAATGACACGAATAACACATATAACACGAATAAGATGATCTATTCGTGCTATTCGTCCATTCGCAAAATTCGTGA
>JABWCH010000302.1 GCA_013359215.1 Candidatus Brocadiia bacterium | reverse complement strand
AAATTTATCCACAGATTACGCAGATTACACAGATTTTCGAAGCCTTTATCTGCGTAATCTGTGTAATCTGTGGATTATTTTATAGGCGTTTTTTGTATGAAATACAACTGGAAACTGCTGTAATACAAAGACTTTTGAGCAGTTATCTAAAAATTTCTAAGGCAAATCCACAGACCCTTTCCAGATCATTCCCTCGTTTTTTTCTATTTCTATCCAGATTTTACTCCCTTCAGGAAGGACTTTCGGTGCTTCTATGTGGACATCATAGTCATAGTCTTCCTCGCATACCCTGCTGGCAAGACCCTTCAAAGACCCTTTGGCATCTTCCAGACCAATCCAGGCGCGAATGGCTTTGGGTGCGGTTTTTACGTTTTCCAATTGGAGTCCCAGACATATCTCTGATTTTATATCCCCGCTTTGCGTTATTGCGATATTTACACCTTCCATAACCAAAGTACCCAATTTTTGGGCTGTGCCTCCATGTTGGTGTTCATGGTTGTGAGCGTGCTTTTCCTCTTTAGTCTCTGCTTTATGATCTTCATGCTTTGCATCTTGATCACAGCATGTCAGGGAAAAGCAAAGAAAAAGAACGATTGCATACAAAAATAAATTCTTCATAAATTTCCTTTCCTAAATGGATTTTTTTTCAAAAAAAAGGGAATATCCCGCAGGAATTACGATAAGATTAAGCAAAGTGGAACTGAGCAAGCCACCTGAAGTAACGATAGCCAATGGAGCTAAAAGTTCGCTACCAGGCTCGCCAGCAGCCACGATAATGGGAATAAAACCAAGAATAGATGTGAAGGCCGTTAGCAAAATAGGAGAAAGCCTTTCTATAGAGCCTTGGACTATAGCATCACGCAAGGGCTTTCCTTGTTTTTCTAAAGCAATATAATGGTTTACTAGCAAAACGCCATTTCGTACGGCGATTCCAAACAGAGTGATAAATCCCACCATGCTGGCAATGGAAATTACAGGAGGATAGTACCTGTATCCCAAGCCTAGCAAAGCAAGAGTATTCTCCCACAGGCTATGAGACTCAGAAACATAGATCGCAACTATCCCTCCAATAAGAGAAAGGGGCAGGTTCAGCATAACAAGCAAGGCACATTTCCAAGATTCTAGTGCCATGTACATCAGGAAAAAAATGATGGCAACCACGATCCATCCCATGAAATATATAGTACGACTCGCGGATTGCTGGGCTTCAAACTGACCACCATAGGATACAGTATACCCATAGCGATGCACTATAGGGTCTATTTTTTTCCGAATTTCTTTTACCATATCGCCTAAATTATAGTTCTCTGCCACATTGCAGGAAACAACAGCCTTGCGCCTTCCATTTTCCCTTGCAATCAGGTTGGAAGTTTGCTCCCGACCAATGCTGGCTATTTCCTCTAGCCTTACCATCGCTCCTTTAGCACCTTTCAGCACGAGCTTGCGTACATGGTCGATCTGAGATCGTTCTTCTGGCTCTAGTCGCACGCATACCTGATAGCGTTGCAATCCTTGGTTGACTTCAGCCACAACGCTTCCATGAAAAGCAATCTTGATTTGCTCTGCTACATCGGATGGTGTAAGCCCCCATCTGGCCATTTCCTCTCTTTTATAGTTTATAGCCAAAGACAAAATCATGATTTCCCTGTTGGCCGTGATGTCTCGCAAGCCATCTGTGCTTCTCAGTTCGCTTTCTATTTTTTTTGCTATTTCTCGCAGCTTTTCCATATCATCACCATAGACGTTGATAGCAATGGAGGCTGGTGTTCCTGATAAAATATGGGAAAGGCGGTGTTCAATGGGCTGCCCTATCATAATGGAAATTCCAGGGATTCTTTTCAACGCTTCATCTATTTTGCGAACCATTTCATTCTTTTTATAGCCTTCCTTAAGGGCAATGTCTATTTCCGAAGTGCTGACAGGCTCTGCATGCATATCTTTCTCTGCACGGCCTGTGCGGCGTATAACGCTTCGGATGCCTTGGATTTGGCCCATTTGTATCTCTACGGATTTCGCAAGCCTATCGCTTTCTTCTAAAGAAGTACCAGGGGGAGTCATCAGAAACACAGTAAGAGTTCCTTCGTTGAACTCTGGTAGAAAAGTACTGCCAAAGCTAGAAGCCAGAAGTATAGACAAAAAAGTCAGCAAAATTGCCCCTGACATGACTTCCTTGCGATGATTCAGAATGAACGATAAAGCAGATGCATATTTTTTTTTCAGCCAGAGGGAAAGACTGCTTTCTTTCTCTACATTGCTCTGAAAATTCTTGAGCAAGTGCTTACACATTGCTGGAATTAAAGTAAGCGAAACCAAAAGAGAAGCCAGAATAGCCACAATATAAGCAATTCCCAAAGGTCGGAAAAAGCGTCCTTCCAGCCCTTCTAAAAAGAGCAAAGGAATAAAAACAATCACAATAATAACAGTAGCGAATACCATAGGAGTTCGGATTTCGTTGCTTGCTGCAAAAACAACTTCAGAAACTGAAACCCGCTGAGACAAAGGTTTGAGCTTATTTTCCAAAAGACGCTGGTACACATTCTCAACATCAATGATGGCATCGTCTACAAGGCTTCCAATGGCAACAGCCATGCCGCCTAGTGTCATGACATTGATGCTTAGATTGCATAACCATAAAAAAATCAGAGAAATCGCTAAAGACATGGGTAAAGCCGCCAGAGTAATCATGGTGGCGCGTATGTTCATAAGAAAAAGCATCAAAAGAGCTGCCACAAAAATAGCTGCATCTCTCAAGACGGAAATGATATTTTTAATTCCCAGATAAATAAAGTCAGACTGCCTGACAATATGACGGTTAAGCTTCATCCCCAAAGGAAGAGCTTTTTCCATTTCATCCAGGGCCAGATCTATGGATTTGGTAAGCTTAAGGGTATTAGCATCGGGTGTCTTTTGGATGGAAATAACAACACAGGATTTACCCAATTCCGAGGCTGTACCTCGTTTAGGTGCTCCCCCCATTTTTACCTCGGCAATATCGCCGATGGTAATCGGTCTTCCCTGAAAATAAGCTACCATAGTGGATGCTATATCTTTTTCGCTTGCTATTTGAGCATTTTGGCGTAGTGGTAATTCCAGCCCTTCTATATTCAAAAGGTAGCCGCCAGCAGCAATGTTATTTGCTTTTTTGGCTGCATCGACGATATCCTGGAGTGTAAGATTATAAAGCCTGAGCCTATCCTGATTCACTAGGATCTGGTATTCTGGCAATTCTCCTCCAATAACTACAACCTGGGCTATCCCAGAAATCGAAAGCAATCGGTTGCGAAGTTCATATTCAGCATAAGCCCTAAGCTTTAAATCGTCTATTGTCCTATCAGGCGAGGATAGGGATAAAAGCATGATTTCTCCTGTCAGCGAAGTAGTGGGAGAAATCTCGCAGTGTATGTCTTCAGGGAGGCTTTCTTTGGCTTCAGCAAGCCGCTCGCTGACCATCTGGCGGACTCGAAATAGGTCTTCTCCCCAGTTAAACTCTATCCATACAATGGAAAGATTCATCGTGCTGGAGCTTCTGAGTCTCTTTACGCCTGGAACTCCATTGACTGCACTCTCTATAGGGAAAGTAATAAATTGCTCTACCTGGTCTGCGGGGAAACCAGGTGCTTCTGTCATGATGGTGATTGTCGGAGCATTGAGTTCTGGAAATATATCCACAGGAACTTGCTCTAAAGAATGCTGCGCAAGCAAAACAATCACGCAGGATATGATCAATACCAAGACAGAGTTATCGATGGAAAAGCCAATGCAATACTTTAGCATAAAAAACTCCTTTTAATGCTTGCCCTGGTGGAATGCCCCATCAGCGTGGAAATGCCCTGCCTGCTGGCTTTGTCCAGAAGTGCTTAGTTTCAGCTCGTATATACCATCAAGTACCACTTCATCACCATCTGTAATTCCACTTTTTATAACTATCCAAATGCCATTCTGAATCCCTGTATCTGCTGCAATGCGCATGACCTGATCTGGATTGCGTGGGTTTCTTCTAAAAAAAACATGTTGCAACTGATCCTGGAGCATAGCAGCAACAGGGATACAAAGCTCTTCTGTGTCGCTTGTTTCTATGTTGACTTCAAGATATCCACAAATTCCTGGCTTTGTCCAGTCTTTAGCCTCTGGAATGTCCATAAGAACATCGATTGTTCTTTCTTCTGCATTGGCATGGGGGGATAAATGTATTTTTCCTTGCAATCTTCTTTCTACAGGGAAATGCTTGCTAATCGATGGCATTGCTTCAGCCCAAAGCCCATCCCGAAGAAAAGGCATATCGCCTTGTAAGGCAGATGCACGAAACTGTATATCCTGAGGCAAAAAAGTAGATACCACAAGACTTGTTTCTGCGAGATAAGAACCTGTGCTTACCAGAATTTTTTCCACGACACCTTTTTTTCTGGCTCGGACTTCGAGGTATTTTGCCCTCTGCCAGTAAGGAAGAGGCGAATCGTCTTGTATGTGGGTAAAGCTTTTTATGTCCATATTGTGTAAATCTGCTGCATAGGACAAAGCGATTTCCCATTTAGCCCTGGCTACCTCATACTCTTGAATGCGGACAGCCTTTTCGGCTTCCACTCTTGGCAAAGAATTGAGAAGCATCTGTATGTCGTTTTCCATCTGTATTTTTTGGGAAAGGATTTCTATGTGTTCTTCTTTTACTTCTGCCATATTTTTTAATGCAGTGGCTTTTTCCGCTCTTGCTGCAATCAACTCGCTTGCCCTTCCCCCTCCTGCTTTGTCCAGCTTCTCTAGTTGATCTACTCTCTCTATCCAGAGCTGCCATGTTTTCTGGACGCTTTCCGAATGTTCTTTGTTGATATTTTCTCTTTCCTTAGCTATGGTAAGGCGATGGGAAAGCAATTGCATGCTTTTTTTTATTTCATCTATAGATGCTTCTGCTATTTTGACGGCTATCTGCGATTTGTAAACAGTAGCCTGGGATTCCAGCAAATCCTGTTGCATTTGATTCCACCGTTCGGAATGTATTCTATATAAGGGCTGCTGTTCATCGATATTTTGGTATTGTTTTACTAAAATTTCTATTCTTCCAGGAAAAAAGCTATAGTATTGCTGCCGCCCATGCGAAGGCACTTCAAAATACCCTGGCAAACGCAGCGTTTTGCTGATTTTTCGTCTTTCTACTTTTGCAAAGCTGATTCCAAGGTTCTGGCGGACGATGGGAGGAAGAGAAATATAGGAAGACGCATTCTTGTCCTCTTTAACATTGTCTACTTTTTTTTCATTTTTTTTTCCATAGCAGCCTAAAAGAGCCAGGCATAGAATAAGATAAGCAAAATATTTCATGGTATGCTCCTGAATAATTCGTTATAGGCTAGTCTTTCCGCTAACTTTGCATCCAGAATTTTGATTTGAATTTCCAAAGACCTGGTTAATGTTTCATATAGCAAAAAAACATTGAATTCTCCTAGTTTTGTAAGCCTGTCCATTTCATTCCATTGTTCTTGTACTTTGGGCAAGAGTTCTTTTTCAAGATGCTGATAGTATTGAGAGGAGGCTTGTAATTTCTGCCTTGTACGGGACACTTCATTTGCAATGCTTTCATAGCCTGCTTCGTATTTTGCCCTGGCAAAATTTCTTTCTGCCAAAGCCTTTGCAATTCCCGCCTGGTTTCTATTCCACAAGGGAATAGGCATATTCAAACCAAAACCTAGTTTGGACTCGCCTTCTTCTCTTTCATATCCGCCGCCTATCGTAAGATCAGGATATTGCTTTTTTATTTCTAATTCTAAAGCATTTTCCGCTACCTGATACTCTAAGGCGAGAAGCTGGACTCTTGGATGTTCTGAGAAATTTTCAGGGTTTTCCTTTGCGATTTCTGGCAAATAAAAAGAGGGAATAAGCTTTACCTCTAAACCAGGATGGAATCCCATATACTCTTTTAAAAGGGATCTTTGTTCCTTTTCTGATTCTTCTAAAAAATTCAGATCGGCTTTTTTTTCTATCCATTCTAACTCTAAAAGGCGAGCGTCGCTTTTTTTTAGTTCGCCTGCATTGCCGAGCTGCTGCACAATATGGACAATGTCTTGCAAATACAGGATAAATTTTTTGAGCGTGTCTATCTTTTCGCAAGTTTCTGTCCAGACAAGCCATTTACTGCGGAGTTCATGAGACATGCTCCATTCTTCCAGATAGGCTTCCTGAAGCGCAACATCTGCCTGGGAATGGGACATTTTTTTTTCTACACTCAAGCGTCCTGAAACTGGCAGAGTAATCCCCAGGGATGTGGCTAAAACCCAAGGGTGTGGGATGCTCGTCAGAACACGCATTGCATCTATGCTAAAAGATGGATCTTCCCATCTTCCTGCTTCTTGAGAATAGGCAGCAGGGATTTGCGCTTTGAGTCTTGCCGTCCGCAAGTTTGCATTAAAGAATAGCATGATAAGACGTGCCTCTTCCAGGCTTATCCCGTCTTCAAGATTGTAAGACTTTGCTGATTGGTTTCCTAAATCGGATAGTTTTTTTATATATTCCTGGATCTCAGGGCTAAACCCATTTCTTTGTTTCCATGAAATTTCATGCTTTTTCAAATCCAGAGGATCGGGTTTGTATGTCTGGCAAGCTGCCAAAAAAAACACAATCCAAATAAACAGACTTTTCCCCATGGTTTTCTCCTAACAAGGATAAGAAACGAGAATTAAATAACTTCCCCATTTACTTCCGCAGACTCAAGCAGATGCTATTAACATAGCACTGCTTAGCCTGCACAGGCTGCTTATGCT
>JABWCH010000301.1 GCA_013359215.1 Candidatus Brocadiia bacterium | reverse complement strand
TGCTCTCAGGGCAGATTCTTGTACAGGAGCATTCTCTGGCTAAGGCTAGAGTGGATGCAAGAGAGCTATTGCAGAGGATGGTTTAGGTCTACTTCACCTTTATTCCTAGAATCCTTTCAAAACCGATTTCTGCTATAATATATTTGTGCAAGGACAGACGGGGATGTTTCTTTAATAGACCTTCTTCCTAGAGCATCAGCTCTTCTGTGGCTTTTGCTATTTTTTCCTTTACCATGCTTTCTGCTAAAACCTCCTCGTCTGTTATTTTTCTGACAAATCGTCTATTTTCGCTGCCATTATTTTCATGTCTGAAGGCTGGCCTGATTTTTTGCCTTATTCACTCCTAACTCCTAACCTTTTAAATTTATATCAAAAAAAATTCTAATGAATTCATATATATAAAGATAGAAAAAATAATATATTCTATCTTTTATTTTTATATTTTTTAGCAATATTATTACGCAATATTACTTTTTTATTATTGCTAATATTGAATTGACATTTTCAAATAGGGAATATACACTTTATAAAGTTCTTGAAACTAGAAATTTCTTAGCTTATTTTGTTTGAAAGGAATCAGGGATGGTATCTGTCAATTTTCATCTTACTGATTTTTGCAATCTTCGCTGCAAATTTTGCTATGCTCATTTTTACAATACTCAAGAGAAGAATAAATTACAGAGGGATCAGATTTTAGAAATTCTTAAAAAATTACAAAGTGAAGGTTTTATAAAAATTAATTTTGCGGGTGGAGAACCATTTTTACATCCTTTACTAGGAGACTTGATTCATTACGCTTATAAAGTCGGTTTAAAGACATCTGTAGTTACCAATGGAATGCTTGTTACAAAAGAATGGCTTGATAAATATGGGCACTACCTTCATTGGATTGGCATCAGTTGTGATAGTGCTGATGAAAACATAGAAAAAAATTTAGGAAGAGGCTCTGGTACGCATGTAGCCTCTACCATTCACGCTTTTGAAATGATAAAAGCTTTTAATACCAATAATTCAAAACATCGTATTCGTATGAAATTAAACTCTGTAATTACCAGCCTCAACTGGCAAGAAGATATGAAGAACTTTGTAATACAATGTGGCGTAGAAAGATGGAAAATTTTCCAATTTTTGCACATTCATGGAGAAAACGATAGCGTTTGTGATGAACTTGCCATTACAAATGAACAATTTAGCAATTTTATTCTGAAACATAAAAATTTGGAGAAACAAAATATCGGCTTAGTGCCAGAAAATAACGATGCTATGATCGAATCCTATATCATGATGGATTCTGAAGGAAGATTCTATCAAAACAAAGAAAATGTTTATAAAAAAAGTGATCCTGTTCTTGTAGCAGGTATCTCAAGAGCATTGCAGCAAGTAGGTTTTTCTAAAGAAAAATTTTTATCCAGGGGTGGCCTTTATTCTTTTTAAAATTCAAGAGGAGATAAATATCATGGAATATCCAGAAAATGAAAAATGGCAGGAATGTTGGGAATTATTTTGGGAAGAAAAGTTTAAGAAAAAGCAAGGATTTGTCGTAGCTTTAACTAAAAATTTAGGCAAGGATACTAAAAAAGACAGGGGAAGTGTACAATCATCGGTTACTTACTTCAAACAAGGAAAAGAGATTGCTAGAATCAAATATTTTTTGGAAGATTCGCAAAGACGTGAGGCATTTTTGACAACTCTAGGAATTTCCATGAACGAGCTGGAAGAATGGGGATTAGAGATTAAAAGGAATAGCAAGGAACTTCCCTTATCGCAAGCCAGCAGCTTTATGTATCCGCATTTTCCCATATATCTTAAGGATTTAGAGGAAAGCTGGATAGATCCATGTTTTTTGGCATCACCAGGAGATAGAAGATCAAGCTATGATTTGAATTTTATTGGGAGTAGGATGGAAAGAATCAAGGATCAAATCGAAAGTGGCGGGCAAATTTTAGTGATTCAAGCTAAAATTGGCAAAACCAGGCTTTTAGAATATTTGCGTTATCAATCTCAGAAAAAAGAAAAAAGCAAAGCAACTACGTCTTACCTATATTTCCAAAAGAACATGCTACTGGAAAAATTGAATCAGGAAACAGGCAATAAGAAAACTATCTGGATGCTGGACAGCGATAGAAAAGATTTGCGTGCCAACATGATAGAAGAGTTCCAAAAAATACAGAAACCACAAAGAGATTTTTCTTCTCCTAATCATTCTCTTATCATTATGGCAGATGAGAAGGAAAATTTGACAAATATTCTAACAGATTTAAACCTAAAGGTATCAAATAATCATAGATATAAAAAGGCAGAAGAAATCTCGTGTATTACCTACCAAATGAAAATACTTTTAAAAGACGAATCCGCTATTCAGGTTCTTAAAACAATAGAAAAATACACTGCCAATCCAGACCATCATACGATATTGCAGAAAATACAGTATTTTATAAAAAAGCCTGAAAAAACGACAATGTCTCCTTTTGATAAAAAGCAGCCAATAGAAAGCATTCCTGAATGGTGCAAAGAATTGGATTCTTTTACCAATATCGTCAAAATTCTTCTCGATAGTAATATAGAATGGGATTTGTCCGAATGCACATGGGATTCTCTCTTGAACAAGCTCCTCTGCTTTAAAATGGAAAAGCTATTGCCACAAACTCTGCCTTATAAAAAAGAAAGAGTGGAAAATATTTTAGCGGAATTTGCCATTGCATGGTTAGAGGAAAGCCTGGAAAAAAAAGAAATCCAACGCTATCCTGGGTCATTTCTTATCTTGCCAGAGCAGCAATTTATGCAAGATTTATGGAATTTCGTTATTGCCAGAAAAAAGGAAACTCTTTCTCTTCCTACGGTTCAGGACATCTGGAAACAATTGGACAACCCAGAGACAGACATAGATAAAATCAAAGATTCTCTCTGGGCATGGAAATTCATTGATAGACAAAAGCTATGGGAAACGCTTCATGACTTTCCTTTGTGGAAATATCCTTGCTATGATGATTTAGATGAGGAATCTCAAACTAACATGGCTCCATGGTATTTTTCCAGGAATACAGATCGGCAAAAAAAACACGTTTTGACCCAATGGTTTTGTGAAGTTCTGGAAAAGGCAGATGCAAATCTTTTAAAACCTTTGTTTCCTGAAATTTTGCTTCATGGAGAAGACGAAATAATAGATGCCTATAGCATCGGAGAAAGGATATTTGCTATAGTACCAGAACTTGTTCAGCAGAAAAATTTCCAAAAAACTCTGGAACAACTACCCCTTTCCCAAAGGCATCTCTGGGTATTAACAGCAGCATCTGCCACGAATTTAGTCTCTCTCCAAAATGTAAAAACATCCTGGGAGTATATCTTGAAATTTTGGGATAAGCATTTACGTCGGAGAACGCAGGAAGAAGAACAAACGCAAAATCAGAAAAGGAATATGATAAAACAAGAGGAATGGCGTTGGTATACACAATCCTTGCGTCATAATTTTATACAACGCCATTTCGCTCGTTTACGTAGAATATCTCAAAAATATTGCGAAACTCTACCCTACATTCCATTAAAGATTCCCATTACAGATTCAGAATATGAAAACGGGCGAAGAGCGGATTGGTTTGCCTGGACAAATAGTCTTTTCCTAGGCGAAGAAAAACTATCTTATTCTGATAGGTTGGAATGGGAGCCACTAGAATGGCTTGTAAAGAAGGGAAATCTTGATGCCCTCAATATTATCAGCGGCCAAGAAACAAGATATCGCATATTAGAGAGATATTACAAGGAATGCAGAGCCTATTTAGGAAAGGGCACAGAAGGTTGGAAATCTTCCGAGTTGCCTGGTATTTTGGCTTCTTTCTATATCAAAGACCCAGAAATTTTCAACTGGTACAAAAAGCTCAGTCTGGAACAGCGTCGAGAATTTTTGGGACACTTTTTATATGATACACTAAGATGCAGTTCTTTACCCATGATGGAAGAAATTTTGAAATTCATAAAGCAGGAAAATCCTGATTTGCTGACATCCGAAAGCTTGGAAAGCATCATGCATTGGTATAATCCACAAGAAGCGTCTCTAGCTTCTAACATAGTTCCCTTTATTTATCTCTGCGATGCTAAACAAAGGATAAAAGACACCATAGCTTTTTTGGATATTCTTTCAAGCCATATAGAAAGTAAGGCATACCATAATATCTTGGAAAAAACTTTTTGGGAAGTCTATGGAGAAACTGATTGGATAGCAACGCAAATTTTTTTCCATTCAAAAAAAGAATCGCCTGGAAAAGATTTGCAGCAAGACCCTAATCCTTTAGAACTGCTCGCTCAAATGTTAGAACATTATGTAGAAAAATTTTTATCTAAAAGCACATATACTTTAGACAACTTCCTTAGCTATTTAGAAGGATATAGCAAAATATTGCTAGAATTCTGGAAACAAGCCTCTGAAAAAAGATACGGAAATTGCCTTTCGTCTTTTGAAGCCTGGTATAGTCGCAGATGGAAATCCTCAAATGACTTACACTCTTATAATGCTGAAGATGATACGATGATAGAACAAGCCCAAAATAGAATACAAAAGACTATTGTAGAATGGGGAATCGAAATTTTATATAAAGAAGCCTCTTCTAAATGGAAATTTGTTAAACAGATTGAAATGATATTGTACCTTTCGGACTATATAGCAAAATATCACAAAAATGCTGAGCCTGAAATATATCGAATTGCATATAGTTCTATAGAATTCAATAAATTAAGCTATCAAGAAAGAAAAGAATGCTATATTTGTATGATGGAGCTATTAGAGAAAGAGCTAGAAGAAAACAAAAAAGATTTATTATTCGATTCTTTGTTAAATATTGCTATTTCTCAAAAAATTCTGATCTATTCTGAGCTAATAGCAATTTTAGACAAAGATTCCCATTTATATACTAGATGGCGTGAGTATCTTATGGAAAAAAAATTTTTATATTATAAAAATTATGGTAATCCCTTTCCTCGTTCTGCTCTGTTTTTTTTGTTGGCAAAAGACAATGATGTTTTAGATCGTTGTTTAGCTCACGAACTTCAAGGGAGAAGCGAAATATTTTCTTCGCCTCAGGCTATCATCCTGTGTGAAATTCTTCAGCATGTTGTACAATACGATGTTGCCAATGATAGCTGGGCAATATGGTTTTTCTCTCGAATAGAATGTGCCCATAAAGAACTTTGGCCAGCCCTCATAGAAAGCTTTGGATTTCATCGCAAGGAACTTGATATTTTTCTCTCTATTTTGAATCGTTTTTTTCTCTCACTAGATACTGATATCCAGATAGAGCGGATGGAAACAATATACAAAGCTTATGAACATAAAAGTTTTTTTTATGAACATTTTATGCCATGGATTCTATGTATCTTACAAAAAGATAACAAAAAGCCTGCGTTTTTTTCTATGTTAGAAAGATGGGAAGAAGAAATGGAAACTTCTTTGTCATCTCCTTTCATCTACCATCGCGATGTATACAAGGACATAGAGGCAATAAAATCTCTTTTATCTTGTCCCCCCCAATTTTTAGACTGGGATAAAGATTGTATTTTTTTGCTTGCATTATTTGCCTATGCCTGCTCCCAAGCCTTGCAGTCTTTAGAGGAAAATTACCTCTCTCAATACATCCTGTGGTGCGAAAAGCAAATCCAAAAGATGCTGCAATCGCCTGTTTCTATATGGCAAAAGAGGATAAACAGGATATTATGGCAATTTTTGTTGGATGCTTTGCCTGGCAGCAGAGTAGAACTGCATCAGAAAGCCCTTGATTTCATGCTTGGAAATTTTTTAGCTTTAGATTTGCCTGAAGATGAAGTCTATTGGTTAATGAATTCCTTGGAAATATCTGTAAAAAAAATTCTGGGCAATGGTGCAAAAGATATAGGAGAAATTCTTGAAAAAGAGGCAGAAAATATGGTATCTTGTTATCTGAAAAACCAAAGCCCTTATTTGCGATTTGCTCTATTCGATGTTCTGTTGCTACAGATTTATAGACACAACCCTCATAGTAATGTATTTCTTTCTATTTTAAAGAAGACTCAACAACAGGCGATTCCTTTTTTTATCCATGTCATGAGACAGGAATTAGATCCCAATACAGCATTTAATCTTTTTTTAGCAGAAACGCAAGCATCGCAACAAACTTTGGAATTCTATCTTAGGAATTATATGACCACAAACGATCTCGCTGCTATGGTTCACCACTTCTGGTATGCACAAGCCATAGTCCAGGAAGATATTGTTTGGGAAGACTGGCCTTCTGATATAAAGCCTAAAAGAGATTTCGTTTGTCCTAATATTCCCAGAAAGCTACTCAAAGCATGCGCTAACCTAGGTAAAAAGAAAATGGTGGACATCATGCAAACGAGATTACAAAAGTACCCAGAAGAAAAGAAACTCTGGCAGGTTTTGCTGAATAATTTGTATAAGCACCAGCCATAAAAAACATCGTGTTACAGAAAAGTTTAACAATATTTGATTTTTGATAATGTCGTCTTTGCAGTCATGTGTGTTAAGCTGAGTTTAACACAAGATTAATCAATAGATATAGGCGATTTAGTAAAAGACGTAGGGATTGCGCTGGCGTTCGGCTTTGAGCAGACATGACTTTTTGGCGCAATCCTACGGCTACAAATCATTGGGCAAAAGCGATTATTGCTTAGTGTATATTGGTTGGGAGTGCCATACTTCCATCTAGCGTCTTTTTTGAGCAAATCTCCGCTCCAATCGCTATCGTTGAAAGGCGGGTTGGCCCATTTCACCTGGGAGCTGTCAATGCTGCGGATCGCCAGATTCATTCTAGCCAGTCGCCACGTGGTCTGGTTGCTCTCCTGACCATAGATGGAAATATCATTGACCTTGCCCTGGCGGCTAAGGACGAATTTCTCCGACTGCACGAACATACCGCCCGAACCACAGCAAGGATAAAGAAAGAAGATTATAGCACAAACCATGTCCTAATCAAAGCAAAAACGCTTTGCGTCCATGTACAGAAGATGTCATGATTGAGGGAAATTGTATTTTTTAGGGGAAAAAAGATTTGACTTGTTTGTATGCTAAAGAGATAATAGCGTGGTATAAAAAAAATCCTCCTGCCAGAGGCAGAAGCGATTCAAGTAAAAAAGATTATAGCATAAACCATGCCATAGTCAAAGCAAAAAATGATTTGCTGCCATGCAGGAGGAAATGTTTGTAGTTGGTTTTCATACAAAAAGTTGCAGCAAAATGCTTGTGCTGCATGAAATTTTTTTTTGAAAAAGGAGAATTTTATGAGGCAAAAACGTTCCTCCCAGGCACAAAATCAGGCTATTTTCGATTTTGGCGAGCTAGAAATTTCTCAAATAAGAGCAATCCACTACGGCGAAGCGGAAATCCTGCCCAATGTCCTCTGTGAATGCTATGTTTTAGAGGATGGGCAAAGTGTCATGAGTGAAAGAGGTCTTAGTTCTTTTCTAAAGAGGTCTTAGTTCTTTTCTGGGGCTAGCCCATCCAACCTTAAGGAGCATGGTAGGAAACTGGCCTCAAAAAACGCTAGAATCCTTCTGTGATAAGGCTAAGAGCATGTCAGTTACTTTTGCTTTTGTAACAGCCGAAAAAAGTCCTTATAAAAACCAATACATATTCTCTATCATAAAATTTTCCTATAAATCCCTGGATCATAAAAAGAAACAGTCAAGGATATTTTTTTACCAACTCAGTGTATGCCGATGAATTGTCATATAAGATATTATAATACTTTATATGCCAGATCAAAGTAAATTTTTTCTTGCTAAAAAAAGTCTGTTTGCTATTCTATACCAGGATGGCCTGTTTTTCAAAAAATATGTTGTATTTCCAAGGAGTATAAAAAATGTCCAAAATTTTTAATGTTGAATTGCTGAAACTCTTAATAATGGAACCAAAGCTTATTTTGTAAATGAATCCGGTCGAATTTATGAAGCAAATTTGATCAATAAAGAAGAATGTTCTAAAATCATCACCCCTAATTTTGATCAAGATGGTAGAGATAGAATTAACGAATATATATGGAGTGTAAAAGATTAGGAAACCATACTTAAATTTTCAGATTGTGCATGATACCATAGTGGTACAAAGTACAGGCACAAAAGTATCCGATCTCAAGGTTTTAGAGAAAAAAGAAAAAGGGAATCTAGCAAAGTAAAATACAATGCAAGATCAACCACGACAGGATATACACAAACTTTAAAAAAAAGCGAACAAACCAGGATTCGAGAGATTCTCTCCCAGATGCCTAAAATCCATACTAAAAATTCCATGAGGCTGATGGTTTTCTCCGTGTTATCGTATACTATGAAGGCACTACGCCTGCTTTGCTTCTTTCCGAAGCCTTGCAGCAAGAAAAACTCGCTTATATACCAGAAGAACATGGATGTTGACTAAGCTTCCGTAAGAAAGAATAAAAAAAATGATTTTTTTAGCATTAATGCGATAAATATATATATAAACAAAAGGAAGTATTTTATGCTAACAATACGTGGTATTTGTAATGGAAAAGGCTTCAAAGCCATAGAAGATATACCCAAAATAGATAGAGAAATTCCTGTTGCTATTGTTTTTCTTGAAGATATACAAGACGTAATTTCCAAAGATGAAAGGCAAAGGCAAGCTGCCCAGAGAATGCACCAGGCAAGACAAACCATGGAGCCAATAGGTGTAAACCTAAAAGAATTAGTGGAGGCAGGACGTGAGCATTAAACAAATCGTTATTGACGCTTCTGCTGCTTTAAAGTGGCGATTACGTGATGAAGAAGCAACAGAACAGGCAGATGCTATTTTGAATGATTTTTTGAATAAGCGGCTGATTCTGATTGTGCCTACGCTTTTTGACTATGAGATTACAAATGCTTTAAAAGTGGCAGCCAGTATGAACAGAATCAGTAAAGAGGATGCATTATCTGCTATAGCCGATTTTTAAGAATTCGATATACAACGGATCGAGTTTTCCGAATTGCAAATTACGGCTTTTGAAATGGCTTATCGCTATCAACGTTCAGTTTATGACGCACCTATTTGTCACTGGGATTCTTGAAAAAAATATCGTTTTATACTGGCGATAAACGCTTGTTTAATGCTGTTGGAAAAGCCTTAACATGGGTAAAATGGATTGGAGATTATAAAACAGAAGAAAGCTAAATTTTTAAAATGCTGTATGGTACAAAATGATGTAGAACAGGAAAGCCCTGTTTTCGCCACGCCAAAAGGTTCATGAGATATTGCGATCATTAATCTAAGAGGACGCGAACGTGGCCTTGCTTCTCTTCTTTCTTGGCGTGGATCACATGGCAATAGCCAAAATAGTAAAAAATGGCCTTCCCCAGAAGCTACAAAATTTCCTCGAACCAGAGGAAAAGCTGGAGATGTTCTCTGTGAAAGTGCTGGCAAAATGCGCTTATAAGGACAGGACGATCCATTTCTATCCAGTAAGCAGCATAGAGCTATTGCTAAGAGCCTATTCCAAAGCCTTGATAGCAGGTATACTCCATAAAAACCAGCAGCATATAGGCAAGAAAAGCATCCAGGTACAGACGACATTGATTCGTTCAGTTTTGGCCTCTCTGATCTGCGAAGCATGCGAACTGAATCCCAGGCTCAATAAAAGCTCCAAAACACCTTCCGAAAAGACTTCTTCACGCAAGAAAGGCAACTTCTCCTCAATGCCTTACGAATCCAAAACCCCGATCTGGATGACAGACAACAACAAGCCCTGATAGCCCGAAGCTTTAGCTCAACGCTGTTAAGTTAAGGCTAAGACTATGCTACTTATAAACTTAAACCTAGACCTAACCCTAAACATAAATCTGAGCTTGAACAAAAAATTGCTTTGAGTTCAAACTAAAAACTAGGCTTGCGTTTAAGTTTAGGTTTAGGTTTAGGTTTAGGTCAGTCCACTTCCTCAATCAAACGATTGAGGGAAATTGTATTTTTTAGGGGAAAAAGATTTGACTTGTTTGTATGATTAAGAGATAATAGATGGGTACAAAAAAAAACTCCTGCCAGAGGCAGAAGACATAAAGTATAAAGATTATAGCATAAACCATGCCATAGTCAAAGCAAAAAATGATTTGCTGCCATGCAGGAGGAAATGTTTGTAATTGGTTTTCATCCAAAAAATTGCAGCAAAATTCTTGCGCTGCATGCAAAATTTTTTTTCTAAAAGGAGAATTTTATGAGGCAAAAATGTTCCTCCGAGGCACAAAATCAGGCTATTTTCGATTTTGGCGAGCCAGAAATTTCTCAAATAAGGGCAATCCACTACGGCGAAGCGGAAATTATGCCTGATGTCCGCTGTGAATGCTATGTTTTAGAGGATGGGCAAAGTGTCATGAGCGAAAGAGGGCTTAGTTCTTTGTTGGGAATGAATCAAATGGCTTTAAACCGCATGAAGACTGACTGGCCTCCAAAAACGCTGGAATCGTTCTGCGATAAGGCTAAGAGCATGTCAGTTACTTTTGCTTTTGTAACAGCCGAAAAAAGTCCTTATAAAAACCAGAGCATTGTGGTGTACGATGCCAGCATAATTGAGGAAATCATTCGTGTTTATGCTCTGGCCTATTCAAGTGGAGCTTTGAGGGAAAACCAGATTCATATAGGCAAGAGAGCCTCTATGCTGGTGCAGATCTTGGTTAGGACGGCTTTGCATATCCATATCGAACATGCCTGTGGCCTGAAAGTTTCGATTCAGAAGACAGTGCAGCGATACTATTTTAGCAGCTTCTATTATCTCTTCCTGCTTTCAGGGCAGATTCTTGTACAGGAGCATTCTCTGGCTAAGGCTAGAGTGGATGCCAGAGAGCTATTGCAGAGGATGGTTTAGGTTTACTTCACCTCTAAGCCTAGAATCCTTTCAAAGCCGATTCCTGCTATAATATATTTGTGCAAGGACAGATGGGGATGTTTCTTTAAGAGACCTTCTTCA
>JABWCH010000300.1 GCA_013359215.1 Candidatus Brocadiia bacterium | reverse complement strand
CCTGTAAGCTGGATACGCAGGGATTCAAAAATTTGGTTGTAATCCTTTGCTATAAAGGGATTTGTCATATTGGATTCCTATAGTAGAATTTCATTCTTTGAATTGAACATTCCAATGAACAGGCTCTAAGCTGGCAACAGGATAGGCCGATATTTGCAATACTAATCGGCTATGTTCCTCCTGGTATTTTTTGGAAACCTGGACAGAAACGCTTTCTATTCTTGGGTCTTGCTCTAAGGCTCTTTTGATTTGCCCTTCTATATGGGGGCTATTGTTTTGCCCTAGAAAAGATAGGATATCGGCTCCATAGCGGGAATGGCCCAATGCTTCCAAGGACTTTTCTTGGGCTAGAAGCCTCGATGCCATAGCCTGGCAAAGATTTTCTTCTCCTGATACGGTTTCCAGCTCGAAATAGCGAGGTTTTTTATTGATGCTAGACTGCTGCTCTCCGAGGCTGGAAATAGGAAAAGAAAATAGTTTGATATCTTTGCCTAAAATTTTGTTTTTATCTTTCATACTGTTTCTTTCTTTGTGCCTTTCCAGATTGCCTGAAGGTTGGTTAAACGAATAGTCCCTTGTATGCTCTTTCCTATTTTATCCTGGATGGCTTGTGGCGATATTTGGTCTTGAGTCTGGGTATATTCTATAATCTTTGGAGCTAGATCAAAACGAACGTTTGCTATTTGGCACGAATAAGAGCTTAAAGGCTCCCAGGGCAATTGATTTACCAGAATCGCAGAGTTTTTGTCTTTTTCTTTTTTATAGGCTGGCAATTTGAACTCACAGCCTGTACACTGAAGGGCATACCTATCTTCTTTTAAGGGCTTATTCATTGTTAAAAGAACCCTATCTTCGCTAAAATCGGTTGCCGAAATTTTTTGAGACTTTTGATCTGAAGAGAATATCTCAAATTTTTGCTTTTGACGCGCTATTTCTAGATTTTCATATCGCATGGGAATCCAGATTTTTATTGTTTCATAGTTTACATCTAAGAACAGGGTAATCTGATCCGATGGCATTGCCCATAGATAAAGGGAAGGGGAATCCGTTTGGGAACATAGTTCGTAGCATTCGAGAAGCTCTATATTTATTTGCATGGATTGCAGCATCAACTTATTATGAGGTTTATATAGAGTTATGTCCTCAAAATTTTTTAATTCGACTTCTATGCTAGATTGATCCTTGCTAAAGCGATTGCTATGAATAGAATATTCCATTTCTGATGTAATAGATATATCGGCAAGTCCATTGGTTTCTAGTATAAAAAGGAGTGTTTCATTGCTTTTTGCTTTTTCTTCCAAATAATTTTGCATATAGGGAATAGCATTTTTCATATTAATTCTGGTTGGGTCATCCTTTAATGGACAATGTATTAGCAGAATTTCGTTAAAGTAAAGAGAAAATGTAGAAGCAAGTTCATAGTTCGCGCTATATGTCAATTGTATTCCTTTGGGGAAATTCTGCAATTCTTGAAAAACTTCATATTTGCCTAATGGACTTTCTTTTTCCTCTAATGTACCTGCCTGGATGAAAAATTTTTTTGCCCCTTGATGCTCCACTATATATGCGTCTTTATTGCCATTGCCTGGTATATATGTCGTAGGAAAATTTTTGCTATCTAGTGTGTATAAAGAGATCAAAGAATTTCTCTGGAACATAGAAATGGTAAATACTAGATTGTTTTGCGACGTATTCTCAAATTTTACCTGATGCAATACTACAGGATGATCAAGCTTTATGACTGAAGAATCTAGGGTTAAAAATACAGCCTTGTCTTTATAAAAAAGACTTTCGTTGTTTTTTTGTAGAGAGATTGTCCAACTGCTGATTTTGCTTTCTAAAGGTATACCCATTTTCATCTCGCATCGAAAATTTTTATCCTGAATAAATTGCATAATCTATAATTCCTTGGAAAGAAATTCATCGTATTTTTTTTCTAAAATCATTCGATTAAGCGGCAAAAGACTTTTTCCTTGTAGCCCTTGCTTAAATAGATATTTCATTTTTTCTGTCATGAAACCTTCTGGAACAACTAAGGGAAGTTGTTCTTCCCATAACAAAGAATTCCATTTTTCGAGAAATTCATCAGCATTCTTTGACTTATTTTGTATCTTTTGACAAATTTTTTTGTCTAAGGGTGTTGTATTTTGAGACAAAATTGTTTTTTCTAAATTTTGCCAATCCTTGAAACTTTTTATCGAAAAAAGAATTTTTATTATTTCAAGGCCAGTGATTTTGCCTTCAGGTGCTTGCCATACTCCAAGTTCATGAACATATTTTGTTTCAAAATGGATCTTTTTTATAGGGCCAGAGCGATTTTCTTCGTAAAGATGCACATCTATGATTCCTTTGAACTCTGTGAGCAGGCTGGCGTTCCTATCGTTTATAGACATATTTTTCAAGGAAAATGTCTGCAAAAGAAAAGAGGCTGCCAGGCTGTGTTGTTCCTCTTTGTATTCGTGCTTTCTGAAGATAGGGCTTTCTTCTTCAAGGCTTCTATAGGGCAACTTTTGTAAATACTGAAACCATGCTAAGAGTGCCAGGCTGCTTTTTTCTATTGACTGATTGGAATTGCTGTTGCTCATAGAAGACAGCTTAATGTTCATATCAAAAGCAATAGGAAATCCCTTTTCCTGCGATATGGGATCGCATTCCAGAAAGCGAATATCCGAAGCCAATTCTAATGCAATATACACGCTTCCTGATGTTGCCGAATTGTTCCATGACAGATAATGTCTTACGGAATCAGGCATGTTTTCTTCCAGGATATTTTGTATGATATTTTTTATTGTCTCTTGCAAGGGTATTGCCTTTCAAAATAGAGTCCTAACCCAGGGATATTGTCTGGCCTTGTACCAGAATCGCTCCTGCGGATTTTACCTTGGTTGTTGCCTGTCCTGAAATTTCCATGCTGATCTGTGCCTCGTGCTTCTGGGATTTCTGGCTTGTGCTTTCGAAGTTTCCGCCTGCACTTACAGCGATATTTCCACTGGCTTTCAATGTGATATTCTGGGCTTCCAGCATGAGGTCTTTCTTGGACTTTATGGTAATATTCTCTGGGCTGGAGATTGTGATATCGCCATCTTCTTTTAATATAATGCTTGTTTTCTGGCTGGAAATTTCGATCTGCCCTTTTTCTTCGTGCTGTATGGAAATTTTGTTTTTTTCCTCATTCACCTTCAATACAAAGGATGCTTTTTGGTCTTTGGTGCTGGCAGTCATTTCTATCATAGGCTTCATAGCTATTTCCAAGAGTCTTGGCCCCTTGCTTTCCTGAGAATTAGACAGGTGACAATGAATTATTTCCTCTGGCTTTTTTTCTCCAGGAGGCAATTGGGTTATGATTTCATCGTTTGTACTAACAGGCGGTCTCATTTCGCTTGTGTATAAACGGGCTATGACTACAGGAGAATGGATAGAGCCACCTACAAAAGAAATCAACACCATGTCGTCTATGTTAGGGATACAAACCGTTCCTATATGTCCTGTTGCGATTGGCACGTGGTATAATTCCAGATAGTTTCCCTGGGCATCGGGGTTTTTGAGCTTGACATGGCAAGAGTAGTTTTCTTTGTCCCCTGGGTCTTTGTGTGGGAAGACAGAGGTTACAATGCCAATTTCGCCGAGGTAAAGGCTTCGTAGCTTTTGCTCTACAATCTTTTCTATGACATCAATAAGGTGGATGGCTTCGCTCATGTTTATTCTATGTCCATAAAGGTAAATTGGGAAATAAAGCCGTCTGTTCTATTGAAAATATGGCGTACGGAAAAGACCATGAATGTCTTATTGCAGCTTGCCATGGGGCAATCGCTGATAGAAATGCAATCGCCTGGAAAGATTTCGGCTGCGCCGAGAGTAACGATTTTACCGCTTGTTTTTTTTCTCTGGAAGCTTTTTTGTATCTTTTTGCTTACTTCCAGAGATATTTGTTTATTGCTTAGCTCTGGATGCTCTTCTATCCATGTATTGCCTTTGCCTGCTTTGCCTGAATAGTCGTCGGGATTTTTATGCAGCCAGTTTTCTGCATCTTCGCCTTTTACGCTGGCAGCTCCTTCGCCATAAACCAAAAAGCCTTCGTATTCGGGAAGATGCTCTGTGTTCTGTAGTTCTAAAATGTCTTTTTTATAGGAAAATTTTTTCTTGCTTGCTTTTTTTATGGGCTTTTGAAAATGGAACTGGTTGTCTGCATTGGAAAAAAAGATAAAGTCATTTTTTTGGGCAAGAGCCTGGATATGATCGTACCCGCTCCATCGTATTCCTAGTGGATAGTGGCTCAAAGTAATGCCATCTTCTATGTTTCCTGAATCTAAAGAAGCGCGTGATAAAATTTCTCGTACAATCGCTCCACAGCTTTGCTTTTGGAAAAGCTGATTAAAATGCAAGGCAAATAGACTATGCTCTGACTTTTGGGCATCTATGATGATGCATGTGGCCTGGAAGCTAAGATGGGCGATCTTTCCTCGGAAAACAATAGGCTTACTCTGTTCATCTCCTAATGTAATATCAATCGGGTCTTTGAGTTTTGCCGCAAAGTTGCTTCCTCCACCAAATAATACTCGGACTCTATCAGCGCAATGGTTCAAAGAGAGGTTTACCTCCAAAGATATGAGATTATGCTCTCCGCGAAACACATTAGGCGTATAAGATTGCCCTTGGAAAGCGACATTATAGTGAGCGATTTGCATTTTTATAGCCTTGTATCGAAAATTTAGATAAAAGAATTTTGGAACATTTCTTGCGACATTTTAGAGATTGTATCCGATACTTTTATGGCGTTGTTGACGAGGACAACGGCACTGTCTAATTCTTCTACGCCTGTGCTGGAAGTGGTTTGCCATTCTTCCAGCTCTATTTCATATAAAACATGCTGTGCTTTTCCTGCCTCGCGGGAGACAATGGCTTTGCGTACGAGTACCTGGTCAACAGGTACGGTTTCTGCCTTGAAAGAGACTGGTTCTCCTTGTCGAAGCATTTGTACTAGCTTTGACGTGTTTTTGGAGGATTCTTTGCCTGTGAATATTCCATTGATATGGATGCTTGCTCTTTTTCTTCCCAGGTCTTGCAGTGCTTCTCCTCCAGTGGAAACTGTGGAATGTGCCACCGTGTCTCTTTCTTCTTGTAGCTTTATGACCTGCACAGCCTTGAGTTCTAGCTCGCCTAGATATATCATAGAGTTTTCCTAAATAGTATAGCCTTTTGCATTGGTCTCTTCCAATAAAACTTCCAATAGCATTTCCCTGAGCTTTCTTTTTTCGATTTCTCTACTCAAGAGAGAGTTGCTTTCTTTGGTATTTTCTTTTTTGCTTTCAAAGGTTTCTGAGGAAATATTTTGTTCTTGCTTCTTTTCTGGCGATTTTTGTTTTTTCTTTTTGCTAGAAGGCTTCTTGTTTTCCTCATAGGAAGCGGGTTCTACAGATAGCATAGGCGTTTCTGATGGCAGTTCTGGCTGACTGAATGCTATTTCCTGGATTTCTTCTGTCTCAATTTCGCTGCCAGGCGTTCTTTCTGGAAGCATGGGATATTCTTGTGCCAGAGTAGCTAAATCTTCGTTTTTTTCCTGCGCCTGAGTATCTTCTTTGCCTTTAGAATCCAACAGCATAGGAACTAAAGTCTGTAGTGCAACATCTGCTACATTGCCTAGCTTGCCAGGAAGCAAGAGCTTGCTTGCTGATCCGAGTATATTGCCTATAGCCTGGGATCTGTTTTCTTTTTGGAAAAGATCAGGGATATTTTTCAAAATATTTTTGGCTACACCTGGTGCTTTGAATATTTTTCCCATGGGAAGCCAGTCTATCACTTCTTTGCCTAGATTGATAGCAGCAGAAAGTTTATTTTTGGAGTAAAAAATATCTTTCACCGAAGTCCCTATGTTGATTAAAGAAGAGAATTCTTTTGCTCCTGTTTTCAGGATTTTCCCGACTACTCCGCCGTATTTAGGAAAGGCTTTTGTCAGAAGCTCTGAACCTGCCAGCAAAGCAGTAGGCGCGTTTTTTAAGGCAAAGTCTTTGAGCGAAGTCTTGCCTTGTATGAGAGCAGGCAAATCCTGAAGCATAGGGTCTGCTAATTTCCCTAGCTCTGGGGAAATTGTATTGAGCAATTTGCTGGCAGCAGGATAGGCCAAGGTGCTTGCTGACTTTGTGGCAAAGTCTTTGAGCGAGGTTTTGCCTTCGATTAAAGCAGGCAAATCCTGAAGAACGGGATCAGCCATTTTCCCTATTTCGGGGGAAAGCTTGTTTAGTAGCTTGCTGGCAGCAGGATAGGCCAGGGTGCTGGCGGATTTTGTCGCAAAGTCTTTGAGCGAAGTCTTGCCTTCGATTAAAGCAGGCAAATCCTGAAGCACGGGATCAGCCATTTCCCCTATTTCGGGGGAAAGCTTGTTTAGTAGCTTGCTGGCAGCAGGATAGGCCAGCGTGCTGGCTGACTTTGTGGCAAAGTCTTTGAGCGAAGTCTTGCCTTCGATGAGAGCGGGCAAATCTTGAAGAACGGGATCAGCCATTTTCCCTATTTCAGGGGAAAGCTTGTTTAGTAGCTTGCTGGCAGCAGGATAGGCCAGCGTGCTGGCGGATTTTGTCGCAAAGTCTTTGAGCGAGGTTTTGCCCTCGATTAAAGCAGGCAAATCCTGAAGCACTGGATCAGCCATTTTCCCTATTTCGGGGGAAAGCTTGTTTAGTAGCTTGCTGGCAGCAGGATAGGCCAGGGTGCTGGCGGACTTTGTGGCAAAGTCTTTGAGCGAGGTTTTGCCTTCGATTAAAGCAGGCAAATCCTGAAGAACGGGATCAGCCATTTTCCCTATTTCAGGGGAAAGCTTGTTTAGTAGCTTGCTGGCAGCAGGATAGGCCAGGGTGCTGGC